>UQVZ01000001.1 GCA_900544675.1 uncultured Bacteroides sp.
ATATAGAACTTTTCCAGATAACCCGGCTATTGCTCCAGTGCTTTTTTATGTTTTTTGATAGAGTTTAGCCCCTGTTTAGGGTTAAGTTGGCATTTATTTCGCTGGAAATGTTGCGGGTTTTATTCTTTCGGGTTATCTTTGCGACCATTATTTACTTAAATTTTTATGTAATATGCCACATATATCCATTCGAGGAACTGAAATGCCCGAGTCGCCTATCCGGAAACTGGCACCGTTGGCAGAAGCTGCAAAAGCGAGAGGAATCCATGTCTATCACTTGAACATCGGTCAGCCTGACCTTCCTACTCCGCGAGCGGCCCTTGATGCGATTCGTCATATCGACCGTACGGTCTTGGAATATAGTCCGAGCCAGGGGTATCGCAGTTATCGCGAGAAGCTGGTAGGCTATTATAAGAAATATGATATCAACCTGGATGCCGACGATATCATTATCACCACGGGCGGTTCGGAAGCCGTGTTATTCGCTTTCCTGAGCTGCTTGAATCCGGGCGATGAAATCATCGTTCCCGAGCCGGCGTATGCCAACTATATGGCGTTTGCTATTTCGGCAGGGGCGGTTATCCGTACGGTCACGACCACGATTGACGAAGGTTTCTCGTTGCCGAAGGTGGAGAAGTTCGAAGAGTTGATTAACGAGCGGACCAAAGGCATCTTGATTTGCAATCCGAACAATCCTACGGGATATCTCTATACCCGTCGCGAGATGAATCAGATCCGCGATTTGGTGAAGAAATACGATTTGTTCCTGTTCTCCGACGAGGTGTACCGCGAGTTTATCTATACCGGCTCTCCTTATATTTCGGCCTGCCACCTGGAAGGCATCGAGCAGAATGTGGTGCTGATTGATTCTGTATCGAAGCGTTATTCGGAGTGCGGCATCCGTATCGGCGCGTTGATTACGAAGAACGAAGAAGTGCGCAAGGCGGTGATGAAGTTCTGCCAGGCGCGTCTGAGCCCTCCTTTGATAGGTCAGATAGCGGCGGAAGCCTCGCTCGATGAGCCCGAAGAATATACCCGCGAGACGTATGACGAATATGTGGAACGTCGTAAATGCTTGATTGACGGACTGAACCGCATACCGGGAGTCTATTCGCCCATCCCGATGGGAGCTTTCTATACGGTGGCTAAATTGCCGGTAGACGATAGCGAGAAGTTCTGTGCCTGGTGCTTGAGCGATTTCGATTACGAGGGCGAGACTGTCATGCTGGCTCCGGCGGCAGGATTTTATACCACACCGGGAGCTGGTATAAACGAGGTGCGTGTGGCATACGTCTTGAAGAAAGAAGACTTGGTCCGGGCATTGTTCGTGTTGCGTAAGGCACTCGAAGCTTATCCCGGACGTGTAGACGACTGAACATGAACTGGAAACTATTCATAGCCCGCCGGATTTATCAGACCAAGGAGAAGGAAGGCGACAAGAACGTATCGAAGCCTGCCGTGCATATTGCCATGGCAGGCATTGCCATCGGTCTTGCCGTCATGATAATCTCGGTGGCGGTGGTTATCGGTTTCAAGCACGAGGTGCGCGATAAGGTCATCGGGTTAGGGTCGGACATTCTGGTCACCAGCCTGGATGAGGCTCAGTCCTATCAGGCGACTCCCATTGTGGGCGATGATAGCTTGATGGCGGCACTGGGAGCTTTGCCGAACGTGAAGCACATACAGCGGTATGCCACCAAGCCGGGCATGATTATGACCGGTGATAATTTTCAGGGCATTGTCTTGAAAGGTATCGGGCAGGAGTACGACACGCTTTTCCTGCACCGCCATCTGCTGGCAGGAGAGATTCCGGCCTTTACCGATTCGGTGTCATCCAATCAGGTGCTGGTCTCGAAAACAATAGCCGACCGCCTGGGAGTAGGCGTCGGCGACAAGCTCAATACGTATTACTTGGAAAACAATATCCGTGCCCGCCGCCTGACCGTAGCCGGCATTTATCAGACTAATTTTTCTTCGTACGATGACCTGTTCCTGTTGACGGACTTGCGGACCGTAGTGCGGTTGAACAACTGGCAGGAAGGGCAGACGGGTGGACTGGAAATACAGGTCGCCGATTACGCCTTGCTCGGCGATACGAACGAGCGTATCCTTTCCGCGCTTGAGGGTAAGGTCGACAAATACGGAGGGCGTTATTATTCGCAGACCGTTGAGGAAGTATATCCTCAGATTTTCGCTTGGCTCGATTTGCTCGACTTGAACGTCTGGGTCATTCTGATTCTGATGATTGGCGTGGCGGGTTTCACCATGATATCGGGTTTACTCATTATTATATTAGAGCGTACCAACATGATTGGCGTGCTGAAAGCCTTGGGCGCCGACAATACAGCCATTCGCGAAGTCTTTCTCTCGTTTGCCGTGTTCCTGATTCGTCGGGGCATGCTGTGGGGGAATGTCATAGCCTTGGCTTGTTGCGGTGTGCAATATTTCTTCCGTATCATCAAGCTCGATCCGGCGGTCTATTACGTCGATGCGGTGCCTGTCGAGTTGAATATCTGGGTATGGCTGTTGCTGAATGTGGGCACCCTGCTGGTTTCGGTCCTGATGCTGGTCGGTCCTTCTTACCTGATTAGCCGCATCCATCCGGCACGTTCCATCCGCTTCGAATAGTAAGCTGGGTTTATAACTTTAGTATAGTTGCTGGTAAATAGGGTTGCTTTCTTTTGAAAATCAGGATTCCCAAGAGACATCTTTTTTTAAGATTTGCATCCCTTTACCATGCCCTCCAATAACACAATTTTGTTGATAGTTGCTTTGAGTGATGGTTGAACTGGCCGCAATAATAGTATGGTCAGCGATTGTGATACCTTTTAAAAGTGTGTTGCGGCATCCAATCCATACATGATTCCCTATTTCAATAGGGCGGGGTTCATTGATGATTTTCCCTTCTTTGTTTGAAATGTGATGAAAGTCTGTATCCATTATTAAAATATCCCAAGATAAAAGGCAGTCATCTCCAAAATGGATTTTCTTTTGACAAATGATGCTGGTATCTCCTGTGATACAGAAAGAACGTCCGATTTCCAATATAGCTTGTTTTCCAATGCTGATACGACAACCACGGCCGAAACTGGCTTTCCCATTGATTTTCAGTTCTCCTGTTACTTCCCACATTGTTCGGGAAAATCTTCTGTCTCGAGTACCTAGACCATGCGGTCCTATTTTAACAAGTCCTGGGCGTAACGGGCAATTGAATGTTATTTTGCCTTTCATCTTATATAGATAGGTGCGGTTATAGATGAAAACCGGTAAAAGTATAGCTTGGGAAAATGAAAGGTAATGTAAATTGAAATATATTGTTTTTAACCAATTTACCTTAAATAGAGTGAGCAATAACTTTTTCATGGTATGAATAAAGTTTGCAAGCCCCTCACAAACAGAATAGTTTAAAATATAAGAAACGTGGGACTTGTTCTGCTCATCATAAAACAGGCGTCTGGAAAAGCCCTTACGGAATGAGTCAAGAAACAAATTCCCACGCTGTAAGTATATGTCACAAAAGGGCACAAAAATCCCTTTGCGCATAGATACACACAGAATGAGCGTTACATTGTCTCTATCCTCCGTTCCAAAATTTTCCAGACTTTGTTTATGGGATAAAGCAGAAAACGCTTTCTTTTCTATAATCTATCTTGACTCTTTCAGTCAAGACGAAGCAAAGATACGCTTTCTTTTTTACAATGCAACGCTCTGATGCGATAAATTTAAATAAGTATTATCAAATAGCCGTCAAGTAAGTAATAAACTTTATGAAAATGTTTCCAAAGATACTTCTTTCCAATGTAATGGCATTAAAAAATAAGAATAATTAATTTCAAGACACTTATAATAAAAGGATTGGATTACAGCATCGTGCTGGACTGCGTCGGATATTGCTTGAATGGGAATTGCAAGCGGGCGGACAAATACTTGCGCTATCAGATTTCTAAATTTATTCCGAAAGACAGACTTTTTTATGTCCTTGTCTAAAGCCTTCCAGTTGTTTCAGGAGTTTCAATTAAGTGAAACAGTTGTTTCACCAGCGTGAAACAACTGTTTTAGCCTGTTGAAACTAAAGTTTCAGCTTTTTGAAACAGGGTGAAACTGTGTTTGCCGTGTTCCATGCTTGGTACTTGCTGTCCCATAGGTCGAAATTGTCGTGGCGGTTGCCTGAAGCGAAAAAATATTGGGCACCTATCTTTTTGTAGAATGCGACCAACGAGTCAGGATTCCAGTGTAGGCTGAAAATTGCCTTTCATCATCGGTTCATCAGCTTCCGAATAGTGATTTTTCTACATATATGTTATCAATGTGACACTTATTTTCTTCTGGACTTATAGGATAAGGAGGGTATGAAAGTATAATGAAACACTTATTCATATAGATAAAACATGCGTTCCATCAATTTCCATTTTTCCACGGACGTGCTTCCTGCAATACATTCTTGAAACCTTGCTACATAGTCTTCCCATTCTTGCTGACGTGGCAAATGGGATAGCTTCTCCATCGCCTCATCCCAGTTAAAGTCTTGAGGAGTTTCTACAATCATAAATACTTGTGTACCTGAAATATACATTTCCATCTCCAGTATACCTACTAAGCGGATTCCTGCCCGGATTTCAGGCCATGCTTCTGTTTTGCTATGTATTTTCCGATATTCGGCTATTAGCTTAGGGTTGTTTTTTAAGTTTAAAGTCTGGCAATAGCGTTTAGTCGGCATTGCATATTTTTTTATGGGGTATCCTTGCTTGATTGTCATATTATTCCTCCTTTTAATTTAAGTAAGACAGTGAAAAGTAGCCTGCTTTAATAATAAATTGTTATGTAATTATTGATTAAAGCAGGCTTGGATCAACTTATAAGACGAAAAAATACATTCTCATCGTTTTAATTAATATCCATCATTCTGTTTTAAGTTTTTGTTTACATTGATTTCGGATTGTGGAATGGGGAAATAGCGATTGTGTGCAGCCCACGACCGAGTCTCAAACTGATAATACATATCTTCATCTACCGGAGATGCAGTTGAACCACTTCCACGATAATTGCGGTCGGCTGGATTATCTGAAAGTTTTACACCTGTAAACGTATGATTTAGTTCTTGTTCAGCGATACCCCAACGGAGGACATCGAAATAACGAAAACCTTCAAAAGCTAATTCGACTCTTCTTTCCTTGCGAACAGCATTACGAACTGCTTCTTGGGACGTGAGTTCCGCTTTTGTATAGCCTGGCAGGTTTACACGGTCACGAATGTCATTGATGGTTTGGTCAAGAACTGTTTGAGTTACTTCATTAGGTGCTGATTCATTCAATGCTTCCAAATAACTTAACAATACTTCACCGTAACGCATAAGTGGGGTATAGGTAGGCGTTGAACCAAGATTGCTTGTTATAGAAGGATCACATCCTTTTTTGGGGCAATAACCGTTGAATAAGGGAAAACGGTTGTAACTATCAGATGTATTGGGACCTTGAAAACAATCGTATGTGATGTCATTGTATTTTGTCCCTGGATAACTTCCCAATGGAGGTAAAAAAACAGAAGCATATAAACGAATATCACGATTCATATATGGGTCATTGTCGTCATAGAGAGGTGATGTCTCGATGCTTTTTCCATCTATGCAGAAATATTCTTTTACTAGTTCATTGTAAACAGCAAACTGATGCCAGCCACCGTATGCACATTCAGGATACAAATACTGATAACGTGAAGTGGTGTATAAATCGGGTATACCCATAATGCAGAAGATAGTTTCCGGGCTATATTCACCTCCTATTTGGAATAATTTTTCATAGCTGTCAGCACCATTTCTACGGTCTAGTTCGTAGATTCCCGAATCTATTACATCTTTCAAAACAGAAGCTGCTTCACTCCATTTGTTTTGTCCTAAATAAACACGGCTTAACAGTACTCGGGCTGCACCTTTTGTGAAACGACCATATGCTGAAGCATCATATTCTTCCGGTAAAATTTCTATGGCTTCCAACAAATCTGTCTCTACTTGTTTATAGACTTCCGCTTGAGTTGTTTGTGGTATTGTATTAGCTTCTTCCAAAGTTAATGTCGTTAATGGCATAGGTACATCTTTGAAATGGAATGCTAAATAGAACAAGAAGTAGGCACGCAAACATTTTGCTTCCGACATCCACTGAATTCTTGTATCTTCACTGTTCATCGGGCAATGTATCACATTGTCCAGGAAATTATTGCATTTGGCTATCTGACTATAAGCATTACACCAATACCATTGTAAATTACCATTGGTAGGCAATGTGTTGGTACTTGCCATCAATGTTGTATAATTTTCTTTTTCTGTTCCATTCCCTCCACAAAAATCTAAATAGAGAAGTCCCTGAGGGGTGGCAAAATCATCATGTGACCAACCGGTTTGAAAACGATAACAACCTACAAGAGCTAAATAGGCATCGTTTTCATTGTTCCAAAAATTACCATCTGATATAGCTGAAGTCGGATTTTTTGTTAACAAATCAGAACAGCTATACATCCCAGTTAAAAATATGCAAAGGCACAAACCCAATTTGATTACATGGGTAATGCGTTTATAGAATGTTTTCATATTGACTTTCATTTTAAATGATTAGAAATTAAGATTTATACCGAAAGAATAAATAGCTGTAATTGGGTAGTATGAAGGTGCGTCACCAGTACCGATTTCGTTTTCAGGGTCCCAGCCTTTGTAGAAACCATTAAAACTGTACAGATTTTGACCACTAACATACAAACGTAGTTTCTCAATGCCCATTTTCTTGGTTATAGCTTTGGGGAATGTGTAACCTAATTGTACGTTTTTAATGCGTAAGAAACTGGCATTACGCATCCAGTAATCCGAAGTTTGAAGATTAGGGTGATTCATATTCAATGTTTCGATACGTGGATATTCAGCCCATTTATTGGGATTTTCTTCCGTCCAGCAATTTTCGGCTTGCCATCTTTGGATATTACCGTTATTATAGAAAGCGTATGCCATATACGAACCTATCAGACGTTGATATCCACCTAGACCTTGTAGCAGTGCGGAGAAGTCAAAACCTTTGTAAGAAGCCGACAGATTTAAACCATAATAGAATTTAGGTGTGGTACTACCCAATACAGTACGGTCATATTCTGCATCTACTTTTCCATCGGGCACACCATTCGGACCGCTGATGTCTTTGTATCTTACATAACCGGGTTTCAGGTTGCTCTTGCCGACAAGTTGTTCGGGAGCGGCATCGATTTCAGCTTGGTCTACAAATAAACCATCCGTTTGATAACCATAGATTATACCAAGAGGTTCACCCACAATACGGTTATTATTGATTTCTTCGGTAGCACCGCCAGCCAATTCCTCTACTGCATTTTTTACCCATGTAAAGTTAGGGGCAATGCTGAAGTGGAAATCTTTGCCAATATGACCGTTAAAAGAGAGATTGACTTCAATACCTTTATTGGATACGGCACCTACATTTGACTCGCCTACATTACGTCCCATTATACCTGTTACTTCTACAGGTGCCAAGATGTCGGATGTGTATTTATAAAAGTATTCTATGCTACCGTTAATCACTCCATTGAACATGCCAAAATCTAATCCCACATTTGTGATAGCTGTTTTCTCCCAGGTTATGTCCTGATTTTTATAAGTAGATATATATGTACCAGGGACCAATACCGCAGGATTACCTAACGGATAGTTATGTCCCAAGTCGTAAACTTGTTGGTAAGGATAAGTACCAATATTCTGATTACCTAATACACCATAAGATATACGTAACTTTAAATTGTCAAAGAAGTTCACCGCATTCGATTCTTTCCAAAAATCTTCTTCTGAAATTCTCCAACCGGCAGACAATGAGGGGAAAAGTCCCCAACGATTATTTTCTGCAAAACGGGAAGAACCATCGTATCGCAGATTTCCTTCAAACAAATAACGGTCTTTGTATGAATAATTGATACGGCCAAAGAAAGATACCAGTGCATATTCATCTAATGTACTGTTATTGGTAGCTGTTGAAGCATCTCCTGAGCCCAGTTCATACAAGAAATTATTGGGGAATGTGTTCCGATAACCAGACAATTCTCTATTGGCTGATTGTTCTACCGAAGTACCGGCAAGTATTTTTAAAGAATGAGCTTCTTTAAATACTTTTTCATAATTTACCAATGCTTCAAGTGTTGTATAAGTATTATTTCCAGACCAAATATTTAATGTAGAAGGTCCAACTGTTTTTGTTTCATCAAAATAAGTCTCTGCACGGTAAGCCTTATCATACTTGGTCCAATAATTAACACCGGCTTTTCCTGAAATGGAAAGTCCGTCAATCGGTGTGTCCCATTTTAGTTGACCGGATGCACTAATGTTACGGCTAATATTATGAATAAATGATTCTCCTGCCAGCCAAGCTTCTGGACTATAATTGTCTTGAGAACCAAAAGTTCCATCAGATTTTTGTCCGGCAATATTAACCGGTTCACGTACGGCATAACCAATCATTCCATCAATACTTTGAGGTTCCCCATTGGGAGCATCGTAATTATTATTATAAGCATTAATGTTTAAATTTAATGACAAGCGGTTGGTTAGTTGACTTTGCAAAGAGAAAATAGCGGTCATACGTTCATTAGAAGTCTTTTCTGTCAGTCCGTTCTGTTTTCGGTATCCGATAGATAAACTATAGCTGGTACGCTCATTACCCCCTCTTACACTAATGTTGTGTTGATGTTGAAATCCGGAACCTGTTTCGAGTAACCACTTCAAGTGATTTACATTGGGGTAATTGTCCGGATCAGAGCCGTCTCGATATTTTTGGATTTGTTCTGCAGAATAGGCTTCTGCCATACCCATGTTGCTCATTGCCATATTATAATATTGAGCATACTCCCACGAAGGCAGAAAATCTGGTAATTCCGTTGGAGTTTGCCAACCGAAAGTCGCGTTGTAGCTGATTTGTGTTTTACCTTTCTGTCCTTTTTTGGTTTCAATTAAGATTACACCATTGGCAGCACGATTACCATAAATAGATGCTGATGCTGCATCTTTTAAAAAAGAAATGCTTTGAATATCATTAGGGTCTACATCATCTATACTTCCAGATATGCCGTCAATTAAAACCAATGGATCAGTACCTGCACTGGAAAAAGTACCTGTACCGCGAATTTTTACACTGGCACCTGCACCTGGGCGCCCCGAATTAGCGACTACACTTAAACCGGGAGCCAGACCGGCAATGGCTTGTGCCGTACTCATGACAGGCTTGTTAATCAAATCGTCTGAATCGATGGATGAAACAGCACCGGTCAAATTAACTTTTTTCTGCGTTCCGTAACCCACGACAACCACTTCCTCTAATTGTTTCGTATCTTCTTTTAAGATTACGTTTAACACCTGATTGTTACCAGGTCGGATTTCTTGGGTTATATATCCTACATAGCTGAATTGAAGAACATCATTCGGATGGATTGCAATAGAATATTCACCATTGAGATCACTGATAACGCCATTTGTTGTACCTTTTACTAAGATACTTACGCCGATTAGCGTTTCACCACTACTGTCTGTAACAGTACCTTTCACAATGCTTTGTCCTTGTGCGTTAGCACGACCGATAAAGCATACCATTAATAGGAGAATTGTTTGTGCAATCCTCTCAATTCTTTTACAACAAGAATTTTTCATAATACATCTATGTTTAAATGTTAAAAAAAGGCATAATTTGAGCTTGCCGACTTATAAAAGCCGGCAAACTACTTCATTTATTATATAACTTTTTACCTTATTTTGAAAACCGGAGCTATCGTGTTCACTTGTTTTTCAGGAAGTTTGATAGATAATCCTTGGGAAGTGCGGTTAAATTCCACTTTCCCGTAGCCCAGCAGTTGCACTTCTTTTATTTCTTCGGGATAAAGTTTGTTTCCTTTGGCAAGCGATTTTACGACTATTGTCTTATTTTCAGGCCATGCCAAGGCTACCGCATATAAATATCCGTCTTTCTGGGTGAAACGTATTTCTTGTGCTGTGGCGGTGGTATAAGAGCCTTCGTTGAATCCTTGGGCATTGAGAGCAATATCTGAATCGGCAATAGGACCTTCGCCGAATACTTTCCAAGGACGTGTGTCGTAAATAGCTTCTTTGTTGATAGCCATCCAGTCGCCGAATTCGTTCAGAATTTTAGCTTCTTTTTCATCGAATGTTCCATCGGCACGCAGAGGGACGCTTAGTAAAAGATTACCGTTTTTACTTACGACATCCATTAATAGTTTTACTACACTACTGGCTGATTTATAAGCATCTTGTTCATAAATGGATGTATTGTAGTGCCATCCGCCCAAGCAGGTGCAGGTTTGCCAAGGGTCGGGAAGTATTTCATTGGGAGCTCCGCGCTCGACGTCCCAAACCAAGGCTTTCCGCTCTTCTTCGTTAAGAATCTTGCCGAACATCACGGCTTCCAGCTTGCCGTTGTGTGTGGCTTTGCTGTGATTATAGAAGTGGGCAGCTATTTTCAGACCGGCATCGCTGATACCATAAAAAGGCATAACGGTTACGTCAAAGTAAAGCAAATCGGGATTATAACGGTTGATGACATCCAGTGTGCGGTTGTAGAAATTGGTTACAAATTCCTGGGTAGGCAGGCAAGCACCTTCTCCCCAAGCCCATTGGCGGTGTATCATGCCATTGTCCCAACTGTTTTCGCTAAGCGGATGATTTTGTGCATACAGTTCTTGGGGGTCGTAGCCTTCCCACCATTTGCCTTTACCGTCGGCTTTAGTCAGTTTGCCATCGTAGGGAATGCCTTTTTTCGGTCCGATGGTATCATGGCGTTGTGCCACTTCATACCAGGTCCATGCATGGTCGGCATGTAGACTGACTCCAAAAGGAAGTCCATACTTACGGGCAGCTTTTTCCCATTCACCCAAGATGTTTCGTTTCGGACCAATGTTTATCGAGTTCCATGCTTGATACTTGCTGTCCCATAAGTCGAAATTGTCGTGGTGGTTGCCTAAAGCGAAAAAATATTGGGCACCTATTTTTTTGTAGAATGCGACCAACGAGTCAGGATTCCAGTGTTCTGCCTTGAACAAAGGAAGAATATCTTTGAATCCCACTTCAGAGGGATGTCCATAGTGCTCTACATGATAGTTATATTCTTTAGACCCTTCGATATAGAGGCTTCGAGCCATCCAGTCGCCCGAACCTTCTACACATTGAGGTCCCCAATGCGCCCAAATGCCGAATTTTGCATTGCGGAACCATTCCGGCACTTCATACGCTTTTAAGGATTCCAGTGTAGGCTGAAAATCGCCTTTCATCATCGGTTCATCCGCTTCCGAAACGGGCACTTGATAAGCTGATTGAGGAGTTTTGCTACACGATATAAACGCGGTGCATAGCAAGGAAAGAAGGAAGACTTTGTTTTTCATGATATATTGTATTGTTTAGTTGATGAATCTTTTTTATATTCGGTTTCTAACAATGCAAAAGTAAAATAAAAGATTGGATACTTGATAGAAGAATGTAGAGAATGTATAGGACAAAATCGATATAGAGTGAGGCTTTTAGGTAAAAACTAAAACAAAATCGATGTTTTGTTTCACAATATCGATAAAGCCTTTGACGATTCAGAAGAGTTGCTTATTTTTACATCCATTTGATTGAACTGCTTTAATATGAATCTTTCCATTGATCAATTTCACCCCCTGGTGTTGAATGCCGGACTGGCTATTCATAACGCTGATTGGAACTGGCAAGATATAGTCAGCCCATTTATCCGGTTGTATTATGTGACGGAGGGTAGTGCGCAAATCAAGTTGCCTGCTGGCATTTGTGAGTTAAAACCTCATTATATGTATTTCATACCGGCATTTACGGTGCATAGTAATATTTGTCATTCATTTTTTTCTCATTATTATATACACATTTATGAAGAGAACCAGCAAGGAGTCAGCATCTTGGATGATTGGGAATTTCCGACAGAAATTCCGGGTACGGAATTAGATCTTGCCTTGATAAAGCGTTTCTGCGAGATAAATCCGCACATGGGTTTACAGAAATCAGACCCGGTGACTTATGATAATAAGCCAACTTTGATACAGAATGTGCTGAAAAACAAGCAAAGGGATTTTTGCAATAAAGTGGAATCGAGAGGTATTGTCTATCAATTGTTGGCACATTTCATGAAGCGGGCACAAAAGAAAATAAAGAGTCGTGACGAAAGGATTTCCAGAATTTTATTGTTTATCCATAGTCATCTTTATGAAAATATAAACTTGGATGAACTGGCGGGACAGGCCTGTTTATCCAAAGACCATTTTATACGTTTGTTCAGGCAAGAAGTGAAAATCACTCCCCTGCAATATATCAACCAGAAAAAAATCGAGAAGGCACAACAGATGTTGGTGACTAATGAGGCTTCTGTGAAAAGCATTGCTTTTACGTTAGGATTTGAAGACTATTCGTATTTCAACCGCCTTTTTAAAAAACTGGTGGGAACCACGCCTCAGGAATATCGTCACTCTTATCATTAAACGTGCCTGACGATAAAAAAGCATACGTATTTCTAGTAAGGCGAAACACGTATGCTTTATCGGGAACAGTTATGAATGGTTAGAACTGAACCAAGATGCGGAACACTTTGCCGGGGTTGGCAGCCCATTGTTCCATAGCTGACGGGGCTTTCTCTGGTGGAACGATAGCTGAGATGAGCTGTCCGGCAGGGCAATGACCGCTTTGCATATAGTGGATGACAGCACGGAAATCGGCTGGCAGCGCATTGCGTGAACCACGGATGTCTAATTCCTTTTGCACAAAATATTTAGTCTGGAAAGAAACTTCGCTTTTGGCATAACCTATGCAGACCACTCGGCCGGTGAAGCTGACTATATCTATTGCCTCGACATAAGTAGCGGGGCTTCCTACTGCTTCTATTACGACATCGGCTCCCAATCCGCCGGTTATCTCGCTGATACGTTTACGTACATCTTCCGTTTGGGAGTTGATGGTATATGCAGCACCCATCTGGCGTGCCAAAGCCAGTTTCTCGTCATCCAGGTCTATTGCTATGACCGTGGCTCCGCGCAGTGAAGCACGTACTACGGCACCCATGCCTACCATGCCGGATCCAATAACCGTTACGACGTCATTGTCAATGGTTTGTGCGCGGGAAACGGCATGAAAACCTACACTCATCGGTTCGATTAAAGCACAGTCGCGTGGCGAGATTTCTCCGGCAGGGATAATCTTTGTCCAAGGCAAAACAGCATATTCACACATTACGCCGTTGCGTTGTACGCCTAATGTCTCGTTATGTTCGCATGCGTTGACACGACCGTTTCGGCACGAGGCACATTTCCCACAATTGGTGTAGGGATTTACGGTTACATTCATGCCTTTATTCAGATGCTCAGGTACGTCAGGTCCTACGGCTTCGATGACCGCGCCTACTTCGTGACCGGGAATGACAGGCAACTTTACCATCGGGTTACGTCCTAAATAGGTGTTCAAGTCAGACCCGCAAAAACCTACATACTTGATTTTAAGCAACACTTCGCCAGAGTGTAACTCCGGATACGCTATTTCCACTACCTTCATTTCAGAAGGAGCAATAATTTGAACTGCTTTCATTTTTCTAATTAAAAAAACAATAATCAATCTTTTATTTTATATCCCTTCCATCCATAAAAGGCACAGAAGAGAAAACATACTAAAGGTACCAGATAAGCGATATGATAAAAACGCTCATTGATGTGCATCAGATACGCTGTCAATTGTGGCAGACAGGCATTGCCTACAATGGCCATGACCAGAAAAGCCGAACCGCTTTTGGTTTGTTCGCCCAATCCTTTCAGCGCTAAAGAGAACTGTGTAGGATACATAATGCTCATAAAGAAGGAAATGCCTAACATGGCATACAGCCCTACTTGTCCGCCAAACGCTATCACAATTCCACAAAGTACGATATTAGCCAATGCATATACCAGCAACATATCTTGCGGACGGAATTTGCCCATCAGTCCCGTGCCTATCCAACGTCCTAAAAGAAACATCAGCATATACAGACCGAAATAGGTCGTGGCAGCGTCTTCGGTCAGTCCGGCATACGTACAGCAGTAGACTAAGAACAGGCTGTTGATGGCTGTCTGCCCACCGTTATAGAAGAACTGGGCTATTACCCCCCAACGCAGATGACTGTGCTTTAATACCCCGAAGTCTATCAGCTTTTCCTTTGTCGTGATTTTCTTTCCTTCATCGCCTATCTTCGGCAATTTGGAGAAGATAAATAGAATAGCAATCAATATCAAGAGTAATGCCAGTGCCAGATAAGGCAGTTTCATTGCATCTGTTTCCATCTGGATGTAGGCATCCCATCCACCCGGATAATCGACGGGAAGTGTTTCGCGGGTATAGGTAGAACCGCTTAATATCAACTTGCTCAGGAACATGGCAGCAATGAATGCGCCAAGTCCGTTGAAAGACTGGGCGAGATTCAGTCTTCGCGGTGCTGTGGATGATTCTCCTAATGCCGTAACGTATGGGTTGGCTGCTGTTTCCAGGAAACACATTCCCGTAGCGATGATGAAGAATATGCACAGATAAGCCCAATATTCCTTAATGATTGCCGCAGGAAAGAAGAGCAAGCCGCCTACAGCAGCAAGCAACAGGCCGAAGATGATACCCGCTTTGTAGCTATACCGCTTCATGAACATGGCGATGGGTATGGGGAAAATGAAATATGCCAGCCAATAAGCTGACTCGGTGAACGAAGCCTCGAAGGTGTTTAGTTCACACGTCTTCATCAGTTGTCGTATCATGGTAGGCAACAGGTTGCTGCTGATGGCCCATAAAAAGAACAAACTGAAGACCAGCACCAAAGGCAATGTGTATTTACTGTTTTTCATGGTAGGTGTCAATGATTAAGATGTGTCCTTCTATTCGGACATGTTCTTGATGTAAGGCAGCTCGGGCAATTTCCCGAAACCGTAAAAACTGTGTGCGTTTTCGCCTAAGAAGAGCCGTTTTTCTTCGTCGGTCAGTTCAGCAGACTTGATGATGAAGTCGTAGGACATGCGGTAAGTAATGGCTGTAATCGTGCGGGGATAGTCGGACCCCCACATCAGTTTGTCCATGCCTACCCAGTCGGCAGCCTGACGGATGGCTTTCACCGCTCCACGGAAAGGATAAAACTCGTCATTGAAGAGCCATGTGATGCCGCCCGATTCTATACGTACGTTAGGATGGCGTGCCAGCATCACTTGTTCTTTCCAGCTTGGGCAGGTCACCATTCCAAAATGTCCGACGGCTATCTTTAACTGTGGGCATTCTGCGATGACTTCTTCCAGTTCTTCCACTTGTGTGTCTCCTTCTGCCATATCAATCGAGAGGAGTACATGGTGTTCCTCCATCAAGTGGAACATCTGCATCATTTCGTCCGAGTTCAGCCATACACGTCCTTCTTTCAGAAGCAGGCGTTGGGCAGGAATCTTGATACCTTTGAAACCCCGTGCAATCAGTTGACGTGCTTGTTCCAAGTATCCCGGTTTGCGAAACTCACACATCCCGCAGACGAAGAAACGGTCGGGATAACGTGCTGCAACTTCTTCCAGATAGTCATTCTGAAAACCATCGATAAACTCTTGTGTAATCACAGCAGCTCCTACCTGGGCATAATCCATGTTCGACAAGAATCTTTCTGCACTGTTTACCCCATCTGTCATGAAAGGAGGCAACATCTGTCTGATTTCGCCCATGAATAATGAGCGCCCGTTTTCCAACGTGCGGATAAGCAGACCGTCTACTATCGTGTCTTGTTTCAGCCACAAATGGGCATGGGCGTCGATAATTGTGTAATCCATAGCAGTTCCTCCTGTTAAGTGTTTGCCCAGCTTACACGCATTTGGTCTCCTATAATCGCTCTTACCTCCTGCAACAATGTCTCGTCCATCGGTTCCTCAATGAAAGCGACATTCTTGCGTACGTTTTGCGGATTGGCAGTGCTGAAGAGCGTTGTGGCTATGCGCGGATTGCTTACGGCATATTGCATGGCCAACTTCTCGATAGGATAGTTTTTGGCTTTGCAATGTTCCATTGCTTTACGGCAGGCTTCAACCAAGGGCTTGGGTGCCGGATGCCATGCTGGTACACCACGCTCAGTAAGCAACCCCATCGACAAAGGTGAGGCATTAATGATACCGATACCTTTCTTCTCGAAATAATCCAGAAAGTCGGTCAGTTTGTCATCACAAAGGCAGTAATGGCAGAAGTTCAGTACCGTTTCCACAGTTCCTGCCGGTGAGTGGTCAATGACCCATTGCAGGTTTTCCAGTTGTAAATCTGTAATTCCTACATGCCCCACAATGCCTTTTTCACGTAATTCGACCAAAGCCGGCAGGGTTTCGTTTACTACCTGATTCAGGTCAGCAAATTCAATGTCATGCACATTAATCAGGTCGATGTAGTCGATATTCAGTCGCTCCATGCTTTCGTATACACTCTCTGTAGCGCGTTTGCCCGAATAATCCCAGGTGTTGATGCCGTCTTTACCGTAACGTCCTACTTTCGTTGAGAGGAAATATTTGTCGCGCGGAATCTCTTTCAATGCTTTTCCTAATACTTTCTCTGCTTTATAATGACCGTAATAGGGCGATACATCAATAAAATTTATACCCAAATCGAGTGCTGTAAACACGGCTTCTATGCCTTCTTTTTCCCGGATGTCATGGAATACGCCGCCCAAAGAAGAAGCGCCAAAACTGAGCGCCGAAACTTTCATTCCTGTTTTTCCAATTTCATGGTATTGCATAATCTTACGAATTAAAATGAACTATAATTGATTTTGTAAGCAAAAGTAAAGATTGCGTTTTTTGCTTTTATGCGTTGACATGGAGAAAAAGCACGTAATGGTTTACGTAAAAAACTTGTACGTATTGCCTGATGGATTCCGAAGAAAATAGTTACTTTGCATTAACCTTTATAATAAGAAACCTTGTATGACAACTATCAAACATATTTCCTTAAAAGACCTTGCCGCCCAATTAGGGGTATCTGTGCCTACCGTGTCGCGTGCGTTGAAAGACAGTCCCGAAATCAGCCGCGAGCTTTGTGAAAAAGCCAAGCGTCTTGCCAAAGAGATGAATTACCGCCCTAATCCGTTTGCCATGAGCTTGCGCAAGAATACGCCGCGTATTATCGGAGTGATTGTGCCTGATATCGTGACTCACTTTTTTTCTTCGATACTGAGCGGCATTGAAGATATGGCTGTAGCCAATGGATATTTTGTCATTATCACGACTTCGCATGAGAGCTATGAGCATGAGAAGCGGAACATCGAAAACCTGGTGAATATGCGGGTGGAAGGCATCATAGCTTGCCTTTCTCAGGAAACTACAGATTATACGCATTGGGCAGCTTTGTCGGATATCAATATGCCGCTTATCCTGTTCGACCGTATTTGCCTGCCCGAACGTTTCTCGACCGTGATAGCCGATGGAGACAAATCGGCACAGGCGGCTACCCAGCATTTGCTGGATACAGGCAGTAAGCGAGTGGCTTTTATAGGGGGAGCCAATCATCTGGATATTGTAAGGCGTCGCAAGCATGGGTATCTGGAAGCCCTTCGGGCCAATGGGATACCCATTGAAAAAGAATTGGTGGTATGTCGGAAAATAGATTTTGAAGAAGGGAAGCGGGCTACTGAATCTTTGTTGGCTTTACCCAATCCGCCCGATGCCATACTGGCAATGAATGATACCTTGGCCTTTGCTGCGATGGAAGTTATAAAAAGCCATCATCTCCGCATACCGGACGATGTTGCGTTAATAGGCTATACAGACGAGCGGCATGCCAACTATGTAGAGCCCAAGCTGTCAGCTGTGTGTCATCAGACATACAAGATGGGAGAGACAGCTTGTCGGCTGCTTATTGATTATTTGAAGGGTGACCACACCGTGCGTCAAGTGGTTATCCCGACCACCTTGCAAATACGTGAAAGTAGTGTAAAAAATCGTGTGCCTTCTGCATCGGAGGCGATAGACCATGCGTTATGATGTTTGTCCGTTCTCGTCGGTTGGTGGATATTGTTTTCTTTTCTTCAGCCTGCCGTTCTTGCGCAAAGCTTCGGTAATAATCCACTGAAGTTGTCCGTTGGTGCTGCGGAATTCGTCGGCTGCCCATTTTTCGATGGCATCCATCGTTTCCGCGTCCACTCTCAGGACGAAACTTTTGGTTGTACTCTCTTTCTTTGCCATAAACATTTGATGATAGAAAATGGAGTCAGGGACAAACGGCGCCCGGTTCTTTCATATCCGTCTGTCCCTGCATCCGGATTAATGGTTCAGTGTGCCCGTGTTCAGTACCGGCTGGGCAGCTTCGTCGGCGCAAAGCACTACCAGCAGGTTGCTCACCATGGCTGCTTTCTTGTCGTCGTCCAGCTCTACTATCTGGTCTTTTTCCAGCTTGTCGAGTGCCATGTGAACCATCGATACAGCCCCTTCTACTATTTTTTCGCGAGCACCGATGATGGCCGAGGCTTGCTGGCGGCGAAGCATGACGGCAGCAATTTCGGGCGCGTAGGCAAGGTAGTTGATACGTGCCTCCACGACTTCCATGCCTGCCATATCCAGCCGCTCGTTCAGCTTCTGTTCCAGTTGTTCGTTGATTTCATCGCCTCCCGACCGTAAGGTCAGTTCGCCCGAAGTGCCTTCGTTGTCATCGTAGGCATATTGTCCTGCTACCTGGCGCAACGCTGCATCGCTTTGTATCTTTACGAAGTTTTCGAAAGCGTTCATTCTGCCGGCTATGGCATTTCCGGCATTGGCGGCGGCTTCCTTGCCGCTCGAAGCCATGGTTTGCGAGTCGATTTCGAACATGGCTTTATAGGTGTCTTTCAGTTTCCATACCAGGACCAAGCCAATCAGTATCGGGTTGCCTATCTTGTCGTTTACCTTGATGGGCTCTACATCGAGGTTGCGTGCGCGGAGCGAAAGTTTTTTCTTGGTCAGGAAGGGATTGACCCAGAAGTATCCGGTTTCCTTGAACGTCCCTTTATAGTTTCCGAAGAAGACCATTACCCGTGCTTCGTTAGGCTCCTGCTGTATGTAGCCGGCAAACAGGATGCACCACACGATGAACAGCACGACCGCTATCGCGTATCTCCATTCGGCATATTCCAGACAACAAACTACAATGGCAGCAGTAACTAAAATCAGATGTACGAACAACATGACAAATCCGTTCATCTTAAAACCCTTGAAAATCATTTCTTTTGTTTCCATAATACGATGTTTGGTTTGATATTATTTTGATATCACAAAGATGGAAAAATAAATTGAGATATGCAAGAGGGAAGGGTGTTTTTTTCACCTGCTTAAGTCGGATAGTCGGGAAGAAAAATGCGGTTGCTCGCATAAAATATAAAAACAGGAAGGATTGCCATTTATAATAAATAGCGTACCTTTGTGAGGTATCTAAAAACAAACGGAAAAAATGGAACTGGAAGAATTATATAACCGCTTTTTGGCATGCGGGTATGTGACGACAGACAGCCGTCATTGCCCTAAGGGGAGTATGTTTATCGCCTTGAAAGGAGAGACCTTTAACGGAAATGCCTTTGCGGCGCAGGCTTTGGCACAGGGATGCCGCTATGCCGTGGTAGACGAACCGGAATATGCCGGCGAGAATTGCATCCTGGTCGACGATTGCCTGCAGGCTTTGCAAAAGCTGGCGAACTGTCATCGCCGCCGGCTTAAGACTCCGGTGATAGGCATTACCGGTACAAATGGGAAAACAACAACCAAAGAATTGGTCTCGGCCGTATTGAGCCGAAAATACAACACCCTGTTTACGCAAGGCAATCTGAACAATCACATCGGGGTACCGATGACCTTGTTGCGCCTGACACCCGAGCATGAAATGGCAGTGGTGGAGATGGGCGCCAATCATCCGGGTGAAATCAAGACGCTGGTACACATTGCCGAACCCGATTATGGATTGATAACCAATGTAGGCAAGGCGCATCTGTTGGGATTTGGTTCATTCGAAGGCGTTATCCGTACGAAAGGTGAGCTGTACGACTACTTACGTGAGAAAGGCAATGCTACTGTTTTCATTCAGAACGAGAATACTTATTTGAATAACATCGCTACAGGCTTGCGGTGTGTGCGCTACGGGCAGACTCCGGGGCTTTTTGTAAGCGGGGAGGTAACGGACTGCTCGCCTTTCCTGGCGTTCCGCTGGACTTCCGAAGGCGCGTCACACGAGGTACAGACCCATCTGATAGGTGCATACAATTTGGACAATGCGTTGGCTGCCGTAGCGGTAGGACGTTATTTCAAGGTCCCCGATACGGATATCTGCGAAGCGCTTGCAGCATACGTTCCCCAAAATAACCGTTCGGAACTGAAAGAGACCGCTTCGAACCGCCTCATTGTGGATGCCTACAATGCCAATCCCACCAGTATGCATGCCGCATTGGAGAATTTCCGCCGGATGCAGGCTCCGCATAAAATGGTTATCTTGGGTGACATGAAAGAGTTGGGCAGTGCCAGTGGCGAAGAACATCAGAAGGTGGTCGACCTGTTGAAAGCCTGTTCTTTCGAGCGGGTGATGCTGGTCGGTCCGGAGTTTGCAAAGACCTGTTCGGCTTACGAGCATTATCCGGATGTCGGGGAGGTTATCGAAACCTTGAAGCGCGACAAGCCCGAAGGCTGTACGATTCTTATTAAAGGCTCCAATAGCATGAAGCTGAGCCAATTGCCGCAATGGCTGTGATAAGGATCGTTTCGTTATCTGAGGAATGAAATCTGAACCATGAAAAACGGAGTATTATGAATATGAGATTAAAGTCAATTTCTTTTTGCGGCATGGCTTTCATGCTTGCCGCAATAGGCGGTAACGCCCAAAGTTATAATTGGATAAGCAGTAGGGAAGGAAATGTCTGGCAACAAGATAAAATCAGTTTGCAGAGCAAGCCTGCCGGTGCGGTGGATGTAACCGTCGATGGGACGGAAAAGATTGTCACCTTTAAGGCATGGGGAGCTACGTTCAATGAACTGGACTGGGATGCGCTGGGAGTTCTGACTCGCAATGAGCAGGATGAGATATTATATAAGGTGTTTTCTCCCGAAGGCGATTTGCGTATTACGCGTGGCAGGATTTCGATGGGAGCGAACGATTATGCACGTTCGTGGTACAGTTGTGATGAAGTGGAAGGCGATTTCGAGTTGCGCTATTTCAATATCGACCGCGACAAGCAGGCGATTATTCCTTTTATACGTGCGGCTCAGAAGTACAATCCCGACATGACTTTCTGGATTTCGCCCTGGTCGCCACCCAGTTGGATGAAGATAAATGGCGATTATCCGGTGTTGAGCAGTAAATACAATCATCTTTCGCCTGAATTGGATTACCTTTTATATGGCAACATAGGCGGAACGACCGACCCCGATGAAATGAAGCTGACGGGTGAGCGTGACGGAAAGTTCCCGCACCAGCTGGCAACGACGGACTATATGATACAAGACCCGCGCTACTTGCAGGCTTATGCCAATAGTTTCTGTAAGTTTATCGACGCTTATAAAGAGCAGGGCATTCCCATCGATATGGTCATTTACCAGAATGAGGCATATAGCTATACGCCTTATCCGGGCTGTGCATGGACGGCCGAAGGGACTGTGCGCTTTAATAAGGAATACCTTGCTCCTACGCTTAAGCGCCTTCATCCGGAGGTGAAACTTTACTTGGGAACATTCAATACCAACCGTCTGGACCATGTGGAGAAAATCATAGCCGACAAGGAACTGCAAGCATGCATTAGCGGCATGGCTTTCCAGTGGGAAGGAAGGGAAGTGCTTCCGCATATCCGCCGGCAGCATCCCGAGTGGGATTACATCTGTTCGGAGAGCGAGTGCGGTTGGGGCAGCTTCGACTGGAAAGCCGGAGAGCATACTTTTGAACTGATGAACCATTACTTGGGCAATGGGTGTAAGGAATATACTTTTTGGAATTTCATCTTAAAGGATAATGGTGAAAGCCCGTGGGGCTGGAAACAGAACGCCTTGATTCGGGTCGATTCGAAGTCGAGGACATTTACCTATACACCTGAATATTATGCCGTGAAGCATTATGCGCATTATATCGGCGTAGGTGCGGAGGTTGTATCCTATAAGCCGGAAGGTGAAGACAAGAAACCTGTCCTGGTTGTCAGGACACCGGAGCAGAAATGGATTGTCATTGCAGCCAATCTGGGAGATGAAGCGCAGACGCTGACCGTGCAGATAGGCAAGCGTTACCTGAATGCGGATTTGACTCCTCATTCGATGCATACGTTCGAGATGAGATAGTGGAAGGATTATTTGTAAAGATTTAAGCCTAAGTTATTTATACAGATAAGAAACGATTAGTTAGAAACGTGAAAACGTTTCTTCCTCTCTGCCCCCAATGCGGTCGTTTGTGCGTTTTTTATGAAATGATGCCTACATTATTAGGCATTTTGGCAGAATAGCCGTAAATTCGCACAAATGTTTAATCTATTTAATTAAAATCTTTGGTAACATGAAATGGAAACACTGGGCTGCTTTGGGGGCGGCGTTATGTCTTTTGCCGGATGTATCTTTTGCACAAGTAGTGGCAAACCGGCTTGATTCAGTTTATATTTTTTCGTATGCAACAACTCCGGATGCCGGACGTAGCGGATTGAAGTTAGCTTGGAGCCGCGATGCAGAACGTTGGTATAGCATCGGTGACGGTTATGGATATGTGAAGAGTGACTATGGAGCTTGGGGAGCAGAAAAGCGGATGATTAGTCCCAGGCTGATGCGAGGCACCGATGGCTTATGGCATTGTGTATGGCAACTGAACGAAAGCGGAAAGGAACTGGCGCATGCCGCTTCGGCAGACTTGACCGACTGGAAGAGTCAGACTTATTTCCTGAAAGGGAATGAAGGGCAGATAAAGCCGGCATTCACACCGGCTGGAGGCGAGAGAGATACAGCCGTATGGATAGAAGGGGCTCTTCAGCAAGGGTATGTCCAGAAAGCTGCTTGGACGGAAGTCGAGTCTGTGATTCAGTTTGCTGGCTTCCGTGCCAATAAAGCCCGGCTGGATGGTGAACAGACGATACAGGATGCCGAGCGTTTTGCCGGATTGAAAGAAGTGAACCTTCAGTTGGATGTGCGTCCGGATGAAGCACGTCCTATCAGTGATAAATTAATAGGTGTATTTTTTGAGGATATCAATTACGGGGCTGACGGTGGTTTGTATGCCGAACTGGTGCAGAACCGCGACTTCGAATATTCATCGACAGACCGTAAGGAATGGAGCGGAACGTATGCCTGGAGCCTGAAGGGTGAAGGCGGAACATTTACGGTAGAAGCGGGCGGCAGTTCCATTCATGCCAACAATCCGCATTATGCCGTGCTCGAAGTGAACCATCCGGGAGTAATGCTGGTGAACGGTGGTTATGATGGCATAACGCTGAAGAAAGGCGAGAAATACGATTTCTCTTTGTCCGGACGTGTTCCCGAGGGAAAGAAAGGCGGCAAAGTAGATGTTCTCTTGCTGGACGAAAACGGGAAGGAAGTGGCAAAGGCTTCCGTAAAGGTGACTTCCTCGGATTGGAAAAAGCAACGGGCTGTATTGAAGCCGGATACGGATGTCAAGGCTGCTTCGTTGGCTTTGGCTCCTTGTGCGGCAGGTACCTACGAGTTGGATATGGTTTCGCTCTTCCCCCAAAATACGTTCCACGGACATAAGAATGGACTGCGTGCCGACCTGGCACAGGCTATCGCCGACCTGCATCCGCGCTTCGTCCGTTTCCCGGGCGGATGTGTGGCTCACGGAAACGGCATTGATAACATTTATGACTGGAAAGGCTCTGTCGGTCCGCTTGAATCGCGTAAGCCGTTACGTAACCTGTGGGGCTATCATCAGACCCGTGGCTTGGGTTATTTCGAATACTTCCAGTTCTGCGAAGATATGGGAGCCGAACCCGTTCCGGTAGTTGCTGCCGGTGTGCCTTGCCAGAACTCGGCTTGTATACCCGGCAAACTGTTAAGTGGCGGTCAGCAGGGCGGTATCCCGATGGAGCAAATGGATGCGTACGTACAGGATGTGCTCGACCTTATCGAGTATGCTAACGGCGACCCGAAGACCAACAAGTGGGCGAAGATGCGTGCCGAGGCGGGACATCCCGAACCGTTTAACCTGAAATACATCGGCATCGGAAATGAAGACCTGATAACCGATGTGTTCGAAGAACGTTTCACCATGATTTACGAAGCCGTAAAGAAACATTATCCCGAAATCACCGTAATCGGTACCGTAGGTCCGTTCTATGAAGGTACGGATTATGAGGAAGGCTGGGAACTGGCAACTCGCCTGAATGTTCCGATGGTAGACGAACATTATTATAACACGCCGGGATGGTTCATTAACAACCAAGATTTTTATGACCGTTACGACCGTTCGAAACCAAAAGTATACCTGGGCGAGTATGCCGCACATCTTCCCGGACGTCCTAACAACATCGAAACGGCATTGGCAGAAGCGCTTTATCTGACATCGGTAGAGCGGAACGGCGATGTGGTGCTGATGTCATCGTATGCTCCCTTGCTGGCAAAAGAAGGACATACCCAATGGAATCCCGACTTGATTTATTTCAACAATCAGGAAGTGAAGCCTACGGTAGGGTATTACACCCAGTTGCTTTACGGTCAGAACTCGGGTGACAGTTACTTGCCTTCCGAAAGTCGTATCGATAATTCACGTGCTGATGTCGGTAAACGCATTGCTTCGTCGGTAGTGCGTGACAGCCGTACGGGAGATATCATTGTGAAGCTGGTCAACCTGTTGCCCGTTGCGGTCAATGCGGAAGTGAACCTGCCAGCAGGCATCGGTGGAAAGCAGGTTGCCCTGCACGTACTTTCGGGCAAGCCCGATGACAAAGAAGCAAAACCGGTAGAAAGCACGCTGGAGGTAAGCGACGCATTCTCGTATCAGATGCCTGCCTACTCGCTGAGTGTAATCCGGATAATGAATGAAAAAACGACAAAATAAAATAATGAAACAGACTTTATTTTCTTTATTCGCTCTCTTTCTGGCTTTGGGCACGGCTTGTGCCCAAAGGCTGGTACGTGTAGATGACGGGTATAGCAATACCTCGGTCAATACGACAGTGTTCCGTAACAATTCGCTGGTGACCGAAGGAGATACGCAATACATCGCCTACTATGCTCCCGACGGATACCTGGTATTGGGGAAACGGAAGTTGGGCGATAGTCAATGGATTTTGCAACGTTCTCCGTATAAAGGCAATGTGGCGGATGCGCACAATGTCATCAGCATGATGGTAGACGGGGCAGGATATATTCACGTGGCTTTTGACCATCACGGTCATCCGCTCAATTATTGCCGCAGCGTGAAGCCCGGTTCGCTTGAGCTGGGACCTAAAGAGCAGATGACGGGGAAGGACGAACAGGATGTGACTTATCCGGAGTTTTACCGCATGCCTGACGGAAACCTGATATTTGTTTACCGTTCGGGTGCATCAGGCAGAGGCAACCTGGTTATGAACCGTTACGATGTAAAGACGCGCCGTTGGGAAAGGGTGCAGGATGTGTTGATTGACGGCGAAGGCAAACGCAACGCCTATTGGCAGCTGTATGTCGACGCGCAAGGAACCATCCATCTTTCATGGGTATGGCGCGAGACATGGCTGGTAGAGACCAATCACGATTTAGCCTATGCTTACTCGGAAGACCAGGGAAAGACTTGGCATAAGTCGACGGGGGAAATATACACGCTTCCTATCCGGGAAGGGAACGCCGAATATGCCTGGCGTATTCCTCAGAACAGTGAACTGATTAACCAAACCAGTATGTGTACCGATGCCGAGGGGCATCCTTACATTGTCACTTATTGGCGTGACGCTGATTCGGAAGTTCCCCAATACCGTGTGGTATGGAACGATGGCACCCGCTGGAATATGCGTCAGGTGATGGAACGCAAACAACCTTTCTCCTTAAAGGGCGGAGGAACGAAAATGATTCCGATAGCGCGTCCGCGCATTGTGGTGGATGGCGATAAGGCCTATTTCGTATTCCGCGACGCTGAACGGGGAAGCAAAGTCTCGCTGGCATATACCGATGACCTGAAACAGGGCAAGTGGCAGGTGAAAGACTTGACCGACTTCTCAGTAGAAGCCTGGGAGCCCAGCCTTGATACCGAACTGTGGAAGCAGCGGAAAGAGCTGCATCTCTTTGTGCAGGTCACTTATCAGGGAGACGGCGAGAAGACAGTCGACCAGGCTCCTACACCGGTCTATGTACTGGAGGTGGAAGATTGAGCGCCCGGTTCGGTATCTGTTGCAGTTATTGATGGAATTTAACCCTAAAACCATAAAACCAATGAAAAAACTGTATGTATGGGCAATGGCTTGTTTGTGGGCTCTTTTGCCTTTTGCCAATGCACTGGCAAAGCCTTCCGAGGCGGAAAAAGTGCGCGGGATTATTGATAAAGTCAATCAGCACTGGCAGGCTGAAAATTCGCCTGAAGTGCGTGCTTTCTGGGATAATGCCGCTTATCATACCGGTAATATGGAAGCTTATTTCCTGACCGGAAACGAGGCTTACCGTGCTTATTCGGAAGCGTGGGCGGAGCATAACGAGTGGAAAGGAGCCAAAAGCGACGACCGTTCGAACTGGAAGTATTCGTATGGCGAAACCGATGACTACGTTTTGTTCGGTGACTGGCAAGTGTGTTTCCAGACTTATATCGACCTTTATCAATTGGATCCCGATGACCGGAAAATCCGTCGGGCACGCGAAGTCATGGAGTATGAGATGAGCACGCCTCGTCATGATTATTGGTGGTGGAGCGACGGACTTTATATGGTGATGCCTGTCATGACCAAGCTTTATAAGGTCACTCACAATCCCCTCTATCTGGAGAAGCTTTACGAATATATCCTGTATTCGGACAGCATCATGTTCGACAAGGATGAAAACCTGTATTACCGTGATGCGAAATACGTTTATCCCAAGCACAAGAGCCTGAACGGCAAGAAAGACTTTTGGGCGAGAGGTGACGGATGGGTATTGGCAGCTCTTGCCAAGGTGCTGAAGGATGTGCCCGAAGACTACAAGCACCGTGCTTTCTTTGTCGACAAGTTCCAAAAGATGGCTAAGGCGGTGGCAGCTATCCAGCAGCCGGAAGGTTATTGGACACGCAGCATGATGGACCCTGAACATGCGCCCGGACCCGAAACCAGCGGAACGGCTTTCTTTACCTACGGTTTGCTGTGGGGAGTGAACCACGGTTACCTGGACGAAGCGGTTTATATGCCTGTTATCCAAAAAGCGTGGAAATATTTGTCGGAAACGGCTTTGCAGAAAGACGGTTCGGTAGGCTATGTACAGCCTATTGGCGAGAAGGCGATTCCCGGTCAGGTAGTCGATGCCAAGTCTACTGCCAACTTTGGGGTAGGGGCATTCCTGCTGGCTGCTTGCGAATATGTGCGTTACCTTGAAGCATCGGCACAGACCGACCGTGCTTACTGGAGCAAATTGGCATACGATATGGCAGCTCCTGTATTGAGTAACATGGCAAAAGGAGAACTTCAGAAGAATATGCAGGTGGAAGTCAGTCCTACCTGGGACGGACGCGATAAGCGCGTGACTTATATGGAATGCTTCGGACGTCTGATGGCAGGCATCGCGCCTTGGTTGGCTTTGCCCGATGATGATACCGAAGAAGGAGCGATGCGCAAGCAATTGCGTGAATGGGCTTTGCAGAGTTATGTTCATGCGGTCGACCCGGCTTCACCCGATTACCTCTTGTGGCGTAATGAAGGCCAGCCCTTGGTAGATGCTGCCTACGTGGCAGAAAGTTTCCTCCGTGCATTTGATCAGTTATGGGTGCCTCTTGACGAAACGACTAAGAAGCGTTACATCGAAGAGTTCACCCAGCTGCGCCGCATCGACCCGCCTTATACCAATTGGTTGCTTTTCTCTGCCACCATTGAAAGTTTCTTGGCAAAGGCAGGCGCTCCGTTTGATATTTACCGCATCAATTCTGCCATTCGTAAAGTGGAAGAATGGTACACGGGCGACGGCTGGTATGCCGACGGTCCTTCGTTTGCATTCGATTATTACAGCAGCTATGTGTTCCATCCGATGTATCTCGAAACCTTGGATGCGTTGATAGATGCCGGCGTACATTCACGTCTGGATTATCCGAAGTATTATCAGCGTGCCTTGAAGCGTGCGCAGAAATATAGCCTGGTATTGGAGCGTTTTATCTCTCCCGAAGGCACATTCCCGGTATTCGGACGTTCCATTCCTTACCGTATGGCTACGATGCAGCCGCTTGCGCTGATGGCATGGTATCGAGAATTGCCTGCAGGAGTGACTCCTGCCCAGGTGCGTTGCGCATTGACCACAGTGCTGAAACGGATGTTTGCCACCGGTGAGAATTTCAATGAAGGAGGTTTCCTTACTATCGGGTTTACCGGTCGTCAGCCGAATGTGGCAGATTGGTACACCAACAACGGAAGCCTTTATATGACGTCGCTTTCTTTCTTGCCTTTGGGATTGCCTGCCAGCGATGCCTTTTGGACAGATGCTCCGCAAGACTGGACGAGTAAGAAAGCTTGGAGCGGAAAGCCTTTCCCGAAAGACCATCATTGGAGCGATGAAATTGTGACGAGAGATTTATATTAATAATAAGGAGTTATTAGGAGTTAAGGAGTTAGAGAAGTTAAAGAAGTTAGAGAAGTTAAAGCCAATACTTTTTTAGGAGTTAAGTAGTTAAGAAGTTAAGGAGTTAAGCCAATACTTCTGCTGAACTATTCAAAACCTAGTCACCTAGTACCTAGTTCCCTAGTCACCTAAAAAAATATCCCGCCGACAGAAGCCAGCGGGATATTTTTATTCTCTTACCTGAAAATCATTATTTGATGTTCGGGTTCAGCTTGTTCCATTCAGAGATTGCAGGAAGAACGCCCATAGCGATTACTTCGTCACGCAATTCGCAGAGGTGAGCGTAGCTCTTATCCAAAGCTTCTTGTTCTTCGGCTGTTCCGTTCAAGGCAGCGCAGTGGCAACCGTCAGCTGTGATTGAAGTTTCCCATGCCATCATGATGTGGTCGTACTTGTCATTTGAGATATAAGTACCAGCCGGCCAGCGGAATGATTTGCCGCCCATAGCTGCACCAATCATTTCGATAGATACGTATGCCGGGCTCTGGAATGAAGAACGGCCACGCAATGCGATGATGTTGGCACCGCCTTTAATAACTTTCTGTTGGATTTCAGCCCAAGTTTCTTTCGGCAGAGCGTCAGTACCGATGATGTCAGTCAACGGTTTGCCGTTTACTTTTGCTGTAGAAGCAAATACAGCCATCTGTTCGCCATGGCCACCGTAAGTACGGCAGTTTTCAACTGAATCCATAGGAACGTTGAAGTATTTAGCCAATTCGCTGCGCAGACGAGTAGAGTCCAAAGCTGCCAAGGTAGTAACCTGAGAAGGTTTCAAGCCAGAGTACAGCAACGTAATCAGACCGGTGATGTCAGCCGGGTTGAAGATAACGACGATGTGTTTTACATCCGGGCAGTATGCTTTTACATTCTTACCGAATTCCTCAGCGATAGCGGCATTGCCTTTCAGCAAGTCTTCACGAGTCATGCCGGCTTTACGGGCAGCACCTCCTGAGTTTACGATATATTTAGCACCAGTCAGCGCTTCTTTAACGTCGGTAGTGAAGGTTACGTTTACACCTTCGAAACCGCAGTGATACAATTCTTCTGCAACACCTTCCAGACCCGGACCGTATGGGTCATACAAACAGATGTTAGGAGTCAAACCCATCATAATGGCAGTCTGAGCCATATTAGAACCGATCATGCCGGCAGCACCAACAATGGTAAGCTTTTCGTTAGTTACAAATTCCATAATTCTTTTATTTTAGTTAAGTTATAAGGTATATTCTTTTTTCTAACCGATGCAAAGTTAAAAAAGTTCTTTTTATAAGCGAATCATTAGGCAAAGAAATCTATAGGGAAACAACACCTTTTCAACTTAATTACGGAATTATTTCACTATTTTTAAATCAAACCCTCCCTTTTTGCTATGAGCAGTTGGCAAAAGGTTCAGCAGACAAAGTGATTTCTTTTATTGAACACAGAGACACAGAGGCACAGAGAATAAATTAATCCGCGAAAATCTGCGTAATCTGCGTTTCAAACAAAACCTTGTCAACTTGTCACCTGATACCTTGTCACCTGATACCTTGTCAACTATAAAAAAACTCTAAAGAAAGAAACTTAGAACATCCCCGTCTATTGATTTTAACTAATTTTGCTCCCCGATAAATTACATACGAATATGTCTGAATTAGCACCTTTGATTACCGATTTAGGTATGATTCTGATTGTGGCGGGATGCGTCATGATCTTGTTTAAATGGCTGAAACAGCCTGTTATCCTGGGCTACATCGTAGCCGGGTTCATCACCGGTCCGTCTGTGAGCTTCCTGCCCACGGTGTCCGATACGTCCGACATCAAGATATGGGCGGATATAGGTGTCATCTTCCTGTTGTTTACCATGGGATTGGAGTTCTCCTTCCGCAAGTTGCTGAATGTAGGCCTGAGCGCCATGATAGCCACCATCACCATCGTGTGCGGCATGATGTTCTTAGGCTATTCGGCAGGAAACCTGATGGGATTCTCCCACATCACCAGCCTCTTCCTGGGCGGTATGCTGTCCATGTCGTCTACAGCCATCGTGTTCAAGGCTTTCAACGACATGAACCTTCTGCAGCAGAAGTTCACCGGCATCGTGCTGGGCATTCTGGTGGTCGAAGACCTGGTAGGCGTTGTCATGATGGTCGTACTTTCCACATTGGCAGCCAGCAGCCAGTTCGAAGGCACAGCCTTGCTGGGAAGCCTGATGAAGCTGGTCTCCTTCCTGGTGTTCTGGTCGGTGCTGGGCATCTACCTGCTCCCTACCTTATTAAATAAGATCAAACGGTTCGTGAGCGACGAGATTCTGCTGGTCGTATCCCTGGGGCTTTGCCTGCTCATGGTGATGATTGCAGTACAGGCAGGCTTCTCTTCAGCACTGGGCGCCTTCGTCATGGGCTCCTTGTTGGCAGAAACCTCTGTGAGCGAACGCATCGTGCGGGTAGTTCAGCCGGTCAAGGACCTGTTTGGCGCAGTCTTTTTCGTCTCGGTAGGTATGATGATCGACCCTGCCATCATCGCCGACTATATCTTGCCTATCCTGTTGCTGACCGTGCTGGTGCTGGTAGGGCAGAGCCTTTTCGGCACCTTTGGTGTCTTGCTTTCGGGCGAACCGCTGAAGCTGGCGATGAAGTCGGGCTTCTCGCTGACCCAGGTAGGCGAGTTCGCTTTCATCATCGCTTCCTTAGGAGTGAGCCTGAAAGTGACCGATGAATATCTGTATCCCGTTATCGTGGCGGTATCGGTCATTACCACCTTCTGCACACCTTATATGATACGCCTTTCCGAGCCTGCCTATACGTGGGTCGACAAGCATCTGCCTGCCTGGTGCAAGCAAATGTTGTCGCGCTATGCTTCCGGTTCCATCTCCGAGAAGCACCAGAACGACTGGCACCGCCTGTTGCGCAGCATGATTGTCGGCGTACTGATTTACCTGATTGTCAGCGTAGGCATCATCGTGATGTTCTTTAGCCGTTTCTATCCGTTCATCCAAAGCCATTTGCCCGGCTTGCAAGGCAACCTGCTCAGTGCCTTGATTCTGCTGGCGGTGCTTTCTCCGTTGCTGTGGGCAATGGTCATGAAGAAGAACCACTCGCCGGAGTTCCGCCGCTTGTGGGAAGACAACCTAGTCAACCGGGGTGCTTTGGTTTCGCTGGTCTTGGTAAAGGTGATTCTCTGCATCACCATCGTGATGAGCATTGTGGTCCGCCTCTTCAATGTGGCTTCGGGACTGGGACTGGTCATTGCCCTGCTTATTGTGGTAGCAGTCTATTCGTCGAAGCGTATCCGCAAGCGTTCGCAAGAGATGGAAGAGCGTTTCGAAGAAAACTTCATGGGACCGGACGAGCCCAAGGCAAAACCATCTACCCTGTTCGAGCAGGTAGATGACAATTCCTCGCTGTCCGACCTGCACGCGACCGACTTCACCGTAGACCCTAATTCCTGCTATGCCGGAAAGACCCTGAAAGAGATTGCGCCCCGCACCCGCTTCCGGGTAAATGTGGTTTCCATCACCCGGGGAGAAGCTGTTCTCGATATTCCGCAAGGCGATGAAACGCTTTATCCTTGCGACAAGATTACGGTAGTAGGCACCGACGAAGACCTCTTGCAGTTCCGCCAGGCATTGGAACAGAAAGCCATAAGTGAAGGAAGCAAGGATATTTCTTCCCATAAAACTACACGCATCACGAGCTTATGTGTCGACGACGCCTCTTCCCTGCTCGGCAAAAGTGTAGGCGATGTGAAGTCCGACCGCATCATCATCCTGGGTGTAGAGCGAGGCAAGGAAACAGTAAAGAACCCTGTCCCCGCCTTCGTCTTCCAGCCCGGCGATGTAGTCTGGATGGTTGCAGCCAATTAGTCGAATAGTTGACAAGGTTTTTCTTTAGGAGTTAAGTAGTTAAGAAGTTAAGGAGTTAAGCCAATAGCTTTGTTTTTTAGGAGTTAAGTAGTTAAAGAAGTTAAGGAGTTAAGCCAATACTTCTGCTGATGTATTCAAAACCTAGTTCCTAGTTCCCTAATAACAAAAACCTTGTCAACTTGTCAACTCATCAACTATCTTACTTTAACTCCTTTAACTTCTCTAACTCCTTAACTCCTTAACTCCTCTAACTTCTCTAACTTCTTTAACTCCTCTAACTTCTTTAACTCCTCTAACTCCTCTAACTTCTTTAACTTCTCTAACTTCTCTAACTTCTTTAACTCCTCTAACTCCTTTAACTCCTTAACTCCTCTAACTCCTCTATCTGCCTTTGCTGGAAGATTAATAATCTTACAGCCGGAAGATTAATAATCTTACAGCTTGAAGATTATTAATCTTATCAGAAACGAAGCTATCTGCCCTGATTACTTGAAACAAATAAACACAAACACAGAAACACAAAGACACAGAGTGTTGATTCTTCATTCTTCATTCTTAATTCTTCATTTAATTGAAGCCCTCTGTGTCTCCGTGTCTCTGTGTTTGTGTTTGTTTCAGGTAACCAAGAGACTAGGTTTTAGATAGTTCAGCAAAACTATTGGCTTAACTCCTTAACTTCTTAACTACTTAACTCCTAAAAAAAGACCTTGTCAACTTGTCAACTATCCTACTTTAACTTCTAACGAAGCGAGCGGAGTGATAACTTCTCTAACTTCTTTAACTCCTATATAATAATAGGTATCTCCGCTCCTTCTGCAACGGTTTCTATTTGATACCTTGCATTTTTTTGAAAAAAAATAGCTAATAAACCTTGCTATTGTAAAATTTATTGTTTATGTTTGCGGTTGATTAACGAAGCAATTGCGTAAAAAGCAACTTGGCAAGTTCAGATTAGATAGCTGAAATTTGCTGTATGAATACTGAATTTAAGTAAAATGTGTCGCTACTCATAGTAGCGGGAACTAAAAAAGATAGATTATGAAGCGTTTATGGATTACCCTTCTATTGATGATAGGGGTTTCAGTCTATGCGCAAGAGTGGGGTTTGAAGACCAATTTACTTTATGATGCAACCACTACGATGAATCTGGGTGCGGAAGTGAAATTGGCTCCCCGATGGACACTGGATGTGTCTGCTAACTGGAATCCCTGGTCTTTTTCGGACAACCGGAAATGGAAACAGCTTGTGTTCCAGCCCGAAGCACGCTATTGGTTCTGCGAGGCGTTCAATGGTCATTTTGTCGGCGCACACTTGCTGGGAGGCATCTACAACATGGGTAACTGGAACACCGATTTCACTTTCTTGGGAACCGACTTCGGGCAGTTGAAGGATTACCGCTTCGAAGGCTGGATGTTGGGAGCAGGCGTAGCCTACGGCTATCAGTGGCTGCTGTCCAAACACTGGAGCGTAGAGGCGGAAATCGGAATCGGCTATGTCTACAGCCGGTACGATAAGTACGAATGCCCCCATTGCGGCGACTTGTTGGAAGAAAATAAGCCGCACAACTATTTCGGGCCTACCAAGGCTGCTGTCAACCTGATTTATGTATTCTAAAAACCGAAGGAGGAGAAGAAAAAGATGAAAGCAATCTGTCTATATAGTGTGCTTGCTTTGCTTCCATTCCTGCCGCTGGCAGCCGACGAGGCAAAGCGTCTGCCGGGCGGCGCTACGGTAAGCGATGTCGAGATAGAGAAGCAGCGCGACAGCGTAATGATACGCATGAACATCGACCTGAACGGAATGGAAGTGGCGCGCAACCGTTCGGTGGTAGTAACGCCGTTGTTTTATGCAGGACACGAAGCTCAGTGGCTTCCCGCTATCGAAGTGATGGGTCGCACCCGCTACCTGTATTACCAACGTAACGAGCAGTCGCTTTATGCCGACAATCCGTATGCCATCGTCAGATACCGGAAAGCATCCGCTCAACAAATCAATTACCAAGTGACCGTGCCCTACCGCAAATGGATGGACCGCGCACAACTGGTTGTGGCAGAAGACACTTGCCAGTGTGGCGAAGTCACCAAAGGAAACAGTGTCCCGCTGGCACAAGCCGACCTGGTGTTCCGTCCGAAGCTGGCATACATCAGTTCGCAGGCAGAAACCCGCAAGGCGCGTGCCTTGAGCGGAGAAGCCTTCTTGGATTTCCCCGTCAACAAGACCGTCATCGATCCCGAATACCGCCGCAATACGGTGGAACTGGCGCGGATACGTGCCACGATAGATACTATCCGTACCGACAAAGACTACAGCATCACGCAAATCAGCCTGCGTGGCTATGCGTCGCCCGAAGGCAGTTATGCCTCCAACCTCAAGCTGGCGGAAGGACGTACGGAAGCCTTAAAGGAATACTTGACAGAGAAATACGGCATCGAAGCGTCCTTGTTCCGCACCGAGCCGGGAGGCGAAAACTGGGAAGGCTTACGTAAGTATGTCGAGCAAAGCAGTTTGAAGGATAAAGATGCCATCCTGGCAATCATCGCCAGCGAAGGTGACCCCGACCGCAAGGAGCAGCGCATCCGTGCCGAATATCCCGAAGCCTACCGCACCTTGTTGCAAGAATGTTATCCGGCATTGCGCCGCACCGATTATACGGTAGACTATGTGATTCGTGGATTCAATGTCGACGAGGCGAAGGAGGTCATCAAGACCCGTCCCCAGAACCTCAGCCTGCAGGAAATGTTTGCCGTAGCGCAGACTTACGAGCCAGGCAGTGAGGAGTTCAATCACGTCTTCGATATAGCCGCACGCATGTATCCCGATGACCCGACGGCGAACCTGAACGCCGCCAATGCACTCTTGGAGCGTGGCGCAGCCGAACAGGCATTGAAGTTCTTAGAGAAAGCAGGCGACACCCCGCAAGCCGACAACGCCCGAGGAGTAGCCCTGATACTGATGGAGAGATACGATGAAGCCGAGCCCTACTTGCGCCGTGCCGCCGAAGCCGGACTAAGCGAAGCGAAAGAAAACGGAAAGGAGATTTTTTAGTTGACAAGTTGACGAGTTGACAAGGTTTTTATCTTAGTTGACAAGTTGACGAGTTGACAAGGTAACAAGGTTTTATTTTAGTTGACAAGTTAACGAGTTGACAAGTTGACAAGGTTTTTGTTATTAGGGAACTAGGTTTTGAATACATCAGCAGAAGTATTGGCTTAACTCCTTAACTTCTTAACTACTTAACTCCTAAAGAAAAACCTTGTCAACTTGTCAACTGATACCTTGTCAACTGGATTAAAAGAATAGAGATAATTTAACGCAATACTAATTTAAGTAAAATGCTTTTGTATGAAAAAGTTTAAGTTTTTTGCTTTAGCATTCGCGGCACTGAGTTTTGCCGCATGCTCAGACGATGCAATTGACGGGAAAGGAGGAAATACTGGCACAGCAGGCGACGGCACTCCGGCATACTTGACGATTTCGTTCTCTGCCAATAGTGGCAATAGCAGCCGTTCTACTGCGGATGATGCAAATAATAATGGGGATCAAGACGGCACAGCAGATGATAGCGGACATAGCAATGCTGGTACTGCAGACGAACGAGCTGTAGACCGTGTATTGATAGTGGTTGTTCCGGCTAATGGAGGTAATTCCTGTTTCGCAAAATTATATTCTACCCAAACAACTTCAAATGCAACGGAAACACCTGATGACCTTTCTGATGATGTGTATACTGTTGTAAATTCAACAGCGGGAGCAATTTATACCAACGATGCTCCCATAGAGTTGGCTATAGGGAAATACAATGTCTTGGTCGTAGCCAATCCGGTGACTGATTTGCTTACAAGCATTACAACAGGGGATTTAAATGCCGGTATTGAAGATAAAAATGAGGTGGAAGATTTATATAATCGAATCGTGACGGGCAATTACAACCCCTCTCAAGACGATTATACAAACTTGGCTGCAGGAAAGCCGTTTACTACAGGTACGAACTTTAGGGTAATGATGGCGAATAAAGGATTAAGCACAATTTCCGGTCAAGCTTATACGGTAGAACTGACAGGAGAGAATGTATCTCCTAATGATCCTGCAGAGGCACACGTTGAAGTGGAACGTGTCTTGTCTAAAATTACTTTCCGTAAAACAAACAACAATATCTATGAAATACATCCGAAAGTAGGTGTTGTAAGAGTTGAAACTGTAGATGGTGCTATACAAATAGACAATCCTGAAGAGGGAGCAGGAAACAAAATATGGATAAAAACCAAATTGAATGTTGCCTTCGATGCATTGGATAATCAGGTTTATGTTTGGATGCAGGAAAATGAAGGTGGAGAAAGAACTTATAGCGTTTGTAAACAAAGTGGTACACAAACGGTTGGAACTGAGTCTTTAGACGCTTATGTACCTCTTGAAGCTAAAAGTGTAGAAGAATGGACGGATGATACAGATAAAACCACTTATTACGCTGTAGAGGATATTACTAACCCGATGGCTTCCATTACTTATCAACCGGATGATACTGCAATTCCCGAACAGACTTGGTATGTACGTTTGGAAGGTTATGCATTGGTGAACTTATCGAAAAATGTGCACTATGTGCGTCATACCATTACGCAAGCAGGCGGTGAAGTTCCTTTTGGTGTAGTGGATAATAAAGGTACTTATCTGTATACTCCATATTGGGGTGAGAAGAATGCGGTTGATGTGACAGCTTCTGATTTGACTTTGCCTAAGGCAGGAACATGGTTCTATAATACATTAGCAGATGTCGCAACAGAAAGTGAGAAAATGACCATAGTAGATGGTCAAAGTGGTAGTGTGACATTTACAGCAGATAATAAACCTGCAATATATTATCAACCGTTTGCCACATTAGGCAGTGAAGGTGGAGCGGTTACAGGCGAAGGTGATGAGCAACATACTGATGAAGATAATTTGTCTCCTGTTGGTAATTTTATGGCTTATTGCTTCGAAAACTCAACGGATTACCTACATCAGGTACATGGATTGAGTACCGGCATTTCATTTGTGGCGAGAATGTATAAGGAAAATAACAATGGAACCTTAAGCGATCCTGTACAAAGACTCTATCGGTATGGTAATAGCAACCTGTTCGAATCTTTGGCTGCTATCCAAGAGACTTTTGGTGAAAATTTCTTGAGTAGTAAATTCAATGAGTTGGTTGAAACAGAAAAGGATGGAACTGTTATTACACAACAAATGTTAGAGGATGCTAAAGAAGCTGTAGACAATCCCTTAGTGGAAAATGTTGAAGTCTACAATGGTAACATCTGTTATTATTACACCACCGAAATCAAGCATTTCGATAATGGCAACAATTCTGAATTAGGACCTATGGAGTTTGCCATCATGCGTAACAACATCTATTCGTTGGCGGTAACAGGAATCAACATGGTGGGTGACCCTGTTATAGTTCCGAAGCCGGGTACACCGGATGAATATCCTAAACCGGAAGAAGCCGCTCTGAATGTACAGGTAGAAATCCTTCCATGGATTGTCCGCTACAACGACATAGAGTTCTAATCCGAGTGAATAAACGAATGTAACAACCTAAATATGAAATGCAGGTTAATGCGGAAGACACAGAGAAATGAATTATTAAATCTGAGTAATTAATAATGAAAAAAATCTGTGAAATCTGTGGTGAAACAAAAAATCCGCGAGAATCCGCGTTAATCTGCGTTTCAAATAAAATAGAACACAAAGACACAGAGAAATAAATTTAATCTGCGTAATCAATTAAGAAAAAAATCTGTGAAATCTGTGGTGAAAAAACAAACAATAAACAAGAAAGAAAACAATGAAACCGCTTTACTCCATACACCGCAAGGCATGCCGGTTACTGCTGGCTATGGCAGCTGTATTGCCCATGACTTCGTGCCACACCGTTTGGGACGATGACGACGATTGCCCCGTAGACATTGAGTATCGGGTAAAGTTCAAGTATGACTACAACATGCTTTATGCCGATGCATTTGCCAGCCAAGTACATTCGGTTACCCTTTACGCTTTCGATACCGACGGCAAACTTGTTTTCCAGCAGACCGACCAAGGCGAAAAGCTCGCCGATACGGATTATTCGATGCTGTTGCCCCTTGAGGCAGGCAATTACCGTCTCGTGGCATGGGCAGGCGTGCAGGATGGCAATGCTTTCACAGTCCCATCGCTGACCGAAGGATTTTCTACCATAGATGATTTGACGTGCCGCATCAACCGTTATCCTGCTATGCTGCATGGCGAAGCGATTGATTCGGTAGGTTACCTTCAGCCACTCTGGAATGGACAATTAGACATGCAGGTCTCGGCAAGGGCTGCCGACCGGACAGACTATTTCACCGTTCCTTTGGTGAAAAACACCAATACCTTCCGTATCATTCTCCAGCAGATGGCTGCCGGACCTGTAGATGCTTCTGATTTTGAATTCACCATTGCCGACGAAAACGGACTGATGCTGGCAGACAATAGCCTCGATCCTGCCGACGGCATGCTGACATACATGCCTTACTACCAGGCACAAGGCTCGGCTGGCATTGACGGGCCTGCATCGGAAGACCAGCTGAACATGGCTGTAGCCGAACTGACTACAGGTCGCCTGATGGCAGACAGCGATGTCCGCCTGACTATCTCCAGCCGCGAGACAGGCGAAACCGTGCTCTCTATCCCTCTGATAGACTATCTGGAACTTTGCAAGACGGTAGCCAACTACGACATGCCGCTGCAGGAATACCTCGACCGTGAAGATACGTACACCATGACGTTCTTCCTCGACTCGAACAACGCTTGGATTAATACTCAAGTGATTATCAACGACTGGATTGTCCGCTATAACGATATAACTCCTGAATTATGATGAAACTGCATTCGCTATATATCATGTTGTGCCTCTGCTGCTTGCCTGCCTTGACAAGTTGCAGGGATGACGCGGCGCTTCCCGATGGGCAAAGCAACGTGCCAGCCAAGACACTGCTGGTATTGAACTTCACCATCGATGGGAAAGACGCGGCTTCGCGGACAGGAGCGGATGATACTCCGGAACATCCTGAGGCAGACTGGGAAAATAACATCGTATTCTTTCATCTGTTTATCCGGCATGCAGACGGAACATGGGAAGAACCGATTATACTCTCTGCCATTGATGACAATACAACTTACGAAATAGAATTGGATCAGGCTGATTTAGAGGGTGATTTCATTTATTTAGGCGCAAACCTTTCTACACAGCAGGCCACTACCTTCATGCAACAGGCTAAAGAGGCATCTCAAACCATGCCTCCCTATAACCTGGCAGGAGAAGGATTCAATCTGGTCACAGACTTTTCACCGTATTCTACTTACGAATCAAATCCCGGGCGCAATCATATTGCGATGTTCTGCACAGAGGCGGGTACGCCGGTAAAAACCGATGCAACATTGAATACCTACACGGTCGATTTTGACTTGAAACGGATGGTAGCCAAAGTGTTGGTGACTTGTAAGACTGATGACCAAGGCTATGTACCGGTAGGAGTCAATGAAGATAATTCTGATTTCAAAGGTTGGATTCGTCAAGAGGATGTGAAATACTTGGTGAACGGACTGAACCGGAAAGCATACATCATGCAGCAGATTAACGGCAGTGTGACAGCAGAAAACGCATACGCCTACGTGATAGACCCGAACAATGCGTTGTCTGCAACTGTAAGTGAAAGCGACTTCTTTTTCCAGCAAGTTGAAGGAAAAATCGATAACGGATTCTTCCGCCCGACAGTGCAGTTCGATAAGACCCGTCTATCTACTGATGAAAATTATACAGGCAGCAATCCTTATACCGAAGGCATCTATTGTCCGGAAAACACATTCGCCATCCCCGATGCAGGGCTTATCCTGGAAGGCGAACAGGCGCAAGTAACCCATGTAAATGTAGCAGCCCGATTTACACCGGGTAAGCTGCATGTGGGAACAGCAGAGGATTTAAAAATTTTTATTGCTAATGACACAGATGTACCGGCCGAGATAAGACAAGCAGTGGCAGATTTGAACATAACTGGCGGAGTAGTTGATTGCCCTTCAGAAGCCGTAGCCCGCCAGTTGCTTGCTTCTTCATTGGAAATGGCAGCCAACAACAACGGATTCCCTTCAGGAACCTATTTCTATCATCATACCGACAAAACCTTTTATACGTATGGCGGCATGGTAGAAGCATTAGGACATGATGTATCAATAAGCGACATAGAAACCAGCCAAGGCAGGTTTGGCGACTTTGTACCGTACCTCGACGGTTGGGGATATTATTATACGTATGTCGACAACCGAAAGGACAATTATGGGAAACCGGCTGATACGAAGGCCTACCAATACGGTCAGGTAGAGCGCAACCGGTATTATATCTTGAATATAACGAAGTTCACACGCCCAGGCTCTTCTGTGACCAATCCGGAATATATACAGGTACACACCTATTCATTCCCGTGGGAATACGGGGGTGAAGGTGAGATTACATTAGACCCAAATGATGAAGTACAACAATGAAACGGTTTATTGACTATATTGCTTTAGGTGCGGCAGGAAGCGTTTTACTCTTCCTGTCTGCCTGCGGTGCCGACGAGCGGACAGAAGAAATCCCTGCATCGCGTGTCCCGATAGAAGTATATCTGAATGCCGACGGAGGTGCCTCAACATACAGCACCGAAGAAGGGACTTCCGCTTTTCTGATGTTTTGGGACGAAACCGGATTCCATACATGGGTAAGCAGTGATGATGCCCAGCCTTCTCCGGCATTTACCTGCCGGCAAAGCGGAACAATCGATGACTATACCTATGCAAGCGGAGTGGCTTATCAGGTGCCGCACGAATACCTCCCGAATAACGAATATTATTATGCAGCCGGATATGCGCCAGCCGATGCATTGACACCTTCCGAAGGGTTTACCTGGCTGAGAGTCAACGAAGCATATCAGGATGCCACAACCGATTTCCTTTCGTGCGATGCCAAAGAGGAACACAGAGGTGCTGCCGATGACCGTTTCATCGAAGAAGAACACGAATTACAGTTCCGTCACCTTACGGCACGCATCCGCTTTGTGGGTGTACGTGAGGAGGTGATGTGGAGCAAAATCGGTGTAAACCATGTCAACATCACATTAAGCGAAGGCAATGGCCTTTGCATTCCCGTGACATTTCAGAAGGAGGTAAATGCCGGTCAATCTCAAAGCACCTACGTAGCGTCAGAGCTGAGTGCCCCCCAAGAGATTACAATAGAAGGGACGGACGAATACATTCCGGCCACCAGCGAAGGGTTGACCTTAGGCTCATGCTACGTATTGCATGCCACGTTGCCCGAGAGGTATGATCCGTTTACCGAACCCGCAAGCCAAAATGGAACAATAACTTTGACTTTCGATATCGAAGCGAATTTGTCTTATGTAATGGGCGACGGCGAATACGAATCATACCGTACAGCAAAGTGGGAAAATCAACGTGTAACGATTCAAACCGTTACAGGCGATGACCTTTATCCGGGCTATGAATACATCGTCACTATACGGTTCGAGAACGAAAGTATCTCGTTGCAAGGCATTCAGAAAGCATGGGAAAACGGAGGTACACATTACCTGCCCATTACCCCGCCAAGCGACGAGACACAAGCAAGTGGTAATAACGAATAAAGATGAGGAATATGAAAAAACATATTGAAGTAATTTATCGGGCGGTATGCGCCAGCCTGCTGGCAGGGGTGTTTGCCGTGTCGTGCACCGATGACAACATAGGCAGGAATATCGGTACAGACGGAAGCCTAACCTTGTCTCCCTATAAAGAAAAAGTGATGTCGCGTGCCATGGAAGCCGGTGACTCTTATTTTGACGAAGGCACCAAGTATCGGATTTGGATTACCGATCAAGGGACTTTCACTCCGGAAGAAACCGATGAAGCAAAGGGCATCGAAGCTACAGAGGGCATGCGTGGCAATATCCATATCATTAACATACGCCCCATAGAACGCACTACGCCCGATTTCTACGGCTTTACGCAAAATTCGACAACAGAAGTGCCTGGCGAAAACGATGTCACAGGAAGCTATGAGATTGCTTTACAACCGGGAACCAATGATTACATCGATTACCTGCGGGGAGAATTGAAAGCTCCTTACGAATCAAGCGACTATGCGCAAGGCGACATCCTGCAAATGCCTTTCAAGCACATCATGTCGCAGGTAACGTTTCAGGTATCCAAAGATACAGAGCTGGACACGGAAATACAACTGGTAAGCATCGAGATGGTAGGAAGCAATACGGATAATCCAGGAACCGAAAACATTACTTCAGCAGGCACTTACCAAGTGGCTACGAACGAATTTGTTTTCGAAGAACAAGGCATCCGCTCAATTGATGGGAAAAATATGGAAGTACCCAGTGCCGATTTAAGCTCGCAAAGTGTAAAAGAGGTAGCCACCATTTTGACCTTCCCTACTTTTCCGACCATTGCGGACGAAACCTCTACCAGAGAAACGCCCTTGACATACCTGCAGGTCACGTTCACTGATTCTGAGAATTATTATAAGCTCCAAGATACAGAGGGAAACAGTACGGTACTGGTTCCTATTTACAATACCCTTACTTCGGTAGAGGGAGGCACTGCTCCTCTGGAGTTTAAGCAAAACTACCACTATACTTTGCACATCGCCTTTTCATCCGATGTACGCCGCGTGGTGACATTGGTGCCCAAAGTGTACGAATGGATAGAAGGAGAAGGAGATGAAAGTACAGAATTTATGCAAGAGCAGGATATGGGCCAGCCTGTTACTTTCAATGGCGTATTGTGGAGCGACCGAAACTTGGGAGCCACAAGCGGAAACCCTACCCGCAGCGTAGATGACTGGTATAATAGCATCGGATATTTGTATCAATACGGAAGGAATATTCCGTATTATCCGTACACCGTAAATGGTAGCACTATTGATTTTTCTACTCCGGCATCGGTTGCTTTAGGAACAAATGGCAGAACAGTTTATCCGGTTATTGATTATGCGTCATGGGGACTCAATCTTGATGATTTTGGAACTAAGTGGTGGATAGGTCCAACAGGAACTGACACCTATTTAATTTGGGACTTAGATCCGGTAAAAGCTAAAAACGATTATACCCTAATTGATTTTGGCTATTATAATGATAGTGGTGATAAATACAGGCTTTCTTACTTAAAGGATTACGACGATGGATGGGAAAAGAACACGAATACCCCTTGTCCCCCGGGATGGCGTTTGCCGACCACACAAGATTTCATGGGCATCATGCCAAGTAGCGGATATTCAGGGAATATCACATTCCGTATAATAACAAGCATAAATTCTAATACAGGAAGTTGGGATGCAGATCGAGAAGGGGAATACGATTATGAGATTAATGAAGAAAATCGCACGAAGTTAGAAGGTTTAGATGATCTCCTCCTCAGTGGGACTCAGAATGCCTACCAGGGATCTTATCCTTATTTATTCAGAGAGGAAAAAGATGATTTTAAAGATGGAACTGGTAAAAGAGGTGTGTATATACTCAGTATGGGAGAACAAGATAAAGTCGCAATAAGAGATTTAAGTAATGGATTAGGGCGAACTAATGGTGCGAACTATACGTATCATTGGGGAGCTATCTATGGAATCAAAAACCAAGGGACCAATAATGCTTACCGGGTGAAATGGAACATTGAATTAATTAATGATGAAATACCCAAAACAATATATGATGAGGATAAAAAGGAATCAGTTTGGGTGTATGAGAACAATCCTTTTAAAGGCCTGCTGGTAATATCCCGTTACGAAGCTTCCCCTACAGATGATTTTACGCCGGACGCAAACGGTTCTTACGAACACAATGTGACAACGACATACGACTGGGATCATCCGGTAGAGGTGATGTATTTACCCATTGGCGGTTATTGCGATGCTGAATCATCAAAAGGACAATTACTTAACATCGGGACAGAAGTCTGGTACGCGACCTCGGAAGCAAACATTGAGGGAAGAGTTGATAACGACCAAAGAAAAAACATGATATGGATTAAATATGCAGGACGTTCCAGCCAGAATAGCCAGGCGATAGTTTATTCCGACTTGTCACGACTGGGAGCAGCCGTATTTGTCCGTTGTGTCCGAGATTTATATTAAGCAGAGGAAGGAGGAAAACCAGATGAAACGAAACATCATATATAATATAGGTATAGGCATCCTGACCAGCCTGCTCTTTGCCTGCACCCAAGAAGAGCCTGCCGCAGACATTCCTGCTCCGGAAGCTCCCCAAGGAAAAGTGGAAGTAAGGTTTACCTTGCCCGGCATGGTAGCCGAACCTTTGGACGGATTCGCAGCAGAAAGCCGTTCCATTTTGACCGATAAGAACATACCGATAGTAAACCTTCCGGACGGGACTACCCTTTGGCTGTTTGCCGAAGATATCACCGCTGGAGCATCAGGCGAGGCAGAACTGAAAAGCTATGTAGTACGCGATATAGACGGCATGTATGACGAAGAAGGAAGACAGCTTCAGCAGCTTCTTCCTTGCGAAGTGGACGAAGAAGGAAATCTGATACAGGAGTCTTCCGTGCCTCTGTATTTGACATTCGGGAAAACCTATCGTTTCCGTGCAGTCTCTCCTGCCCGCCAGTTTATAAAAGACGCGGTAGATAACAGCGGAAATCCGGTATATGCGCTCTATGTAGACAATAAGGAATATGTAATAGCCACCGATGACCGTTATGAGGAAACTGCCGCTACCGAAGTAACAATTAGCACGGAAGCTGCCGGCGAAAGCAGTACGGGCGTAGAAATAGTGGAAATGAATCCACTGATCAACCAGACTGCCCAACTGGAATTTACCATCGAGCCGGAAGCCGGCAACGAGTATATCCACTCCATTTCGGTATTGCCGCAAGGCATCGAGATATCGGGCGTGCAAGACCGCTATGCGGCTTCGTCAGCAAATAACGTACCGTGGAACTGGTCGACGGGTGAACCCCTGCATGCCTATACGGGCGACAATAACACCCGCTTCCAGATACGGAAAGACACGCAATTTGCAGACGCGTTTATCGAAGAACGCGAGAACGGCACGCTGTACATCCGCTGCCCGATATTGCCTACCAATGCTTTTTCGACTTCCATTATCGTAATATTCAACTTGCAGATAAACGGAAGCCCTACACAATATGAGATGATGCTGAACCAGAAAATCTATCAGGCTGCCTATACGTATCACTATAAAGGTACGGTCAGCATTCAAGACGGTGTGAGCGTCATTACTTGGCAATATGTGAACTGGAGCACAGAGTCGCCCATTATTCCACGCAATTGATGAACCTAAAATTTTGAGCAGTTATGAAACCGATGACTATTCTAACTATATGTATGCTGGCTGCGGGGGCGCTTCTGACAGCCTGCACGCAACAAGAAGAACCGGAAAGCGCAGGTGAAAACACTCCTGTATTGCGCGATTTCACCATAAACACTTCGGTTGCCGCCATGCAAACGGGAAGCGGCGGCACAACCTCGCGCAGCCTGCAGCCCATGGGACCGGAAGCCGAGAACCCGGTAAAGTCGCTTGCCATCATCCAGTTTGACTCGGAAGGAAACCTGTTGCGGATAAATGAAAACGAAGGAAGCGGCATCGAAAGGTATTACCATTACCGCGATTTTACAGAAGGAGGCACATTGCCGGGCAACCTGTCGCCCCAGTTGACGGGCATTTCCCTTTATACCGGATTATCGCAAACACGTGTTTGCTTTATCGGCAATATGGACGAAGCGGCTGTAGAAGAATTGCTCTATCAGGACGGTACGACCAACCCGGTAGGCTGGAACGACTTTCAGAACAAGACGGTTACCATCCGTTACATCACCGAAGGAGACGAGGTGGGACACGTAGAACAGATTTATCTTTTCGGCTATTATGAAGGTGCCTTGGGCGCAGGAGGAAGCAGCTTGGATAATGGAGAGACAGCACAAGCCATGTCGGTCGTATTGTCTCGCCTGATAGCCCGCCTGGAAATCAGCATCAATTTAGGAGAAGGGGTTACATTGCCGGCAGACCATCATATTTATTTCCGTTTGCAGAATGTAGAGGAAAGAGCTTATCTGTTTTTGAATGTAGAGCGCACAAACTATGTACACCAACATGCGGAACTGATGCCTACAACCGACCGGACTGACTACATCACCGGAGCCGAATTCAGTACCTTCTACTTTTATGTAGCTCCCCACTTGGTGATGAGCGAGCTGGCTGATACGAATGCTACCCGGCTGTTGATATGGTGCACGACAGAAAGTGCAGAAAATCTAAAGGAAGATGAAGCCGATGCCAAGATATTGCTGTGCAACGATCCGCTGGGAGAAATGCCTACCGCAGCCGGCGCTTTCTGGCTGAACCGAAACAGTATTTACCACGTAAATATCACATTGACTTACGAAGACGGCAGTTCGAGAGCAAACGGAGAGACAGACAGCCCATGGGGAGTGAAGGAAGCAGACGGAAGCTACCATTACAGGATAAACCTGAAAAACTAATTTTTTATATCTCTATCAAAACGTGAGGTAGCGTCCTCACACACATTTTAATTAGTAATCTCAGAAACCGGTGCGCAGGGATGCGTGCCGGTTTCGTCTTTTTATAAAGAAGCATATACGGCTGCAAGAAATGGAGTAAATCTCATTTCAAACAAAAAAAATGCTTTGTGGAAAACAATTTCGTGCTTACTGATGTTATATGGATGAAGGGAAGAAATTCCCATCCAAACATATCTCTATCAAAACAAGATGAGGAAGCGTCCTCATGCATCAAACTTAAATCAGTAATTCGGAAAAGCCGGTACGCAGTGATGCGCGCCGGCTTTTTTTCATTTATATAACTGAATTTGCTTTTCGAAAACAGCAGAAAAACATTCCTGTTCGTTTTTCGTAATGCCCAATCGCGTAGCCAATGCTCGCCATTCTTTGATGGCATCCAGAACCTCATTGATGATTTGCAGAGCTTCCTGTTTCTGGAGCATATATTCCTCACAGGAATTCAGCAATTCATTCAAATCCGATTTATTGGTATAGCTGTTAATTAACAAACTTTGATACTCATTCAGTGTAGGATTCATATCGTATGCCGGAGACAGGGTCCATCCCTTGGCAGTCAGAAGAAAACCATGATTGCGAAAATGGTCATCCGTATTGCCAATGCAGATATTGAATGCGACCCTGCGATACAGTTCTTTCAGATTTTCCTCCACGTTGGTACAGTTCTGAAGTATGAAGTCGACCATATCCAGATAGCCGTTGCCGGTATTGGCATTATCGCCATCATTCAAGCCTAAAAGCGTCATGGCTGAAGCAAAGTGTATGCGCTTGCCGTCTTCCCTTCTGTCAAATCGTCGGGAAAGCAAGGTATGGTATTTGTCGTTTGTAGAGATTACTCTTGTCTCTGCAGCATTGACACCAGCTTTCTTTGCCAATAGATGTGAGAAATGTTCCCAAAGCCCAGCATTATAATTATCTTTGCGGGACGGAAATTTTGCTATATACAAGATCTTGTTCTCGTCTATCACGCTTGCCTTTGGACGCGCTCCGCCAAGAGATGAACCGGGCTGTATCAACTGTGTAATCCAACGCATTTCAGGCAACTGGTTTTCATCTTCACTTTTCTCTATTTCGAAACTAGCCGCAATCAACTCACGAATGTCTGTCAGTGGGGGAATGCGCAGGACTTCGCTTGCATTGATATATGCTCCATCCATAGATTCCTTGAATCGAAAAGCGCCCATACGGGAAAAATCCTCAATTCCGATAAGATAGTCGAATGAAGAAAGCCGACGTACCGGACGTTTCTCTTCCTTTGCCAGAATCTGTTCCCGACGATTTATCAATGTACGTCCCCATCTATCTGGAAGGGCATCTGAAAAGCATCCGAAAATATCTTTGCCGGGAGCTGTGTATTGCTGTCCGGGATAATTGTTCAAGTCATCGCTAAGAAATAGATTGCCATAATCCTTAAGCCATTCATCACTGTAGCAAAATCCATAACTGTCAGAGCCGCGGAGTGATTCGTAACTCAGCTCTCCAATCAGCCTGGGTTCTCTCAGCCAATCAAAATCGGCAAACACATAGAGTCTTCTCATAACTTATTCTTTTTTGGATGCCCTTTCCCGTTTCTTGAGACTCAAATCCTGCAAGGCTTTTCCCATTGCATCTTCTTTTGCAAGCAGAAGAATATCATCATCCAACTGAAGTGCATAAAGCACCCTGAGATAAATGCCTATTGCCACTGTCGGTGTGCCTTTCTCGATGCGTGAAACCGTAAGCGGTGAACAGGTGGCACGTTCGGCAACTTGAGCGATACTGAGATTTCTGCGCAGTCTTGCCAGCCTTATCTGCTCGCCTACTATCTGCATCTTTTGCTCTAACTTCCTTGGCAACTTGGTGCCCATTGTATTTTTTGTCATAATCTCAACCTATCATATAATATGCAAATATAGTGATTTTGCTTTATTTTATGATAGGTTATAGGGCTATTTTACTCAAATATTCTATCCAACGATTGAGATTGTCTTTTTCTCTGTGCCTCTGCGCCGCTGCGTTTAATCTTGCCGACCGGTTTTGGCAAGCACCCCGATGCGGTTGCACATCGGAGTGCTTGGGAATATAGGTTTATTTCTTCTTCTTGAACAGGTTGAGCGCTTTGTCGATGACCGATTCTTTTTCTTCCCCGTCATCGCCTGTCTTGTCTTTCACCAATCCTTTCAAGGCTTGTTCGGCTGCGTTCTTGGCAAGGCTTTCCATATCGATGCCTACCTTGGGCGAAGTGAATGTGCCGCCGATGGTCATGTCTACAGTGCCTAATTTCGAGCCGATGCCTCCCGAGGGCAAGGTAATCTTGCCGGTGTAGTCAATGGTCTGGTCCAAGCCTGTCGAGCCGGAAAGGTTCATGGTGTAGTCGCCCAGCTTCAAGTCGAACGGTTGGGTATTGACTCTTCCGTCTTTTATCTCGAAGCCGATGTTCAGGTCTTTCACCTGGATGTCTTTCATCGAAGGTTTCTTCACGATGTCTGCCACCTGGTCGATAAACTTCACGCCGCTCAGGCTCAAGTCTTTGGTCGAGAGGTTGCCGCTGCCTTGCACTTGTTGCATAACGGGGCTCATCTGTCCGTCGAGCGGAGTGTCTATCTGCAGTTTGCCCGAGAAGTTGCCTTTCAAGCCCGAGAAGATAGGAGCCAGTTGCTGTACCAGTCCCAGTTCGTTGTAAGCCTGGGCAAATCCGATGTTCTGCATGTCGAAGCCCGCATTCAGGTGAGGCTGTTTGCCTTTCGGAGCCGAATAGGCACCATTGGCTGTAATGCTTCCGCCCATGGTGTCGAAAGACAGGTTGCGCATATCGACGGTGCCGTCTTTTACCGCCAGCACACCGTTGACACGTTCCAGCTTCATCTGGTCGAACAACACTTCTTTCAGGTTGGCTTGCATGGTGAAGTCGATGTTTTCAGGAATGCGGATAACGCCAGCAGAAGAGGTGCTGACAGCCGTTGTATCGGTAGCGGCCGGAGTCTGCACCGCTGTCGTGTCGGTACTGATGAAATCGTTCACGTTGATGTGGTTGCTGCTGAGGTTGAGGTTGCCTTTCAGCGTAGAGCCTTTCAGTACATAGCCTAGGTAGTTCTCGAAACGGCTGTCCAGCGTCAGGTCGTTTTGTCCGATGTTTACAGTCGTTTCGCTCAGTTGCAGGTAGCGGGGCGAGAAGCTGAAGGTAGAGCGTTGGATGTCGATTGCCGGCAGGTCTGCCATATTGAGTTTCATGTTGTTCAGCTGGATGCTTCCGGCTGCCTGCATTTGGTCATACTGTTCTTTCTCGATGTAGGAGAGTTTGCCTGCCAGGTTCATGTCGGCTTGGATGGTTCCGTTCAGTTCCATGCCTTCCAGCGGATAGACTTCCTTTATCTTGCCCAAGTCGAGTGTCCCTTTGGCTGTAGCCTGCAGGTCGGGGTCGCTGACCGGTGTCTTTACGATGGCTTTCAGGCTGAACGGATTGCCAGCCAGTACAAACTCGAAGGGGCTGACAGTGATTTCGGTGGCATCGATGTTGCCTCCCGCATTCTTTACGTTGGCAGAAATGTTGATGCCGTCTACACCCGCGGGCAAGGAAGGATAGCGGAACATACCGTCTTTCACATCCAGTGCCACTTCGAACTGAGGCATTTGGTCTTGGGTCAGTGTGCCTTTGGCATATGCCGTCAGACTGGCTTTGCCGTCGGTCTTCAGGTCTTCAAAGTCTTTGGCATAAATGGCGGGAATGAGCGAAAGCAGTTCCTTGAACCCTACTTCGTTGGTATTCAGCTTGACATCCATCCCGATGCCGTCTTTCTGCATGGCTGCCCAGCCGTCGATGTTGACCTGGATGGCATTCAGACTGATGGAATTGTCTTTCAGGGTATATTTGCCGTTGGTGAAGTCGGCATCCACATTCATGTCGGCTTCCAGGCTTGCCCGGTTCAGGAAAGGAATCCCTCCGGTGCGGTAGGTGAGTGAAGGAGTTTTCAGACTCAGGTCGACAGTGGTGCGTTCGCTTCCGAAGTCACCCGAACAGGCAGCCTTGAGGTTTTCGATGGCGGCATACATGCCTCCTTGCCGGTCATCGTAGCTGACCGACAGGTTATCGATAGACAACTTTTTCAGCTTGATGCGTATCGGCGAGCTTTCGGTTGAGGCTTCCTGAACCGTATCAGCTTCGGCGGAAGATTTCATTACGTCCCAGTTGGGATGTCCGTTCTCCAAGACAATCGCCTTTACCTTTGTGTCTTCAATAATGATTTTGGAGATGTCGTATCCGCTGTTGCCGAAGAGCGAAAACAGATTGACAGCTGCAGTCAGTTCGCCTGCCTGTATCAGCGTGTCGTTTTGAAATTCACCGGCTCCTTTCAGCCAAAAGTCTTCCAGTGTGACCGAAGCGGACGGGAAGTTGCGTAACAGACTGATGTTTAATGCACGGAAATCAAACTGTGCGTTGAGCATCTTGTTGCCCTCTTGCTTGACAATCTTTTCTATTTTACCTTGAAAAGCAAAAGGAAGGACCAAAAGCAGAATCAGAATCACGCCCAGCGTGATGCCTGCGATTTTCAATACTTTTTTCATGATTTGCCTCCTATAATAATGATTATATTTTAGAACCACACATTTCCGCAAATTATTATTTAGGTTGTTTGATTTATCATCTGCGAGAATCTGCGCTAATCTGCGTTTCAAATCGCTTGCTCGGGGTACAAATGTAATCGTTTTTTTTGTTCACTGTCTGTTATCTTATTGAAAATTTTCTACCTTTGTGTACCGAATAGTAGTATATAAAGGAGAAACAAGATGAAAATAGGAGATAAAGTCCGTTTCCTGAGCGAAGTAGGGGGCGGAATCGTGAAAGGATTTCAAGGCAAAGACATTGCGCTGGTAGAAGATGAAGACGGATTCGAAATACCGATGCTGGTGAAAGAATGTGTAGTCATTCAGACGGATGATTACAACATCCCGTTGAAATCGAACAAGAAGCAAGCCGAGCCGGAAGCGGAAGAAGAACCCGAAGAAGAGGAAAAGCCCGTCACTTACCGGGCACCTGAAATCAGAGGAAATGATGTGCTGAACGTGTATCTGGCATACGTGCCGCAAGATGTAAAAACGATTTCCGCTACGGCTTTTGATGCATATCTGGTGAATGACAGCAATTATTTTGTCGATTACCTTTACCTGTCGGCGGAAGGCAAAAGCTGGACCTTGCGCAGCAGAGGCACAGTGGCACCCAATATGAAGCAGCATCTGGAGGAATTCGACAAGGCGGAACTGAACAACCTGGAGCATGTCGCGGTACAGTTGCTGGCTTATAAAGACGACCGTACCTTCTTGCTGAAGAATGCCGTATCGATGGAGCTTCGCATTGATACTGTCAAGTTCTATAAATTGCATACATTCCAGCAGACTGATTTCTTTGCCGAGCCGGCATTGGTGTACGATATTGTGCGCGATGATGAATCGGCAAAGCAGGTCTATGTATCGGCAGACGACATCAAGGAAGCTTTGTTGCAGAAAAGCATACCTGAGCAGCCTAAGGCATCGAAAAAGCATCAGCCCAAGGTGAAGAACGACATTGTGGAAGTGGACTTGCATATTCATGAGTTGCTGGACGATACGGGCGGCATGAGCAACGGCGAAATGCTGAACTATCAATTGGACGTGTTCCGCAAGACGCTGGATGAATACAAGAACAAGAAAGGCCAGCGCATTGTTTTCATTCACGGCAAGGGGGACGGTGTGTTGCGCCGCGCCATACTGGACGAACTGAAACGTAAATACAAGAATTATTCCAGCCAGGATGCTTCGTTCCGCGAATATGGTTTCGGAGCAACGATGGTGACGATTCATTGACGTACAATTCTGATACTGTAAAAACTACTATCTTTCGAAATGTCTTTTTTGCCTGTTGCCTGTGTGGCGGCATGGCATTATCGTCCGGTATGGCTGGAGGTTCTTCCGGCTGTAGCGGTCGACCATTATGTATTGGATGCGCAAGCCGACGGTACTTTCCGGGCAGCGTTGCGCATGAGTGCTGATGCTTCGGGTTATACTTGGACGGTTTCAATAAAAGGGTTGAAGGATGGCGAACTCTTGCTGACCACAAATGGTAAAGAACAACTGACGTTCTCTTTGGGCAACTCTTCTGCCGAGCAGACTTTCGAAGGCGCATCAAGTTTGTTTGTTATTCTTCAACAACATATTCCGATATTCCGACGGATACATTCCCAACCGTTTCTTTACGTAGCGGCTAAGGTAAGAAACTGACGAAAAGTGCATCCGGTCGGCAATATCGGTCAGGGTCAAATCCTTTTGGCAGAGCAGGCGGCAGATTTCCTGCAGGGTGAAGCGGTCTATCCAGTAGGTGGCGGGCAGCCCGCTTGCTTTTCGGCAGATCTCGGTAAGGTAATGGGGCGTGATGCAGAGCAGCGAGGCATAGTGTTGCAGGTCGCGGTGCTGTTTGTATTCGCCTTCGTAGAGCAGTTCGATGAAGCGGCGCAATGAGGTAGAAAGGCGTTCGGAAAGCTGGGTGAATGCCTTGCCACGTGCGTGGATGTCGTAGAGGTTGAGGATATGTACCAACAGCAGATGCCCCATCATCTCCTCACGGAAAAGGTGTGCTGTTTCCATCAGTCGTGCCCGGATGCGCATCAGGTCTTCCAGGCAAATCATAAAGTCGTGCCGGGAGAGCTTCATTACTGGGTTCTGCATCAACAGCAGTTGGCCGATAATGCCATAGTTACTGCGTATGCCCAAGGTGTTGACAAAGACTGACGACAGTCCCATCATCTGTGCATCGAAATCGTCCGATTGCGTCAGGCCTGAGAGAAACAGCAGGTTAGGCAGAATCACATAATCCCCTGCCACGACATTGTAATGTACTCCTTGGAAGGAAAAGCTCATGCTGCCCTCCATGCAGAGAATGTGAAGTACGCAGTCGGACAGGGATGTAATATCATAGTCTTGAATAGAATCGATAAAGAATAGTTTCCGTTCTAATGAATCTTCCATATCCGTAAAGTTTGAACGTTTGTTTTACAAAATACCACAAATAGTGCATACGTTGTACCGGCTAAAAAGCTGTGTTTAACGAAAATATCTTTCTATGGCGTATAAATGCTTCTGTACATGTGCGTTATTTATTATATTCCCGACAAAAATATACTTTTTCGATGATTCATTCACTGAAAAACCACATTTTTTCGATGATTCATTGACTGAAAAACTACACTTTTTCGAGGATTAATTCTAATATCCGTTTGTATATTGTGTGAGAAGAATATGTATGAACCGCTGAATCTGTTTACGAATAGATAACGAAATACCACGAATAGTGCATACGTTGCTCCGAATTTCATAACAAGCAGTTCGGATTGTATCGGTAACTTTGCGACAAATAGATAAAACTTTCTTTATATGAATAACGTAAGATTGAACAACGGGGTAATGATGCCGGCCATCGGTTTTGGCGTGTATCAGATTCCCGAGAATGAGACAGAACGGATAGTCACGGATGCATTGGAAGTGGGCTATCGTATGTTTGATACGGCTGCTTCTTATTTCAACGAGGAGCAAGTGGGAAACGCTCTTCGTCACAGTGGGCTGAAACGGGAAGATGTTTTCGTTACTACCAAACTGTGGGTACAGGATTATGAGTACGATGATGCCCTGCGTGCCTTCGACCTCTCGATGAAGAAACTCGGGCTGGACTACCTTGACCTTTATTTGTTGCACAAGCCATACGGCAACTATTATGCAGCCTGGCGTGCGGCGGAACGTCTGTATAAAGAAGGACGTATCCGCGCCATTGGTGTGACCAGTTTCAGCAGCGAGCGGCTGCAAGACCTTTTCTTGCACAACGAGGTGAAGCCTGCCGTGAACCAGCTTGAGACGCATCCCTTTTTCCAGCAGCAGGCAGCCCACACATTCTTGAAGCAAGAAGGCATCCAGCACGAGGCGTGGGCTCCGTTTGCCGAAGGACAGAATGACATCTTCAATAACCCTGTGCTGAAGTCCATTGCCGAGCGTCACGGCAAAACCGTAGGCAATGTCGTACTCCGTTGGCTGAACCAGCGGGATATAGTGGTTATTCCCAAGACGGTGCGTAAAGAGCGGATGATAGAAAACCTTGCCATCTTCGATTTTACCCTGACCGATGAAGAAATGGATGCCATAGCCCGTCTTGATACAGGACGCAGCCCCATCTACGATGATATGGATTTGGCAACAACGAAATGGATTGGGCTGCACAAGATTCACGAATGATTCTTGCTTTTCCAAGCTGGCACACACTTTCTATGCAGTCGATAGTGCTTCCAAAAGATTTTTAGCGCTATCTACGCAGTCGACAGCACTTCCGGAAGATTTTTAGCGCTGGCTACTCAGTCGACAGTGCTTCCAGAAGTTTTTTAGCGCTGTCGACGCAGTCGACGATGCTTCCAGAAGTTTTTTAGCACTGTCGACGCAGTCGACGATGCTTCCAGAAAATTTTTAGCACTGTCGACGCAGTCGACGATGCTTCCAGAAGTTTTTTAGCACTGTCGACGCTAACGACATTTAATAATAATCATTTAAATCGAAGCAAATATGAAGACAAGAAAATTAGGAACATTGGAAGTATCGCCCATCGGTATGGGCTGTATGGGATTCAGTCACGGTTATGGAAAAGTACCGTCTGAAGAATATGCCCTTGACGCGATACGTGCGGCCTACGATTTCGGCTGTACCTTTTTCGATACGGCAGAGGTCTATGGCAAGGAACAATTCTACTTCGGACATAACGAAGAGCTGGTCGGCAAGGCCATCGAACCGTTTCGCAAGAAGGTGGTGCTTGCTACCAAATTTCACTTGGGTGAGAGCGAGACGCTGAAGGATGCCGACCTGTATGCCGAGATTCGCCGTCATCTGGAGGAGTCGATGAAGCGGTTGCGCACGGATTATATCGACTTGTACTACCTGCACCGCACCAATGAGTTGGTATCGCTTGCCCGGATTGCCGAGGCTATGGGTCGCCTGATACAGGACGGGGTGATTCGTGCCTGGGGACTCTCGCAAGTATCGGCCGCACAGATTCGCGAGGCGCATGCCGTGACTCCCGTATCGGCTGTGCAGAATATCTATTCGATGGTAGAGCGCGATTGCGAGGTCGAGATATTCCCGTTGTGTATGCAGGAAGGCATTGGGGTGGTTCCGTTTTCACCCATTGCCAGCGGGTTGCTTTCGGGCAAGGTGACGACACAGACGCAGTTCGGTTTCGACGATGTGCGTAAATTTGTCCCTCAGTTGACGAAAGAGAATATCGAAGGCAACCAGCCCATTCTCGATTTGCTTGCCCGCTATGCGGAGGCGAAACAGGCGACGATGGCGCAAATCTCCCTCGCCTGGATGTTGCATAAATATCCCAATGTGGTTCCCATTCCCGGTTCGAAGAATAAGGAACGTATTTTGGAAAACCTCGGTGCCTGGAACGTCAGCCTGACGGACGAAGAGTTCAACCAGCTACAGACCGCCTTGGATGCCTGCACGGTGTATGGACATCGCGGATGCGTGGAGTCGGAGCAGACCAGTTTCGGCAAGAACTGGAGTCGGGAACAGAAAGAAAATGTGTAAACCTATAAAGCGTATTTACAGACCCCGAGCTGGCGAAATTCCTGTTGGGATACGATAAGCAGTTCAATCCTGTATATAAAATCTATCTCTTGCATCGAAAATGCACAACTGATTATTCTGGCTTGTTTTGTAATAGAAAGATTCTATCTTTGCAAACCAATAAAAAACAGATTGTATGTATTTAGAAACAGAGAGATTACGATTACGTCCGTGGCGTGAGGCTGACGCTGAAGCGTTGTATGCCTACGCCAAGGATGAACGTGTGGGACCGATTGCCGGATGGCCTGCCCACCGCAGTGTAGAGGAAAGTCGCGAGGTTATCCGGACTGTCTTTTCTCAGGAAGGGGTATTTGCCGTTACGCTGAAAGACGACGACACGGCCATCGGTTGCATCGGGCTGATTACCGGCTTGCGGAGCAATTTCCCGATAGGCGACGATGAGGGAGAGGTCTCCTATTGGATTGGCGTCCCTTTTTGGGGCCAGGGTTTGATTCCCGAGGCTATGCATGAAGTCATCCGCTATGGTTTCGAGGATTTAGGACTGAAAACATTGTGGTGCGGCTACTTCGACGGCAATGAAAAGTCCCGGCGTGCCCAAGAGAAATGCGGTTTTCGTCCGCACCACACCGAGGAAGAGAAGTTTTACCCGCTGACCGGCGACCGGCGGATAGAACACGTCAGTCGCCTGACGCGGGAAGAGTGGAAACTGTGAGTGGTGTTTTGTTTTATACAGGACAAGGCTTCCCTAAAGAATATTTATGTAGATATGGCGGGGCGATATATTTTTCATATCTTTGCCGCCATCATTGTAAAACCTAACGAGAAAATAAGATGAAAAGCTTTCTTATTTTGCTGGTTGCGATAGTGTTCGAAACCGTCGCGACCTCTTGCCTGAACAAAAGCGAGCAGTTTACCAAGTTGTTGCCTTCTGTGGTGAGCATCCTTTGCTATGCTGTTTCGTTTTATTGCCTGAGCGTCGCGCTCAAGACGATGCCGGTAGGCATTGCGTATGCCATCTGGTCGGGTGTGGGCATTGTGCTGATTGCGCTAATCGGCTTTTTCGTTTTCAGGCAACATCTCGATTTTCCGGCAATGTTAGGGCTTGCGCTGATTATTGCCGGCGTGATTGTCATCAATGTATTTTCCAAATCAGTCAGTCACTAATTAAATCTTGATTTAGTCGACGGGTTCGCCGTTTATCCGTTTTTTCAGCTTTTGCCAGGCGGGAGGTCCGAACAGACAACTGTCGCGCATCGTGGTACACATTTCGCGGAAACGGGACATCGGAACGGAAAAACTGAGTTCGTCTGCCTTGAAATAAGGACGGGCAGAAGGGTCGAACAAGCCTAAAAAGGTTCGCCTGCCGCCGCATCGGTTTTCTTTTACGGTCAGTGTGAGGGTAGAGCAACAGCCCGAGCCAAAGGGTGTGGAAACGGCGTCGGGAGCATTGTTGTCGAAGCAAGCCCACGTGACCAGTCCTGCAAGTTGGTCGGGGGTAGCGATGAAGAGAATGCCTTCAGCCTCTGTATCCGGCATCGCTTGGTCTATGCGGGCAAACCAGAGGTAAGGTTTGGCAGCGGGAAGAATCTCCAGGTCACGGATATATTCCGATACCATTTCCGGCGTCTGCTTATACCGCTCTTTGGTGGAAACGAATCCCGGCACGTGGTCGGGCATCGGAGCAAAGCCGGTATAGAGCTTTCCTCCTCCACAGCTAAGTGTTTCCCTGCTGACACAAAGGCTTTTGCCTGCCCTCACGGCATCAAAACACTTGAAGATGCAGCCCCGTGTCTGCACCAGTTCACCGATAATCTTGTCCGAATAGCCGAAGCAAATGGGCAACGCGGCATTGTCGCTGAAAGCTTCCCGGTAGTTGCTGATAAATTCCTGTACATTCATAGACTCCTTGTTTTTCTTTTGTTACGAAGATACGCAAAATATTTCAATCCACTATCCACTTCTCAATATTCCGGGTTCGGGCGCTGAAGTTTATTCCTATCTTGAAAAGTTTTCGCCGGTCTGATTGGAAGGGCAGGGCGTATTGTTTTTCTTCAATTTGACGGAGAGCTTCTTCGGCTGAACCTTCCAGCTTGAATTCCATCACATAAATAAATTTGTCGGTTTGTACCACGAGGTCAATGCGTCCTTGCGAGGTGTGGTATTCCGCTTTGACGTACAGACCGATTAGTTTGAATACGATGAACAATACGTTTTGATAATGCAATTCCCGGTCGCGTATCAGCTCGTAAGGTGTATCGGCAAAGAGACTTTGCAGGCGGCAGAAGAAAGCGTCAATATCTCCGTTGCGAATTTCCTTGACAAAATTTTGGATAGCAAAAGAGGTTTGTGTATTGTCTATCGGTGTGTAGTAGGGAAGAAGGAACTTCATAAATCCTTCTTCCACTTCTTTATTGGGAAACCCCAAATGATATATTCCGAATTCTTCATCATAACCTTGTATGGTCAGGTAACCGCTTTGGAAGATAACCGGAAGCGGTTTGTCATCGCCATATACATCGTTCAGCACGTGCACATCTGTTGCTACGTGTGCTATTTCTTCCAAGTTGTAGCGGGTCTGTTTCAGTAGTTTTACCAGATAGGTAGGTGTACCGGTCTCGAACCAATAGCTGCCGAATCGTTTCTTCTTGAATGTGTTCAACAAGCTGAAAGGATTATAGATGCCTTCTGTGTCGGGAGCGAAATGATAACCGTCGTACATTTCTTTCAGCTTGTTGCAGGTTTGTTCGTAAGTCTGCTTTTGTGCGGAAGCCAAATCGTGAAGTTCTTTATCCAGGCAGGTTTTGATTTCCTGCTCCGTCACGCCGCAGAGACTTACATATTCTGGGTCCATCGATATGTCTTCCAGGTTATTCAGGTCACTGAAGACGCTGACTTTGCCGAACTTGGTAACCCCTGTCAGTATGGCAAACTGGATGCATCCGTCCATTGTCTTTAATACCCCATAGAAGGGTTTCAGCGTATCACGGAAAGTCTCTTGAAGCTCCTTGTTGCCAATGGCCTGAAGCAAAGGCTTGTCGTATTCGTCTACCAGAATCACCACTCTTAAACCGGAGTTTTTGCAAGCCCGTTCAATGACTCCGGCAAAGCGCATGGCTAATGTCTGTTCCGATGGGTCGTTGCCATATACTTTTTCCCAAGCAGTCACATACCTGTTCAACAGCTTATCCAGACTTTCCGGTGTATCATATTTGTCGATATTCAAATCTAAATGCAGTACCGGATATGTTTTCCATTCCGTTTCCAGCGTTTCCATTGCCAATCCTTCGAATAGTGAACGCTTTCCTTGGAAGTAGGCTTCGATGGTGGAAAGCAACAAGCTTTTCCCGAACCGACGCGGACGGCTCAGAAAATAGTAGTTTCCACTGGTAATCAATTGATGTATCAGTGCGGTCTTGTCTATGTAGAGAAAACCGTCACGACGGATTTTCTCAAAGCTTTGTATGCCTATCGGATATTTCATGTCTGTGGAAAATTTGTGGTCGGTTCCGCATACAAATATAGAGATTTATTCTGAGAAAACCTATGTTTCCGACTGGAATGGACATTACTGATAAGTCGCAATTGCGTTTTTTATCATTTTTATGGGAAGAAAAGAATTTTGTTTGTAAAGACAACCTGCGAAGTGAATAACTCGAAAATGGGTCAAACCGGTATAGGAATAAGCTGAACCTTGGGTCAACCTTTATTGTTTTTAAGAAGAGATTAAGTCCACTGAAACCGTACAACAGCTTGTTTCAGGAGTTTCATATAGGTGAAACAACTGTTTCAGTTGCTTGAAACAACTGTTTCACCTATATGGAACAACTGTTTCAGCTTTTTGAAACAGGGTGAAACTATTTTTGTATGGCTGATATCAGTAGGGCTTGTTTTTCGATGGAGCTGTTTGGTGAGCGGTTAATCGGTGGGTAAAAGAGGTTTTTCTTTCCGAAGTGGCGGGAGACGGATTGTTTATTCGCTGATTTATGCGTATTTTTGTTTTTATCGGAATGATATCTAATGAAAACAGGGAATGGCTATGAAAAAGAATCTTTTGAACGGAGCCATTGGGATGATGGCTTGTGCATTGTTTTTGTCTTGCACTTCGAAAACCGGTAAGGACGTGGCTCCCGAAGCGAAAAACGATACGGTGGTTGCCGTGAGTCGGGATGCTTCATTGGGCGAATGGAAAACCCAAGTGTACGAAGGCTTGTTACCTGCCGCCGACGGACCGGGTATCTTTTATTCGCTTACGGTGCGCCATCAGGAACATAGCGGCGACGGGACTTTCACTTTGGCTCTTACCTACAAAGAGGCGGAAAACGGCAAGGACAAGACTTTTACCTATACGGGACGCCGGTATACGCAACGGGGCATTCCCGGGGATGATAATGCGACCGTCTGGCAATTGGTGACGGACGATAAGCAGGACGTGTTTTCTTTTCTGCTTGAGGATACCGAGACGCTGGTTCTCCTTAACCAAGTGTTCGAGCGGACGGATTATCGCCTGAAGCGGGTGCAGAAACCGTAAGCCGCGAGTCAGGACTTTGTCTTCCTTTTTTGTTTATTTTAATGGAAACGGGTGCAGTACTTCGGAAAATATTTTGTTTCTTTGATAAAGACCAAATGAAAAGCGATATGAAGACGAGCAAACTATTGCGCGGACTGATGATGATAATCATCGGTCTGTTGCCTTTCCCCATCCTGGCGCAAAGCTATGACCGGTTGTGGAAAGAAGTGGAGACGTATCAGAAGAAAGACCTGCCCAAGTCGGTCATCGTAACGGCAGGGAAGATTTACGAGAAAGCAAAGGCCGAACGCAACCTGCCTCAACTGATGAAGGCGTCTTTGGTGCGGGCTTCCCAGCAGGTTTCGCTTACGCCCGATAGTGCCGAAGTGGAATATGCAGCGTTGAGGCAATGGGCGGAGGAGGAAAACGATACCGTAGGGCGTGCCGTGTTGCATAGCATTGTGGGCTCTTGGATGATGGCAAACGAACCGGACAGCATGGAGGCGGCTATCGCTTATTTCCGTGCTTCGGTGGCTCCCAAGGAGGTGCTGGGACGCACTTCAGCCAAAGAGTTCCGCCCGATGACCGAATCGGGCAAGCAAAGCGAACGGTATTTCGGCGACAATATGCTGGATTTGCTCACCCGTACGGCTATCCAGCAGATGTCCACCCTGTATAGTCCGGCGCACCTGCCTAAGGCGAAAGCGTGCATGGAACTGTATGACGGGCTGATAGATTATTATAAGCAAGCACAGAACCGGGAGGCTGCCCTGCTCACCGAAGTGGCGAAACTCTGGTTCCAGAAACGGAGGATGGACAATTTCAAGCCGTACCGCCTCACGGATGATGAGCTTATTGCCAGCCTGCACGGGTTGATTGACACGTATGCCGGCCAGCCTGCATGTGCGGATGCATACGTGAAACTGGTGGTGGCTTACCGCGATGCCGGCCGCTTGAAAGAAGCCGTGGAGACGGCTCGCGAAGGGCTGGCGAAGTACTCCAAGGGCGAATGGGCAAAGGACTTGCAGGGGCAGATAGACTACATCACCCGTCCGATGCTGAACGTGGATATCCCTTTCCTTTATCCGAACTACGAAACCGATGCGAACGTGACGTATGCCAATATCGAAGGCGTTACGCTCGAACTCTATCGCCTGAACCTTGCACCCACGGCGGCACAGCTCCAGTTCCGCGAAGAGACCGACCGCGATGCCTTGCTCAAGCAATACGGGACGAAGGTTTCCAGCCGCTTCTATGCCCTCCGCGCCACGGAGGATTACCAGCGGCGCGATACCGTGTTGCGCTATACATTGCCCGGCGAGGGCATCTATATGCTGAAGCAAATCCCGAAAGGAGTGGAAAAAGGCATCGCTTCGGCGGTGATGTTTGTCTCGCCCTACCAAGCCATCGAGCTACCGGTACAGGGCAGGCAACATGAGTTTATAGCCGTAGACCGCCTGACAGGACGTCCTGTTCCGGGTGCGGAGATAGTGACCTACCAGCTGAATATCTACGATGCGAAGGCAGACTATGCCTTGTGGAACGTGCACCGGACGGATGCGCAGGGACGGACGGCGTTTGAAGTGCCGAAACGGACCGGCGCTTATTACAATGTGCGTACGCCCGGACACGACTTTATGGCTATCACCCGGTTGAGCACAAACAATGGTATAGTGGATGTGGCTTCGGAAGGGTGGAAGAAACAAGCCGACCTGTTTACCGACCGTTCGTTGTACCGTCCCGGACAGACGGTGCATGTATCGGGTGTGGTGTACGAGCAGGATGGCGACTCCATCCGTGCGGCTTCGTATGCCAAGGATAAGCTGAGGCTCTATCGGGGGTCTCAAAATGTGGGCGAAGCCGATGTGTGGACCGATGAGTTCGGGGTCTTCTCGCACGAGTTTGCCTTGCCCGATAATTTGCTTCCGGGGCAGTATTACCTGTCAGGTTATGACCGGTCGGTGGTGATTCAGGTAGACGAGTACAAACGGCCTACTTTCGAGGTACGGTTCGACCCTTATAAGGAAGCCTATACGATGGGCGATTCGGTGCGTGTCTCGGCTGAGGCAAAGACGTATGCCGGTGCTCCGGTGCGCAATGCCCGGGTGAAATACCGTGTTGTCCGTACCGAAATGTCGTGGTTCCGCTGGCAAGGGGCAACGGAAGAATTGCTTTCGGGCGAAACGCAGACCGATGCCGATGGCAAGTTTTATATCTGTGCCAGGCTGACAGAACCCGATTACGAGGCGGAGCATACCTATTATATCTATAAGGTATCGGCGGATGTGACCGACGGTGCCGGCGAGACCCGTCAGGGCGAACTGGCTTTGCCTGCCGGCGAGCAGACCCTCGGCTTGCAACTGAAGGGATTGAACGCAAATGTGATGCGCGAAAAGCAGGAACGCATCCAGGTGCAGGCGATGAACCTGAACGGACAGCCCGTGCAGGTGGAAGTGGCATACAAGGTATATGCCTTGGATAAGGAGGGCAAGAAAGGTGCTTTGCGTTACGAAGGCAAGGCAGAGTCGATGCAATCGTTTGTGCCTTCGGACGTGTGGGCATTGCCTTCGGGCAGGTACCGCATGGAGGTCTCGGCACAAGATGAAAAGGGTCGTCCTTGCACGGCAGAGCAGGATTTCGTGCTTTTCTCTAAGACAGACCGCACCTCGCCGGTAGAAGAAACCGCCTGGTTTTATCAAGACGGCGATAGCTTCGGAAGCCAGGAGCCGCCCACGTTCTATATCGGTACGAACGAGGAAGGGGTATGCCTCTTCATCGATGTATACGATGGACAACGGCGTATTGAATCCCGGCAAGTGACGCTGGATAAGGAACTCAAGGCGTTCAGTTTCCCTTATCGTGAAGCGTATGGCGATGCGGTGACCGTAGCATTCACCTTTATGCGCAAAGGGAATTTGTACACGAACCAGTCGCTCCTGACTCGTCCCGTGCCCGATAAGCGGTTGGTGATGAAATGGGAAACATTCCGCGACCGCCTGCAACCGGGCGGACAAGAGACTTGGACGCTGCACATCGCCCGTCCTTCGGGGATGCCGGCGGAAGCCAACCTGATGGCTACGCTTTACGATGCTTCTTTGGACGTGTTACGTAAGCACGACTGGCGTTTCGGGCTTTCGTTCCCACGCCGGGCGATGTACGTGCGTGCCGATTTCGCTTCGGCATTCCAGCGGCTACGGATGTACGGTGATTTCCCGATAACCTATCCCGGCGAGGGCTTCGACTTGCTTTATGGAGACTATAGCAGGCTATATACTACGTGGTTGGGAGGTTTCCGGAGAGGATTTACATTCTTGAGTCGTGCCAATGCGGTTCAGGAAGAAATGATGGAAGTAATGCCATTGAGTGCATTGGAGGGAGCGGATATAGCTGATTTGCGTGAAGTAAGATATGATGCTACGGCTGCACCGGCTCCCGCTTTCCAAATGAAGAAAGGGGATGTAGGTGGAGGTGAAATACAAATCAGCATCGCCGATGTGAAGGGTGTAGGAAGTGCGGAGGCAGAACAAATGCCGGTGCCTGCCCTGCGCGAGAATTTTGCCGAGACGGCTTTCTTCTATCCCAACCTGCGCACCGATTCGTTGGGCAATGTGAGCGTCTCCTTTACCGTGCCCGATGCCCTGACCCAATGGCGTTTCTTGGGCTTTGCCCATACGCGGGCTATGGATTATGGTTTGTTGGTTGATACGGTCCAGACCTCGAAACCCTTTATGGTGCAGCCCAACTTGCCGCGCTTTATCCGGAGGGGAGACCGTGCGGTGATAGCGGCTTCGCTGGTCAACTTATCAATGGAAACCGTATCCGGAATTGCCCGCATTGAATGGTCGGATCCGGTTACAGGAAAGGTCGTGGCACACGATAAGCAATCGTTCTCGGTAAGTGAAGGCGAGACGGGAACGGTGCATTTCACTTTCGAAGTGCCCGAAACCTATGATGTGCTGGTCTGCAAAATCGTAGCGGAAGCCGGTGAATATAGCGACGGGGAACAACATTACGTACCGGTGCTGACTGATAAGCAATGGATGACCGAGACCGTACCCGTACAACTGGACGGAACCGAAACAAAATCGGTAGCTGCCGAGGAATTGTTCAACAAGCAGAGCAAGACCGCTACAGAGAAACGCCTGACGGTAGAGATGACCGCCAATCCGGACTGGTATGCCGTACAGGCACTTCCGGTGATGGGAAATCCTTCGGAAGAAGACGCCTTGTCGTGGGCTTCGGCATATTATGCCAATGCATTGGCTGCGCACATCGTCCGTTCTAATCCGCATATCGAAGAAGTGTTCAAGGCGTGGAAAGCCAATGGAACGGACAAGGAAACCTTGCTCAGCAACTTGGAACGTAATCAGGACCTGAAGAACCTGTTGCTTGCGGAAACTCCGTGGATAGCGGAAGCCGCTGATGAAGCCGAGCAGAAACGCCGTGTCGCCTTGTTGTTCGACTTGAACACGATGGCCAACCGCCGGCAGACGGCTGTCGGCAAGCTCAAGGCCTTGCAATTACCTGACGGTTCGTGGAGCTGGTACAAGGGAATGACAGGCAGCCGCTATATCACGACGCAAATAGTGGAGATGCTGGCACGCCTGCAAGCGATGAAGGTGACATTGGATTCGGGCATAGGCGATATGTATGTGCGCGCGATGGAGTATCTGAAGAAAGAAGCGCAGGAAACCTACGAAACAATGAAGCGCCGGGAAGCCGAAAAGGACCTTCTGGTAGTTCCCGACCAGCAGACTATACATTATTTATATATATGTGCGCTCGACCCGTTGGCAGCCAACCATGCTGACAAGCAGGTGAACAGCTATTTTATCTCGAAGCTGGAGAACCGCTCGGCGGAATATTCCATCTATGAGAAAGCGTTGATAGCCCTTGTGATGCAGGGAGCAGACCGTCAAGAACAGGCATCCGAACTGGTTCAGTCCATCAAGGAATATGCTGTAGGTACGGAAGAATTAGGCATGTATTTCGATACGCAGAAAGCCGCTTACTCATGGCGGAACTATAAGATTCCGACTCAGGTAGCGGCGATGGAAGCCATCTTCCGTATAGCGCCGGACACGGAAATGCTGAACCGGATGAAGCAATGGCTGCTGAAGCAGAAGCAGGTACAGGCGTGGGAAAGTTCCGTATCCACCGCCGATGCCGTGTATGCCTTTTTGTGTATGGGCGGCAATGGGCTTGCCGAAGGCGGACAGATGGAAGCTACGGTAGGCACAACTACCTGGCAGACCCCGCAAGACGCGTTGGGATACATCCGCAAGACCTTTTCCGGAACCGATGCAGAAGCCGGTGAAATAAAGATGAAACGTACCGGCGAAGGACTGGGATGGGGCGCGGTTTATGCCCAATACCTGGAAGATATGGATAAGGTAATGCCTGACAAAGGTACCGGACTGCAAATCGAACGGGCGTTTTACCGTGATGGCGAAAAGCTTTCCCGCCGTGCGGAACTGCACGTAGGCGATAAGATAACGGTACGTCTGACGGTATCGGCAGACCGCGATATGGATTTCGTTCAGGTAAAGGATGAGCGTGCGGCTTGTATGGAACCCGAACAACAGCTCTCCGGTTACCGATGGGGTGGAGGCATCGGTTATTATCAGGTAGTCCGTGACGCCTCTGTTTCCTTCTTTATCGACCGGATGCGGAAAGGCACCTATCAGTTGGAATACACCGTCTATATAGACCGTGCCGGGACTTATCAGGCAGGAAGCGCCACCGTTCAGTCGGCTTATGCTCCGGAATATAGCGGGTATACGGCTGGCGAGACATGGGTCGTGGAATAGATTGAGAATAGACAAGCGGGGCGGCAATGCGTCGGACAATATAAACTATCCGGCGCATTGCCGCCCCGCTTGCTTGTCAACTTGTTGCTTTAATTTTTGTTCGTCATTGATTTTCTCTTTATCTTTGTTCTCTCAAATTCAGAATAGACAAAAGATGATGAAACGTATTCTATTTTTATTCAGCATATTGCTCGGTACGGTGCTTTCGGCATACGCTCAGCCGAAAATCACGTTCGACCGTGAGAAGCAGGATTTGGGCTATCTCCTTTGGCGCAATCCGACTACGGTTACTTATTCGTTTACCAATACCGGCGACAAGCCTTTGGTTATCTCGAACGTAACCGCTTCGTGCGGATGTGTCAGTGTCGACTGGACGAAACATCCCATACCGGCAGGAGGGAAAGGAACGGTAAGCGCGGTCTTCGATGCCGAAGCCATCGGACATTTCTATAAGGAAGTCGGCGTGTATTGCAATGCCAATCCCCTGCCTATTTACCTGGAGTTCAACGGAGAGGTGACAGCCGATGCCAAGAACTATTCGTTTACCCATCCGTACGGGTTCGGCTCGGTACGCTTGAATCAGGAGGAAATCGAGTTTGAGAATGTCAATAAGGGCGACCGTCCCGAAGTGACGATATTGGTAGCCAATACGTCGAGTAAGACTTATGCGCCGGTATTGATGCACCTGCCGCCCTATCTGTCGGCAAAGGCTACTCCCGAGGTCTTGGGAAGAGGGAAGAACGGAAAGATTGTAGTGACGCTTGATACGGAAAAACTTCCCAAGTTAGGCATTACGCGCGCTTCGGTCTACTTGTCACGTTTCCCCGGCGACAAGGTAGGGAGCGATAACGAGATTCCGGTATCGGTTGTGCTCTTGCCCGATTTTTCCAATATGACCGAGCAACAGAAAAACAATCCTCCGCAAATCTCGCTTTCCGCTACCCAGTTGGACTTTCCCGATTTAAAGCCTACGCAGAAGAAGTCGCAGAATGTGATAATCACCAATACAGGCAAGTCGAATCTGGAAATTCAGGATATGCAAGTGAACAGTATTGCGCTTGGAGTCAGCCTGAAAAAGACGGTATTGAAACCGGGCGAGTCGACGAAGATGAAGATTACGGTATTGGCGGAAAATCTCTCCCGTGTAAAAGGAACACCACGTGTGCTGATGATAACGAACGACCCGGCAAAGCCTTCGGTTACGGTCCGGGTGAAAGCGAAATTAAATAATAAGTAGTTAAAGGAGTTAAGAAGTTAAGTAGTTAAGTCAATAGCTTTTCTTCTTAGAAGTTAAAGGAGTTATCACTCCGCTTCGCTCCGTTAGAAGTTAAAGCCAATAGTTTTGAGGATGTAAACGTCAATAAAATGTATTGACTTAACTACTTAACTACTTAACTTCTTAACTCCTTAACTACTATACTATAACTTCTCTAACTCCTTAAAAATAAAAAACTATGGAACACCCCGAGAACAGTAATGAATACAAAGGGTTGACTGTAAACAAAGGAATAGACCAACCCACCAATGTGAATCCTTACCTGAAAGCAAGGAAACGGGCACGGCGCCGGCAATTTACCGCGGGCGAGTATGTAGAAGGCATCTTGAAAGGAAATATTACAGTGCTGAGTCAGGCAGTTACGTTGATAGAAAGCGTCAAGCACGAACACCAGGCTTTGGCGCAGGAGGTCATCGAAAAGTGTCTTCCTTTCTCGGGCAATTCCATTCGTGTAGGCATCAGCGGTGTGCCCGGTGCCGGCAAGAGCACTTCGATTGATGTCTTCGGTTTGCACGTTTTGCAAAAAGGTGGCAAACTTGCCGTACTTGCCATAGACCCCAGCAGTGAACGGTCGAAAGGAAGTATCTTAGGCGACAAGACCCGTATGGAGAAGCTTTCCGTTCATCCCGATTCGTTTATCCGCCCCAGTCCTACAGCCGGTTCATTGGGAGGTGTAGCCCGCAAGACGCGCGAGACCATAATCCTTTGCGAGGCTGCCGGATTCGACAAGATATTTGTAGAGACGGTCGGAGTAGGGCAAAGCGAGACGGCTGTCCACTCGATGGTAGACTTCTTCTTGCTGATTCAGCTTGCCGGGACGGGTGACGAGCTGCAAGGTATCAAGCGAGGCATCATGGAGATGGCAGACGGTATCGTTATCAATAAGGCGGACGGCAACAACATCGAGAAGGCAAAACTGGCCGCTGCTCATTTTCGTAACGCCCTTCATTTGTTTCCGGCGCCCGAATCGGGCTGGATACCGAAGGTCTTGACTTATTCCGGCTTCTATGGTATCGGCATTCAGGAAATCTGGGATATGATTGACGAATACTTTGCTTTCGTCAAGGCAAACGGTTACTTCGAGCACCGTCGCAACGAGCAGGCGAAATATTGGATGTACGAAACCATCAATGAACAATTGCGCGATCGTTTCTATACCCATCCCATCGTAATGCCGATGCTGGCACACGAAGAAGAGCAGGTACTCTCGGGTAAGACAACTTCGTTTTCCGCTGCCAAACGGCTGTTGGACACCTACTTTAATAAATGAAGAATGAAGAACGAAGAATTAGTGGATGTTTTCTATTCTTCATTCTTAATTCTTCATTCTTAATTTTTAATTCTTCATTTCTGTAAATCTGGTACAATCATCTGTGATTTGGTTAGGCGGTAATTGGGAGAAAGCGTTTATCTTTGTGCGTAGAGATAACCATTAAAAGCGATTACCTATGAAACCGTTTCGACTGAACATCAAGAAGGCACTCCTCTTGGGGATGCTTGTATCAACAACTAATATTCAATGTATTATGGCACAAGAAAAGATTACACAGACTGCTGGTCGTACACAGTTGGGAGAGTTCGCTCCCGAATTTGCGAAAGTAAACGATGACATCCTCTTCGGTGAGGTATGGAATCGTCCGGGACTGAGCCCGCACGACCGCAGTATGATTACCATTGCTACCTTGGTAGGCAAAGGCATTATCGACTCTTCGCTTACCCATCACTTGCAATTTGCTAAAAGCAACGGCGTGACCCGTACCGAGATTTCCGAACTGTTGACTCACGTTGCTTTCTATGCCGGATGGCCCAATGCGTGGGGAGCTTTCCGTCTGGCTACGGAGGTATGGGCGGAAGATGTTGCGGATGATAACGGAAAAGCCGCTTTCCAGCGTGAAATGATTTTCCCGATTGGTGAACCTAATACCGCATACGCGAAGTATTTTATCGGTAACAGTTACCTGGCACCCGTTTCACGCGAACAGGTAGCATTCTCGAATGTGACTTTCGAACCGCGTTGCCGTAACAACTGGCACATTCATCACGCTACGAAAGGAGGCGGTCAGATGCTGGTTTGTGTAGCCGGACGCGGCTGGTATCAGGAAGAAGGCAAGCCTGCCGTACAGATGCTTCCGGGCGATGTCATCCATATTCCTGCCAATGTAAAGCACTGGCACGGCGCGGCTGCCGATAGCTGGTTTGCTCATTTGGCTTTCGAAGTTCCCGGTGAGAATACTTCCAACGAATGGCTGGAACCGGTATCGGATGAGGAATACGATAAGCTTTAATAAATGAAGAACTGATTAAATGAAGAATGAAGAATGAAGAATAGAAAACATCCACTAATTCTTCATTCTTAATTCTTCATTCTTCATTTACTTGTTTCTTTCTTCAATCACGCAGTCGGCTGGCGCCTTGATGTTTTCGTCCAGAGTGACGGAACCGATGCTGTCTGCTGTGATGCGTCCCGATGTCGGGTTCTTGATGTTGGTTATAGCTCCGCGGATGTCTGCCTGTAAGGTGCTGTATTCGAAAGCCCGGTCGCACGACGGGTCGAAGGTGCAGTTTTCCAATATCAGGTTTTCGGCATAGCACAGCGGTTGCTCGCCCGAGATGTGGCAATTCACCAGACGCAGGTTCTTCGAATGCCAGCCCAGGTATTCGCCGTTCAGTTCCGAATCGTAGATAGTTACATTCTCCACTTCCCAGAAAGCGTCTTTGGTCGTAATCTTCGCGTGATGGATTTCCACGTTCTTCACGTATTGGAAGACATATTTGCTGTCACTTTCCAGCCCGTCCACGTAGATGTCGTTGCTGAACATAAACGGATAAGTCCCGTCGTGCAGCTTGAGGTTCTTCACGCGGATGCGGTTGCACCGCCAGAACACTTCGTCGGCATCGTTCATTTGTACGTTTTCTATGTCGATATCATTCATCTCACGGAACATTTTCGGCGCGTCGATGACCGTATCTTTCATTACCAGATGGTCGGAATACCAGAGTGCCGAGCGTCCGCCTACAGCAAAATAACAGTGGTCGATGGTAAATCCGTGTACGTGCCAGAAAGGATAGTTCCCCTCAAAGCGGCAGTTGGTGGCCACGATGTTGCTGCACTCTTTGATGCCCGACTCGCCTTCGCGTATGGTCACGTTGTCCAGGTGAAGGTCGTGCGAAGCGAACAAGGGGCGTTCGCCTCCGAATTCTTTGTCTTTAATCAGTTGCATAGTTCTATTTAGTGTTTTATGTCTTTTCCCGGATGCAAATTTACAACATTCTTCCCATACATTTGTAAATGAATTACAGATGATGTTACCACGATTACAGAAATAAGGCCGTCTGCCATATCGGGTGGCAAGAGATATTGAAAAATCATCTTATTGTAACGATATTACTGAATATATTCTGTACCTTTGCACGCTGAAAACAAAAAAGAGATATGCAGACAGATAGCAGACCGATTATCGAGATAAAGGACGTGTCGAAGTATTTTGGTGAGAAAACAGCCCTTGACCACGTGAACCTGTACGTGCGCAAGGGCGAGTTCCTGACCATCCTGGGGCCTTCAGGATGTGGGAAAACCACCTTGCTCCGCCTGCTGGCAGGGTTTCATACCGCATCGGAAGGCGAGATTTACATCAGCGGGCAGGAGGTGACACAGATGCCTCCTTACCGTCGTCCCATCAATACCGTGTTTCAGAAGTACGCTTTGTTCCCGCACCTGAACGTGTTCGACAACATTGCCTTCGGACTGAAGCTGAAGAAGATGCCCAAAGCGGACATCGAGCGGAAGGTAAAGGTGGCGTTGCGTATGGTGGGAATGACCGATTATGAGTACCGTGACGTCGACTCGCTTTCGGGCGGACAACAGCAGCGGGTAGCCATAGCCCGTGCCATTGTGAACGAACCGGAAGTGTTGCTGCTGGACGAACCGCTTGCGGCCCTCGACCTGAAGATGCGCAAGGATATGCAGATGGAGCTGAAGGAAATGCACCGCCGGCTGGGGATTACCTTTGTTTATGTCACCCACGACCAGGAAGAGGCGTTGACCTTGAGCGACACCATCGTGGTGATGAGTGAGGGGCGCATCCAGCAGATAGGCACGCCTACGGACATCTACAACGAACCTGTCAATTCGTTTGTGGCAGATTTCATCGGCGAGAGCAACATCCTGAACGGCACAATGGTGCGTGACAAGCTGGTGCGTTTCTGCGGGCACGAATTCGAATGTGTCGACGAGGGCTTTGGCGAAGATGTGCCTGTCGATGTGGTGATACGCCCGGAGGACTTGTATATTTTCCCCGTGACCCGGCGCGCCCAGCTGCGTGGCGTGGTGCAGTCGTGCATCTTCAAGGGCGTGCACTACGAGATGGCAGTGGCGGTAGACGACTATGAGTTTATCGTGCAAGACTATCACGCTTTCGAGGCTGGTATGGAAGTCGGCTTGCTGGTAAAGCCTTTTGATATCCACATTATGAAGAAGGAGCGGATTTGCAATACGTTTGAGGCGAAAATCATTGACGGCACGCACGTGGAGTTTCTGGGATGTACGTTCGAATGTCTGCCCTCGGCGATGCCTGCTTCAGTGTATGGCGGTCAAGATGCCAAGGTGGAAGTGGACTTCGGCAAAGTTATTCTTCAGGATAACGAGGAGGACGGCATGCTGACGGGCGAGGTGAAGTTCATCCTTTACAAGGGCAACCATTATCACCTGACGGTGCTTTCCGACTGGGACGAGAATGTATATGTCGATACCAACGATGTGTGGGATGACGGCGACCGTGTGGGCATCACCATTCCGCCCGAAGCCATTCGTGTAACCCCTGTAACTGATAAGACGAAATGACAAGGATTGTTCGGTTTTTTGTTTCACGGAAAAGCTGGGTTTTGCCTTATCTTATCTTTTCCGTCATTTTTGTGATTGTCCCCTTGCTTCTGATTGTGGTGTATGCCTTCACCGACGATGCCGGCAGGCTGACGCTGGAGAACTTCCGGAAGTTTTTCGACCATCCTGAAGCGGTCAACACGTTTGTTTACTCCATCGGCATAGCGATGATTACCACCGTGGGATGCATCGTGCTGGGCTATCCGGCAGCGTGGATATTGAGCAACTGCAAGAAGTTAGGTTACGCCCGCACGCTGATTATGCTGTTTATTCTTCCGATGTGGGTGAACATCCTGGTGCGTACACTTGCCACGGTAGCTTTGTTCGACTTTTTCCGTTTGCCCTTGGGCGAAGGTGCCTTGATATTCGGTATGATTTACAACTTTATCCCTTTTATGATTTATCCTATCTATAACACGCTTCAGAAGATGGACCGCAGCTACATCGAAGCGGCTCAGGACCTGGGAGCCGATTCGTTTCAGGTGTTTTGGAAAGTGGTGTTCCCTTTGTCGATGCCCGGTGTGGTGAGCGGTATTATGATGGTGTTTATGCCTACCATATCCACCTTTGCCATTGCCGAACTGCTCACGATGAACAACATCAAGCTGTTTGGTACGACCATTCAGGAGAATATCAACAACAGCCTTTGGAATTACGGGGCTGCCCTTTCGCTCATTATGCTCTTCCTGATTGCCGCCACTTCGCTTTTCAGTTCTGAAGACAAGAACAAGGTAGAGAAAGGAGGTGAGTCGTGGTAAGACGTATTGTCGGGCAGGTATATCTGTGGGTGCTGCTGATTCTTCTGTATGCCCCGATAGCGATTATCGTGATTTATTCGTTTACCGATGCCAAGGTCTTGGGCAACTGGAGCGGCTTCTCGCTGAAGCTATACGAGTCGTTGCTCGATACCGGTGCCCATCATTCGCTGATGAATGCTTTTGTCAATACCATTCTGATAGCTTTCATCGCGGCTACGGCTTCTACCTTGCTCGGAAGCCTTGCGGCTATCGGCATCTTCAACCTGCGGGTGCGGAGCCGGAAAGCCATGGGATTCATCAATACCATTCCTATCCTGAATGGGGACATCATTACCGGTATTTCGCTGTTCCTTCTGTTCGTGTCGCTGGGCATTACGCAGGGCTTTACTACGGTAGTCCTTGCGCACATCACTTTTTGTACCCCTTACGTGGTGCTGAGCGTGTTGCCTCGCCTCAAACAGATGAATCCGAATCTGTATGAAGCCGCCCTCGACCTGGGAGCAACGCCGATGCAGGCATTGTGGAAGATTATCATTCCCGAAATCCGTCCGGGAATGATCAGCGGTTTCTTATTGGCGCTGACCATATCGATTGACGATTTTGCCGTGACGGTTTTCACCATCGGCAATCAGGGGCTGGAGACTCTTTCCACCTATATTTATGCCGATGCCCGCAAGGGAGGCTTGACGCCGGAGCTTCGTCCGTTGTCGGCCTTGATATTCATCGTTATACTGGCATTGCTGATTATCATTAACCGGAGAGCAGGGAGAGTGAAGAATGAAGAGTTGAAAATGAAGAATTAAGAAGGCGGAATGAGAAAGATAGTTATCGGATGGATATTGGTTTGTCTGGCATTGACCGGGTGTTACAATACCGGCGAGCCGCGTGAGAACATATTGAAAGTATATAATTGGGCAGACTATATCGGCGAAGGAGTGCTGGACGATTTCTGTGCCTATTATAAGGAAGAGACCGGAGAGGATATCCGTATCGTGTACCAGACGTTCGACATCAACGAGATTATGCTGACGAAGATAGAGAAAGGACACGAGGATTTCGATGTGGTTTGTCCTTCGGAGTATATCATCGAGCGGATGTTTCGTAAAGGGTTGCTTTTGCCTATTGATACCACATTTGCCCGTTCACCTAATTATATGAAAGGTGTGGCACCTTACATCCGCCGGCAATTGGACCGTTTGGGAACGGCGGAAAATCCTGTAAGCCGCTACGCGGTATGCTATATGTGGGGAACGGCAGGCTTGCTCTATAATACGGAATATGTTACAGCCGAAGAAATGTCTACCTGGGAGTGCTTGTGGAACAAGCGTTATGCCGGCAAGATTCTGATGAAGGATTCGTATCGCGACGCATACGGCACGGCGTTGCTGTATGCTTACCGCAAGGAGTTGGCTGCAGGCAAAGAATCGGTAGCGCAACTGATGAACGACTATTCGCCGGCAGCAATGGATACGGTAGAGAAATACCTGAAGTTGTTGAAGCCCAATGTGGCAGGATGGGAAGCCGACTTCGGCAAGGAAATGATGACCAAGGGCAAGGCATGGATTAATATGACGTGGAGTGGCGATGCCCAATGGGCTATCGAAGAAGCCCGCACGGTAGGTGTGGATCTGGCATACGAAGTGCCGCGTGAAGGAAGCAATATCTGGTATGACGGATGGGTGATACCGAAATATGCCAAGAACCGGAAGGCGGCAAGCTATTTCATCAATTTCCTGTGCCGTCCCGATATCGCTTTACGCAATATGGAGGCTACTGGCTATGTATGCTCTATCGCTTCGCCCGAAATTATGGAGGCAAGCATCGACTCTACGTTGACAGAAGAGGTGGATGCCAGTTATTTTTTCGGACCGGAGGCTACGGATGTCAAGTTGAGAGCGACTCAATATCCCGACATTTCGGTTGTAGAGCGTTGTTCGATGATACGCGATTTCGGTGATAAGACGGTAGACGTACTCGAAATATGGTCGCGTGTCAAGGGTGATAACCTGAATAGCGGCATCGTGGTTTTCATCCTGGTGGTAGTGGCAGGCTTGAGCGGCTGGCAGTTGCGGAACCGTTGGCTGAGCTGGAAGCGTAAACGTATGTCGCGCCGCAGACGGAGAAGAATTGTATGAAACATAGAAAATAATGGGCTTATAATATTAGTCGTGATGCCCGTGTGACAAGCACCGCTTGTACAATGCCTCGCAGAGCGAGATAGATAATGAATCCCATCCATAGGGCATGATTCTGGAGCGAATCATGCAAGCCGTAATAGATAAGGAAGAAACTGGCTGAGGCTACAATCATGCCTTTCAGCATGATGCCGGTAGCAGTGGCACCGATACAGATGCCATCGAGCAGAAAGGCGGAAAAGCCGGCAAGCGGAATAGCCAGCACCCAATAGAAATAGGCTCCCGATGCATCGATGACTTCCTGTTCGTTGGTGAGCAGACCGAGGAAACCTTTGCCTCCTATGCCGTATAATAGGGTGAAGAACAAGGCAAGCGCGATGCCCCATCCGAAAAGATGGCGGACGGTCAGGCGGAGTTCCGTGCGGTTGCGTGCGCCGATGTATTTGCCGGTCAGTGCCTCGCCGGCGTAAGCAAAGCCGTCCATGATGTAAGAGAACAGGGTGAAAAGTTGCATCAGCAGGGTGTTGACGGCAAGCGTCACATCGCCGTATGCCGCTCCGGTAGAGGTGAAAAACACGGTGACCGCTACCAGGCAAAGCGTGCGTAGGAAGATGTCGCGGTTCACCTGAAAGAAGCGTGACATTGCCGTGCGGGTGAATACAGACCGGCTTTGGACGTACTTGCGAAGGGGGCGGTAATAGCGAAGCCAGAGCAGGTAAGCCATGAAGAGTCCGGCATATTGGGCGATGAGCGTTCCGAGGGCGACACCTGCCACTTTCATGTCACAGACAAATACGAAAAAGAGGCTGGCGGCAATATTCACCACGTTTTGTGTTATGGCGATGAACATCGGGAATCTGGAGTTCTGCATCCCGATGAACCATCCGGCAAAACCATATAACCCTAACGTAGCTGGAGCTCCCCAGATGCAGATGTGGAAGTAGACTGAAGCAAGTTCCCTCACTTCGGGGCTGGCATCAATCAATTGGAAAGCTATGGCACGGATGGGGTATTGCAATACGAGCAGGATGAAAGCCAGAATCATTCCGATACCTATCGAACGGAGCAAAATACGGGTAACTTCGGGCAGGTCGTGCGCGCCGTATGCCTGTGCGGTCAGTCCGCTGGTTCCCATCCGCAAGAAACCGAATATCCAGTAAATCATATTGAATAACATGCCTCCCACAGCGATGGCGCCGATATAGGAGGCAGAACCCAAATGGCCGACAATGGTGACATCGACCAGCCCCAGTAAGGGAACGGTAATGTTTGAGACAATGGAAGGTATGGCGATATGCAGGATGCGTTGGCTTGTTGGTGACATATATTAATAGGTATAAGGGTTATAATTCGAATGCGACTTCCTTGAACAGGTATTTCCGGCATTGTCCTTCCGAGTCCTCCAGTATCAGTCTGCCCGAAGGTTCTACGTCGCGTATGCAGGCTTGGAAGATTCCCTCGCGGTCGCGGTAGGTGTAAAAGCCGTCTTTACGGTATAACAGCCTTTTGTAGCGGTCGGCTATTTCATCGGTCTGTCCGTCTTGTAGCAGGCGGTAATACCAGCCGATGCGTTGCATCACTTGGCGTAAGATTTCTTCCGGCCTGTATGTGTCGCCGGTGATTTGCGTAAGCGAGACCGGATTGGGAGCGTCGCTTACGAAATGTTTTTGGTTCAGGTTGATGCCTGTACCCGAAATGGAGCGGCTGATGTATCTGCCTGTCAGGTCATTTTCGATGAGGGTACCGCATAGTTTCCGGTCTTTCCAATAGATGTCGTTCGGCCATTTGATGGCGATGCCTTCCGTGTATCCCGACAATACATCAGTAAGAGACAGTGCCGTGACTTGCGAAAGAAAGAACTGACGTTCGGCTTCGAGACGTGTGGGATAGACCACGAAGCTGAACAATAGGTTCGCTCCCGGTTCCGATTCCCAGCTGTTGCCTCGTTGTCCGCGACCGGCTGTTTGGTAGGAAGTATATACACAGGTCAGGTCTTTTTGAGGCATACGGTTGCACAGGTCGGCAAGATAAGTGTTGGTGGAAGTGGTTTCCTGTAAGGATATAGGTTCGGGAATTTTCATCGGTTTGTCGTTTTATCATGTTTTACCAAATAGGAGGCAGAAAGGCGTCTTCGATGTGTTCGATGTGGAACGGAGGCTTCTTGCCTATCACTGTAATGATGTCAAAGCGTGCCGGAAGGTCGATGCCATACAGCTTGATATAGGAGTCTGCCAGCGAGACCAGCGTGCGTATTTTCCGGTTGTTTACCGCGTCTTCAGCATGTCCGTAAGTTTCGTTTCTTCGGGTTTTCACTTCTACGAAGACCAGTTGGCGGTCTTTTTCCGCCACGATGTCCAGTTCGTTCTTGCCTCTGCGCCAATTCCGGTGCCGGATGTAATAGCCTTTTTCGGTCAAATAGCGTGCCGCTTCGTTCTCACCTTCCTTTCCCAGGTCGTTGTGTTCTGCCATATCGCTCCTTTTTTGTGCGCAAAGTTACGCAAATCCGGCCGCATTCCCTTACATTTTCGATTTTTAATCCGTATCAGTTTTGCAGATAAAGAAAAAGAGCGTTAATTTTGCGCCATGATGAATAATGGAAAGAAACGGAAGAAAGTGCCTGCCTCTGTGCCTCCACGAAGGCGGAGAATGGTGTGTCTGCTCAGTGAGGAGGAGGCACAGATTATAGAGCGTTACCTGAAACATTATCAGATAACCAACAAGGCACGTTGGTTCAGGGAAACGGTTCTGACGTTCATTCATCAGAAGATGGAGGAAGATTATCCCACTTTATTTAAAGAACACGATATGCGGAGGTGATATATGGCAGACGATGCATTTTATATGAAGCAAGCTTTAGCGGAAGCCGGGAAAGCGGCGGAACGGGGAGAGGTGCCGGTAGGAGCGGTTGTAGTATGTCGCGACCGTATCATAGCCCGTGCGCATAACCTGACCGAAACACTAAACGATGTGACGGCACACGCCGAGATGCAGGCTATCACGGCTGCTGCCAATGCTTTGGGTGCCAAATACCTGACCGATTGCACGCTTTACGTTACCGTTGAACCATGCGTGATGTGTGCCGGAGCCATAGCTTGGGCACAAATCGGCAAGCTGGTGTTCGGTGCTGAAGACGAGAAACGCGGTTATCGTCGTTATGCGCCCGATGCGCTTCACCCCAAAACGGTAGTCGTGTCGGGGGTGATGAAAGAAGAATGTGCCGCCCTGATGAAAGCATTCTTCCGTCAGAGGCGGTGATGTGAGGTTATCTCCGTTCGTAGTCTACAAAGCTATAAGCGTAGGCATGTTTCTCGTCGGTAGTGTGCATTTCGCGTTTGGTTTCCTTCCATACGTCTGTGTCAAATGCAGGAAAGAACACGTCGGCTTCTTTCTCCGTATCCTCGATTTCAGTCAGACAAAGCCGGTCGGCAAGAGGCATCGCTTCGGCATACAGGCTGGCTCCGCCGATGATGTAGATATCTTCCCCCGGCGTGCATTGCGCAAGTGCCTCTTCCAATGAATGGAAACATTCGGCACCGGGAAAACAGGCATTCCCTTTGCTCAGTACGATATTTCTTCGGTTAGGCAATGCTCCTTTCGGAAGCGACTCGAATGTTTTTCTTCCCATGATGATGGTATGCCCTGTGGTCAGCGCCTTGAAGCGTTTCAGGTCGTTGGGTAACCAATACAATAGTTTATTCTCGAAACCCAGTCCGCGGTTTCGGTTGACGGCTGCGATGATGGTAATCATAATTCTGCTTTAATTCCTTGTGGTTATACGGATACTTTGCCTGCGATGTGTGGCCACGGATTATAGTCGCTCAATTCAAAATCTTCGTATTTGAAGTCGAAGATGTCTTTGATGTCCGGGTTCAGGTGCATCTTGGGAAGCGGACGCGGTTCGCGAGTCAGTTGCAGGTCTACTTGTTCCAGGTGGTTCAGGTAAATGTGAGCGTCACCCAGCGTAAGGATGAAGTCACCGGCTTCCAGTCCCGTCACTTGTGCCATCATCTGCAAGAGCAGGGCATACGAGGCGATGTTGAACGGTACACCCAAGAAACAGTCGGCGCTACGCTGGTACATTTGCAGGCTCAGCCGTCCGTTTGCTACGTAGAATTGGAAGAACATGTGGCAGGGCGGCAGGTTCATATTCTTTAGGTCAGCTACATTCCAGGCATTGACAATGATGCGGCGTGAGTCAGGATTATGCTTGATGGTCTCTATGGCTTCGCTTATCTGGTCGATAAATCCTCCTTCGTAGTCGGGCCACGAACGCCATTGGTATCCGTAGATATGACCCAGGTTGCCGTCGGCATCTGCCCATTCGTTCCAGATGCGTACACCGTTTTCTTGCAGGTATTTTACATTAGTATCTCCACGTAAGAACCAAAGCAGTTCGTAGATGATGGATTTCAAGTGCAGTTTCTTGGTCGTTATCAGCGGGAAACCGTCGGCGAGGTTGAAGCGCATCTGGTATCCGAAGGTACTGATGGTTCCTGTCCCCGTGCGGTCGTGCTTCTGTACGCCTTCTGTCCGGATATGTCTGAGCAGGTCTAAGTATTGTTTCATTTTGATAGGATGTTTTTTTGCTTTTTCCGGCAAAGGTAGGCAAAAAGCTTCGATTATCAGTGAAAGCGATGAAGAAAAGTAGGGTTTTTCCGTTGACGGAGTTTGTTCCTGTGCCAAATCATTTGTCTGATATGTATTGATTTTGTACCTTTGCATAAATCCTGTATGTTATGAGATACTTGAGTCCTATGGCCGACCTCACTTTCAAGAAAGTGTTCGGCGAACATCCTGATATAATTATCAGTTTTTTGAATGCTTTGTTGCCTTTCGAAACTCCGGAGGAAGAAATTAAGGAAATCGAATATTTACCGGTTGAGTTGGCACTTGATGCACCCTTCAAGAAAAACAGCATTGCCGATGTAAGGTGTAAGGACATGGACTATCGAGGAAATAGAGGCTTTGTAAATGTATGATAAATCTTCCAGTTGATTTTATAGCCAGAACCACTGCCTTGCTTGGCGAGGAGCAGTTTGCTGCCATGCGTGAGGCGTTGATAGAGAAGGAATCTCCGGTGAGTATCCGTGTAAACCGACTGAAAACGGACAAGATGCCGGATGATAGCCACAGGGTAGCGTGGTGTGATACGGGATATTACTTGTCTTCACGTCCTACGTTTACCTTCGACCCTTTCTTCCATGCCGGTTGCTATTATGTGCAAGAGGCTTCGTCGATGTTCCTGGAACAAGTGTTGAAACAATATGTATCCGGTCCGGTGGTGATGCTTGATCTTTGTGCAGCGCCGGGTGGAAAGTCGACATTGGCACGTTCGGTGCTTCCCGAAGGCAGTCTGCTGGTGGCTAATGAGGTGATGCGTGGTCGTGTACAGGTATTGGCTGAGAATATGACGAAATGGGGTCATCCTGATACGGTGGTATTAAATAATGACCCGGCTGATTTTGCTTGTTTGGGTGAATTGTTTGATATTATCTTGACCGATGTGCCTTGCTCGGGGGAAGGAATGTTCCGAAAAGATCCGGTGGCTGTGGAAGAGTGGAGCGTAGAGAATGTGACACTTTGTTGGCAGCGTCAGCGGCGCATTGTGCGCGATATCTGGTCTTGCCTGAAACCGGGAGGATTGCTGGTGTATAGCACGTGTACCTATAATCGGGAAGAGAACGAGGACAATGTGGCATGGATAGCCGAGGAATTGGGAGCAGAAATATTGCCGGTGGAAGTGCAGCCGGAATGGGGCATTGTAGGGAATCTGACAGAAACAGAGTTTCCGGTTTATCGTTTCTTGCCTCACCGTACGGAAGGAGAAGGACTGTTTATGGCAGTCTTGCGGAAGACAGGAGAGTCGGATGCGGATGACTTTATCGTGTCTCGTAAAGGGAAAAAGAGCAAAGGCAACAAGGAGAAAAGCAAACTGCCGGTCGTGCCCCAAGAAGTCAAGGCATGGATAAAAAATGCCGATGCCTATTCGTTTATGGCTGACCAAGGACGGGTAATGGCTTTCCCGCTTGCTTATCAAGAGGTTTATAATCGGCTTCGTGACCGGATGCGTGTGATAAGCGGTGGTATTCAGCTGGCGGAGTTTAAAGGGAAAGACTTGATTCCTTCCCATTCCCTGGCTATGTCTGCTTGTAGGAATGATAAGGCCTTTCCTGTTGTGGAAATCAGTTATGAGCAAGCGATAGCCTATTTACGGAAAGAGGCATTTGCCTTGGATGCGGATGTCGCTCGTGGTTATATATTAATAAGGTATAAAGGAATGGCTTTAGGATTTGTGAAGAACATTGGCAACCGTGCCAATAACCTTTATCCGCAGGAGTGGCGTATCCGGAGCGGATACCTGCCCGAGCAGGTTGTTTTTGCCTTATGACGGCAATGTCACAGATAGAACAGATTTCCTTGAGCTTGTTTTTAGAATCAAGTAGAATCTGTTCAATCTGTGGTGAATGATTCAGACAAACGGCTTGCGGAAGGTGCAACCGTTCTTCCATTCCGAACAACCGTAGGCGGTTTTTCCTTTCAGAATGGTTCCTTTTCCGCATAGCGGACATTTCATTCCGATGATAGCATCGCCTTCAGGCAAGGCATTGTCGGTCTTAACCGCTTTCTTGGTCCGTCTGGCTGTGGTTGTTTTTTTCTTCTTGGGCGCTTCTTTGGCGACTGTCTTGCGTGCAGGTTCTTCCACCGTAACGCTGACACGTCGGTTGGTATTGTCGCTCAATACGCTGTGGACTATCTCGCCGACCATTTGCTTCAGTTCATCTAGAAATTGTTTGGCGTCGTAACTATGGCGTTCTATTTCGCGCAGTTTCTTTTCCCAGATGCCGGTCAGCTCTGCCGATTTCAACAATTCCTCGTGTATCAGTCCGATTAGTTCCACTCCGGTTGGGGTGGCAATCAGGTTTTTGCGTTCTTTACGGATATAATGGCGCTTAAACAAGGTCTCGATGATTGCCGCACGGGTAGACGGACGTCCGATGCCGTTTTCTTTTAAGGCATCGCGCAATTCTTCGTTGTCTACCAGTTTACCGGCGGTTTCCATGGCCCGAAGCAAGGTGGCTTCGGTATAAGGCTTGGGCGGTTGGGTCCATTTTTCGTTCAAGGCAGGCGTATGCGGTCCGCTTTCTCCTTTGGTAAAAGCAGGCAATGCGCTTTCTTCTTCTCCTTCCTTGGTTTCGTTGTTCGGCTCTTTGCCGAAGACGACACGCCAGCCGGGGTCGAGTATCTGTCTGCCGCTTACCTTGAACTCGATGCTGTCCGCTTCTCCGATGACTGTGGTGGTCGAGTATTTGCAATCGGGATAGAATACAGCGATGAAACGGCGGGCTATCAGGTCGAATACATTCTTTTCCATATCGGTCAATCCCCGCGGTTGCACTCCGGTAGGGATGATGGCGTGGTGGTCTGTCACCTTTGAGTTGTCGAACACCTTTTTCGATTTGATAAGGGTCTTTCCGGCAAGCGGAGTTGTAAGAGCCGTATAGTCTTTCAGCCCTTCCAGTATCTTGGGACATTTGGGATAAATGTCATCGCTCAGGAAAGTGGTGTCTACACGCGGGTAAGTCGCCACTTTCTTTTCGTAAAGCGACTGGATGAGTTGTAAGGTCATGTCTGCCGAGTAGGCAAATTTCTTGTTGCATTCCACTTGCAGCGAAGTCAGGTCGAACAAGCGGGGAGGAGCTTCTGTACCTTTCTTCAGGCTGATGTCGGTAACAGTAAAGGGAGCTTGGCTGATGCGTTCCAATAGTGCTTTGCCTGTGGCCTCGTCTGTGATAGGCGGGATTCCCCGGTTGGCGTCTTCTTTATTGGCTGTCTTTTTGGCTGAAGGCGAAGCTATGTTTTGTGCGGCTTCCTCGGCTAACTCTTCATCGCTCTTGCGCACGATGGCGCTGAACGTCGTGTCCCTATATACGGTTTTCAGTTCCCAATATTGTTTGGGGACGAAATGCTCTATTTCCTGCTGGCGGTTGACGATTAGGGCAAGGGTAGGGGTTTGTACCCGTCCGATGGAAAGCACCTGACGGTTTTGCCCGTACTTCAGTGTATAAAGCCGGGTAGCATTCATCCCCAACAGCCAGTCGCCTATGGCACGGCTCAGTCCGGCTTCGTACAGCGATTGGAATTCGGTCTGGTCTTTCAGTTTGGCAAAGCCTTCCCGTATTGCTTCTTCGGTCAGTGAGGATATCCACAGACGTTTTACCGGACAGCGTGCGCCGGCTTTCTGCATCACCCATCGCTGGATAAGTTCGCCTTCCTGCCCGGCATCACCGCAGTTGATGATTTCATCGGCTGCCTGCATCAGGCGTTCGATAGTCTGGAATTGTTTTTTTATGCCCGGGTCTTCGATTAGCTTGATGCCGAAACGAGGGGGAATCATCGGCAGGCTGGAGAGCGACCATGCTTTCCATGCAGGCGTATATTCGTGCGGTTCCTTCAATGTGCAGAGGTGTCCGAATGTCCAAGTCACCTGGTATCCGTTCCCTTCGATGTATCCTTCTTTTTTCTGTGTGGCTCCCAGTACGTCGGCTATATCGCGTGCCACACTGGGCTTTTCGGCTATACAAACTATCATATACGTTTCTGTTAGATACATGTCCGTCTGCTATCCATATATTTTCATTTTGAGGGATGCTGCTTGTAGTGGACATGCATGTTTTATGCGTTGCAAAGTTAGTCAAAAAAAGCCTATGACGCATGGTTGTGCGGTTTTTTCTTGATTCCTGTCTTATCGTATTGCAGCTATTGGTTTTTTTCTTACATTTGTATGGAATTTCTAATAAGTACCGAACAATATGTCCCAGTTAGCCCCTCTTATCAGCGATTTGGCATTGATTTTGATTTGTGCCGGAATCATGACGCTTGTGTTTAAAAAGCTGAAACAGCCTTTGGTTTTAGGTTATATCGTAGCTGGTTTTTTGTGCAGTCCGCATTTTCAGTTTACTCCGTCGGTGACCGATGAGGCTAATATCCATCTGTGGTCGGAAATAGGTGTCATCTTCCTGTTGTTCGCTTTGGGGCTGGAGTTCAGTATGAAAAAATTGCTGAAGGTAGGCAGTTCTGCCGTCATATCTGCCTGTACTATTATCCTCTGCATGATAGTCATCGGCGTTTCGGTAGGTTGGATGTTCGGATGGAAACAGATGGATTGCATCTATTTGGGAGGTATGATAGCCATGTCGTCCACGACCATTGTCTATAAAGCTTTCGACGATATGGGTTTGCGCCAGCAGCATTTTGCAGGTGTTGTGTTGGGTATCTTGATTATTGAAGATATCCTCGCCATCGTGCTGATGGTGATGCTTTCTACGATGGCGGTCAGTGCCCATTTCGAAGGCTCGGAGATGGTGTATAGCCTGGTAAAACTGGTGTTCTTCCTGGTGTTATGGCTGGTTGTCGGGCTTTATCTGATACCGTTGCTGCTGAAACGGGTGCGCAAGCTGATGAGTAATGAAACGTTGCTTATCGTGTCTTTGGCACTTTGTTTCGGGATGGTTTATTTCGCGGCTGCGGTAGGTTTCTCTCCTGCGTTCGGTGCTTTTATCATGGGGTCCATTCTTTCGGAAACCATTGAGTCGGAACATATCGAACGGCTGGTTGCCCCGGTCAAGGATTTGTTTGGCGCTATCTTCTTTGTTTCGGTCGGCATGATGGTAGACCCGAATATGATAATCGAATATAAGTATCCGATTCTTGCCATTGTAGCGGCAGTCCTGTTGGGGCAGACCATTTTCGGTACGATGGGCGTCTTGCTTTCGGGACAACCGTTGAAGACAGCGATTCAATGTGGTTTCAGCCTGACGCAAATAGGCGAATTTGCCTTTATCATCGCGACATTGGGTGTCAGCCTGGGGGTAACCAGTGATTTCCTTTATCCGATTGTGGTGGCTGTATCGGTAATCACCACTTTCCTTACACCTTATATGATTCGTCTTGCCATACCTGTTTACAATGTGATAGAAAGTCATCTTCCGGAGCGCTGGAATCTGCTGTTGGAACGTTATTCGGCAGGAGCTTCTACGGTGAATCATAAGACTAATTGGCAAAAGCTGATGACTGCCGTGATTCGTATCGTTATCGTCTATTCCGTGCTTTCGGTAGCTGTTGTCCTGGTTTGTCTGCACTTTGTCGGACCTTTGGCTAAAGAGATGTTGGGCGATTTATGGGGAAGAATCTTGACAGCAGTCATTACGGTAGCGGTAGTATCCCCATTCCTGCGTGCGTTGATTATGAAGAAAAACCATTCGGAAGAGTTCCGCACTTTATGGGCGGATAACCGCTTCAACCATGCCTTGTTGATTTCCTTGATTGTGTTTCGGGTGCTTATCGCTGTAGGGTTCATCGTATTCATTATCGAACGTCTGTTCCATACATCGGTCGCATTGATGGTAGGAATCGCCATCTTGCTGGTATGTTTCATGATTTTCTCCCGTTTTCTCAAGAAACAGTCGATTGTATTGGAGCGTACGTTTGTGATGAACTTGCGTTCAAAAGAAATGCAGCAGGAATATTTAGGCGGCAAACGTCCCTCGTATGCAGGCAAGTTGCTCGACCGTGATTTGCATTTAAGCGATTTTGTGCTGTCTCCCGATTCCGATTGGGTGGGGCATACGTTGAAAGAACTCGATTTAGGCAAGAAATATGGCGTACATGTAGCTTCGATTATTCGTGGGAACCGCAGGCTGAATATCCCTGACGGTGCTTCACGTATCTTTCCGGGTGATACCTTACAGATTATCGGTACAGACGGTCAGTTGTCAGACTTTGCCTCGATGGCTGTAAAAGCGATACATGCTTCCGATGACGGAGACTTTGAGAAACACGAGATGATGCTGAAGCAGTTCATTGTAGACAAGGATTCTCCTTTTGTAGGGCGGAATATCATCGAGTGCGGCGTGCGTTCGAAGTATCATTGCCTGGCGGTCGGGATAGAGTCGGCAGGCGAGAATGTGCTCCGCGCTCCCGATGTGCATGTGCCGCTGAATGTAAATGATGTGGTTTGGGTAGTAGGCGAGGAGGCGAATCTGAAACGTCTTTTTGCGGCAGAGTGAATAGGAATACCATTGTTTAACACATAAATAAAAAAGAGTAATGAAAAGTGATCCGAAAGATTGTCTCTATTGTCAGAACAATGAGACATTACACAATTTGATGATTGAAATCGCTCCGCTGAGTGTTTCACGTGTTTTCTTGTTCAAGGAACAGACTTACCGTGGCCGTTGCCTTGTGGCGTATAAAGATCATGTAAACGATTTGAACGAGTTGAGCGATGAAGAGCGGAATGCCTTTATGGCAGATGTGGTACGTGTGACTCGCGCTATGCAGAAAGCGTTCAATCCGGAGAAAATCAATTATGGAGCTTATAGCGACAAACTGTCGCATTTGCATTTCCATTTGGCTCCCAAGTATGTAGATGGTCCCGATTACGGAGGTACTTTCCAGATGAATCCGGGCAAAGTATATTTATCGGATGCTGAATATCAGGAGCTGATTGATGCCATTAAGGCAAATCTTTGATTGTTATTATAGAAAAGCGGCTGTCCGTTATGCACTGTTGGCATAACGGACAGCCGTTGTTCTATTTCTCGTCATCTTCCTCGTCATCATCGAAATCAAAGTCAAAGTCATCGATGTATTCGGGTGTGAAGAAATCATCCAAGTCTCGCCGGTCTTTTTTCGTTGGTCTTCCGGTTCCTTTGGCACGGTTGACAAACCCGCTTATCTTGCTCATCTCCAGCAATTCATATTGGTCGGGTGTCGTAACGTTTTCCATAATTTCCGGAACCAGTTTGGCTCCCACACGTTTTTCTATCGCCTGCAATACCTTGAAAGAATAAGTGACGGGCGGTTTCCTTACCTGAATCACGTCTCCAGGTTTGACCATTCGCGAAGGTTTCGCTTGTGCCCCGTTGATGTGTATTCTTCCCTTTTTGCAGGCTTCTGCAGCGATGGTGCGGGTCTTGAATATGCGTGCAGCCCACATCCATTTGTCTATTCTTGCTTCAGCCATATAGTTTGATTAAGAAATTCGATACTTGACTAAGAGCCTGTTTAAATTTTCCGATAAAGTCATATTGTCAGGTCTCTTTTGAGTTTGTTTCCGGTCTGTTTTCCCGATTTTATGCGTCAGATAGCCCGCTATCCTCCTTATAAAATCAGAAAAACATCCTCGAAAACAATTCTCAAAATAAACCTGAGCAAAATTTAAACAGGCTCTAAGTAGTCAGGAGGCTAACCTCCCTTTAACTTTTACTTATTATTATATTGATTCATGGTAATGTTCAGTCCGGCAAGACAGAAGCTTTTGACGATTTCCCCTGCCATTTCCAGCCGTTCGGGCAATACCTTGCGTTCTTCCTCGTCGAAATGTCCCAGTACATAATCTATCTGACCGCCTCTGGGAAAGTTATTGCCGATGCCGAACCTTAACCTTGCATAGTTTTGAGTGCCCAATGTAGCGGCAATATGTTTCAGCCCGTTGTGTCCGGCATCGCTTCCTTTGCCTTTCAGGCGGAGGCTTCCCAGCGGCAATGCCAAGTCGTCTACTACGATAAGGACATTTTCCAATGGGATTTTCTCCTGTTGCATCCAGTAGCGGACGGCATTCCCACTCAGATTCATATAGGTAGAAGGTTTCAGCAAGATAAGTTGCCTGCCTTTCAGCGACAAGGTAGTCGTGGCTCCGTATCGTCCGTCCTTGAAAACAATATTGGACGCTTTAGCCAAAGCGTCCAATACCATAAATCCTATGTTGTGCCGGGTTTCGTGATATTCATCACCGATGTTCCCCAAGCCTACAATCAAATATTTCATTGAAAGCGGATTCGTTCTTTTATTGGTTTGATCCTTATTTGCCGGCAGCTGCCTGAGCACCACGTGCGGCACGAGTCAATTTAACGGCGCAAACCACAGCTTCTTTAGCGTTGAGGATTTCCAGGTTGTCATAGTGCAATTCGCCTACCTTGATAGTCTTGCCCAAGCCCAAGTTGGTAACGTCTATAATCATACGTTCAGGCATATCGTTGTACAAAGCTTTCACTTTCAGCTTGCGGATTTGCAGAACCAGCTTACCACCGGCTTTCACACCTTCAGCCAGACCGCTCAATTGTACCGGAACTTCCATTACAATCGGGTTTTCTTCGTTGATTTGATAGAAGTCAACGTGCAGGATAGCGTCAGTTACAGGGTGGAACTGGATATCTTTCATGATAGCGTTTACTACCTGACCGTCGATATTCAAGTTTACAATATAGATATGCGGAGTGTAAACCAATTTGCGGAGACCTTCTACAGATACGGTGAAGTGAGTGGCAACGGGATTTCCGTTTTCGTCTTTCTTCATTCCGTACAGCACACAAGGCACGTTGTTGTTTTTACGTAAAGCATGAGTAGCTTTCTTTCCAGTTTCAGTTCTCAAAGAACCGTTAATGTCGATTGATTTCATTGTTTGAAAAATTTTTGTGTTACTCTAAATTAAGTTGATTTTGCTTAATTCACCATCACACGATGCGCCAATGTCACAGCGATGAAATTGAAAAAGCGGTGCAAAGGTAGTGATAATCTTTGATTTTACAAGCGTAAAGACGCTTTTTCTTGACCAACGTGCTGAAATTAAGGAAATGCAACGTCGGTCAAGAAAGTTTTTTTCGGCTTGTTTAGTCTTTTGTGATAAAGCGTTCGTTTAAAAATCGATGTCGATTTTAATGTCATCCGCTTTCAAAGGCTCATTGAGAATCTCCTTACCCGTGAGACTTGAATTCTCGGCAATGCGGCTTTCTCCAGCTATCGGACCTTGTTCGCACTCGATGTAGTGAATAGCTTCGTGCAGCCCTGCCATGAATTTTTCAAAGTCTTCCTTATAAAGAAAAATCTTGTGCTTCTCAAAACTAGTCTGAGACGCTTCCCCTTCGCCTGTCGTGATTTTCTTGCTTTCTGTAATAGCGAGAAACATTTCCCCTTTTCTGTTTTTCTTTACGTCCAAATAATAGATTCTTTTCCCAGCTTTGATAGCTTTTGTAAAAACGATTTCTTTATCTCCTTCAGTCATCGTGTTCTTTTTAACTTCCATCATAGTGTATAAAATCTAAAATTCGCCTCAAAATTGCTGAATTTTCTGCAAAATGCCAAGAAACTCTGTCTTAAATTATCTATAAACTGAAAAAAACAGCAAAAATGCGTTGTTTATTTGGAAGATATAGCTGAAAATAGCTATTTTTGCAACTCAAAATGTGACATTAGTTATATAAATAGTATGATTAACAGAGTTCTTATTCGTTTGAAGGTAGTTCAGATTGTGTACGCTTATTATCAGAATGGCGGGAAAAATTTGGATACTGCAGAGAAAGAGTTGTTCTTCAGTTTGTCCAAGGCGTATGACCTGTACAATTACCTTCTGCTTCTTATGGTAGAAGTAACGCGGTATGCCAGCAGGCGGCTGGATGCTGCCAAACACAAGCTTGCGCCCACGCAAGAAGATTTGAATCCTAACACCAAGTTCGTAGACAACCGGTTTATCGCCCAGCTGGAGGTGAACAAGCAGTTGAATGATTTTGTCAATTCGCAAAAGAAAACGTGGGAAAACGAAAGCGAATTTATCAAGAGCTTGTGCGAGCAGATTATGCAGAGCGATATATATAAGGAGTATATGGCAAGCGAAACCTCTTCGTATGAAGAAGACCGGGAGGTATGGAGAAAGCTGTATAAGAAAATCATTTTCAATAACCAGGCATTGGATGAAGTGCTCGAAGACCAGAGCCTGTATTGGAACGATGACAAGGAAATTGTCGATACGTTTGTGCTGAAGACCATCAAGCGCTTTGCGCCCGAGAACAAGGAAAATCAGGAACTGCTTCCCGAGTTCAAGGATGAGGAAGACAAGGACTTCGCGCGCCGTCTGTTCCGCCGCACAATACTGAATGCCGACTATTACCGTCACCTTATCAGTGAAAACTCGAAGAACTGGGATTTGAAACGTGTGGCTGTAATGGATGTAGTTATTATGCAGATTGCCTTGGCAGAGATATTGACTTTCCCCAATATTCCGGTCAATGTGTCGCTGAACGAGTATGTGGAGATTGCCAAGCTGTACAGCACCCCGAAGAGCGGTGGTTACATCAACGGTACATTGGATGGAATAGTTAATCAATTAAAAAAGGAAAACAAGCTGACGAAAAATTGATATATTTGTCCGCTGATATATTATTAACCAAGAAAAGATTATTATGAATTTGTTAACTGTATTTATGGCAGCACAAGGAGGAGACTACTCTTTCCTGATTATGATGGTGGCAATCTTTGCCATTATGTATTTCTTTATGATTCGTCCGCAGAACAAGAAGCAGAAGGAGATTCAGAACTTCCGCAAAAACTTGGCAGTAGGTCAGTCTGTTATTACGGCTGGAGGCATTTACGGTAAAATCAAGGAAATAGAAGACAATGCTGTTATTGTAGAAGTGGCTCCGAGTGTGAAACTGAAAGTAGACAAGAATTCTATCTACGCTGATGCACAGGCACAAGCCACAAACAATAATAAATAAAGAAGATAGTCGATGTTCGATGTAAAGAACATACGGAGATATTATAGACTGGGAATACGGAAGATCAGAAAATTCTTGCTTAGCGATAAGTGTAAGGAGAGTCTGGTCTTCCTGTTTTTTGTGTTGGTCTCTTTCGCATTTTGGATGTTGCAGACTTTAGATGATGTCTACCAGACGGAGTTTAAAGTTCCTTTGCGGCTGAAAAATGTGCCCAAGGAAGCTGTCCTTACGTCCGAGTTGCCCGGAGATGTACGTGTCAGGGTAGAAGATCGGGGTACAGTCTTGCTCAATTATATGTTGGGAAGGACTTTTTTCCCTATTTCTTTCGATTTCAATGACTACAAAGACCGGGGTTCGCACGTGCACATATCTTCGGCAGACCTCCTGAAGAAGATATCTGCCCAGCTCAATGTGTCTACCCATCTGGTTTCGGTGCGTCCTGATACCCTCGATTTCATCTATACAATGGGCAAGGCAAAGAAAGTGCCCGTACGTCTGGACGGAGATGTAAGTGCGGGAATCCAATATTATGTATCCCATATCGGTTTTACCCCCGATTCGGTCGTAGCCTATGCTCCCGAAGAAGTGCTCGATACACTGACGGCTGCTTATACGTCTAAAGTGCATGTGGAGAATGTGACCGATACGTTGAACCAGCGGGTAATGCTTCAGAAAATCAAGGGAGTGAAATTCGTTCCCGCTTACAATGATTTGCAGGTGTACGTGGATATGTATTCCGAGAAGACCGTCGAGGTGCCGATTGTCGGCATCAATTTTCCTGCCAATAAAGTGTTGCGTACCTTCCCTTCGAAGGTGCAGGTCACTTTTCAGGTAGGTTTGGCGCATTTCAAGGATGTTACTGCCGAAGACTTCTTTATAGGCGTTACCTACGAAGACATTTTGAGAGCAAAAGGGGGACAGTTGCCGTTAAATCTGAAAAGCTCTCCCGATTATGTCAGCCATGCCCGTATTTCGCCTTCATCCGTCGATTATCTGATAGAACAGACCGCAGGGGAGGATAGTATATGGTAAAGTTAGGCATCACCGGAGGCATCGGAAGCGGAAAATCGTATGTCGCTCGCCTGTTGGCAGAACGTGGAATACCTGTTTACGATACTGATACAGAAGCGAAACGTCTGATGATAACCGATGAGGTGATTCGGGAAAGACTGATTGGATTGCTGGGGCAGGAAGTCTATCTTGCCGATGGGGCTCTCAACAAACCTTTGGTAGCGGATTTTCTGTTTGCTAGTCCCGGTAATGCAGCGCGAATCAATGCTATAGTCCATCCGCGGGTAAAGGCTGATTTTCTGAACTGGGCTGTTGTAAACAGTGCTCAGGCTATTGTCGCCTTAGAGTCTGCCATCCTTTTCGAAGCAGGTTTCGATGATGTTGTTGATTATATCGTGACCGTATATGCACCGGTAGAGGTAAGGCTCCGTCGGGCAATGGACCGTGATGCCGCTACCGAAGAAAAGATACGTCAGCGGATGGCTGCCCAGTTGGATGACGAAATCAAGTGCAGGCGTTCGGATTGCATTATCTTCAACGATGGAAGCCTTCCCTTGCTTCCTCAGTTGGATAATTTGCAGAAAAATTTAGAAAAAAGTCAAAAGCCGGCAACCAAATCTTGTGTATGTCGGCAGTGAGTTGTATTTTTGTTCAATTAAATAAATAATTAAACTGATAAACACGTATGTTGAAAACTATTTTGGCTATCTCGGGGAAACCGGGATTGTATAAGCTGATTTCTCAGGCTAAAAATATGTTGATTGTAGAAAACATTACCGACAAGAAACGTATGCCGGTTTATGCCAGCGATAAGGTTATCTCGTTGGGCGATATCGCCATGTACACCGATGCCGACGAAGTGCCTCTGGCTACGGTGCTCGAATCGATAAAACAAAAGGAAAACGGTGCGCAAGCCCAGCTTGACTATAAGAAAGCGTCGGTAGACGAGTTGCATGAGTTTATGGCTGCTGTATTGCCCAGTTACGACCGCGACCGTGTACACACCAGCGATATCAAAAAACTGATTCAGTGGTATAACCTTCTTGTAGCAGGCGGTGAAACCGATTTCGTTGAAGGTCCTCAGATGGAAACCATTGAAACGACTGCCGAAGAACAGCAATAAGATATATTGTATTGGTTTGTTGAAATAAGCCCCGGCTTTGTCTCCTTTCAGAAGGGAATAAAGCCGGGGCTGTTTTTGTGAAAGACAAGGCTTGGACAGAACAACGCTATACAGAACTGAAACAGCTTGTCAGTGTCTTCTTGGGACGGACTGTCAAGGCGCAAGTTACATTAACTTCGGGCGATGCACTCTTTTTTTAAGGATTTCTAAAATGGAGTAGCACATAAAAACGTAATTATAAGTGCATTTCTTTCAAAACATGATTGGCTTTGATAATAAATCATTACCTTTGTATAAATCAGCGATTTGTTCTTGCGTAAGGAGGTGGTATAAAAATAGAAATGTATGGCAAACAAAAATCTGATAACCACTTGTTATAAGAATCAGGACATAGACTTGTTCAGTCAAAACAAAATCGAACATCCTTAAAAGCCGTTTACAAGAATTATAATTCGCGGAAAAAAGTAATAGTAAAATGAAAGCCGAAGAAATCATAGAACTGTTCCGACAATTTGAATCCATCGCCAATGATTATGAAGGCGTGGAATGTTGGAGTGCCAGAGAACTGTCAAGTTTGTTAGGTTATGCCCAATGGCGTAACTTCGAGAATATTATCGAAAAAGCTAAATTGGCTTGTGAAAATGCAGGTCAAGAAGTGGAATACCATTTTGCTGACGTCAGCAAAATGGTTATGCTTGGCTCTGGTGCAGAGCGTGAGGTCAATGACTATATGTTGACCCGTTATGCCTGCTATCTTGTAGCTCAAAATGGAGACCCGCGCAAACCTCAGGTAGCTTTTGCTCAAAACTATTTTGCAGTACAGACACGGCGGGCAGAGCTGGTACAGAAACGGATTCAAGATTATGAACGGGTGGTTGCACGCAATAAGTTGGCTGAAACAGAGAACCGTTTGTCGGGCATTCTATATGAGCGTGGAGTGGATAGCAAGGGATTTGCCATCATCCGTTCAAAAGGCGACAAGGCTTTGTTTCATTTGGATACTGCGTTGTTAAAACGAAAGTTGGGTGCTCCCAATAGCCGTCCTTTGGCAGACTTCCTTCCTACTATCAGTATCAAGGCTAAAGACTTTGCTGCTGAAATGACTTCGGTAAATGTGCAGCAAAAAGATTTGCACGGACAGGAGCAAATCACTCGTGAACATGTGGATAACAATACTGCGGTAAGAAATATGCTGCTCCAGCGTGGTATTGTTCCTGAACAGCTTCCGGCAGGAGAAGATGTGAAAAAAGTGGAACGACGATTGAAATCGGAAGAAAAATCATTGATACCCAAACAAGAAACGAAAAAATCTGCCCAAAAGAGAAAGGAATAAGCTATGCAGATAGAATTAAAATCCATAAAAATTCGTGATTTGATTGACGTCTACATCAATGACCCAGATAAAGGTGTATGGGGTAAAGATAGGTATAACCAAGAAATTGTTCAATATTACTCATGCTATTCAACCTACGGGGTACTGGATGCATGAAGGTAAAAATTTGAGAGATATCTATGATGAAACTTATACATTGGATGATTAACTAATGTTTTTCCTGCGCCAAGATTCCGTTATGACGTTCGGGATATATAGGCGATGTCTGAGTTGGAATATCTAAAAGAGTATTGTTCAAATCAACCAAAGCTGATATTATAGCCTTGGAAATCAAACACAGAAGCACTGAGCGACAAAGGATGGTTGAATGAATCTCTGCGCCTTTGTGTCTCTGTGTTTAAAAAAAATCGGGGTTACAGCTCCAGCGTTTTTTCTCCTTTCCGTTCGGCAAGCAAGAGCTTGCGTTCTGTTTTCCGGTTCAGGTTTTCTTCAAATTTAGCTTCCTGGCGCATGTTGCTGAATGCTTCTCCCGGCGTCCAGTGTACCCGTATTTCCTTGATATGGCAGTCGGGCTGGAAGGCTTCCTTGCTCTCAGCCCCTTCACATCCCAGCGTGATGTAGAACTTGCCTAAGTCGTCCAGTTCCACCTGATAGCCTTCCTTCAGCATTTCGGCGGTAGCTTCAGCCAGCATCTTGGTGATGGCGATGAAGTCTCCGATGCTATAGGCACATCCGTGATTCTTGATATGCCGCGCCAGCTCTTCCAGCGATAGGGTCTTGATGCACTGTGCCGAGGCGAAAGCACGCTTCGGGCGTTCGGGGTGGCGAGGTTCGCCACGCATGACTAAACTGTACTTTATCATATCTGAATGGTTTGTAGGGTTGCTTTAATTGTCTTCTTAGGATAACGCAGTCGGCTGCGTTTCGTGTAAGATTATTAATCTTCCAGCTATAAGATTATTAATCTTACACGTGGAAGATTAATAATCTTGCAGCCGATGAAGCTATATGTGTTTGCCGAGGCATATAGCTGCATCGCATTTCGTAGCCAACTGCTTTTCTGCAAATATAAGGCATGATTGTCCGAATTGTACCGCAAGGTGGCGGAAAAATATAACAAAGTATGGAAAGAGACTGGGGATGAACCGTGTTGCCCGGACGCTAAAAACCGGGAGAAACAGCAATCCCCTTGTTTCGCTTTGCCGCAATGGGCAAGGGAAGCAAGGGGATTATTGCGTCAGGGGAACCGAACGTCCGTTATTTGATTTCGAACTCCTCCTTCATGTCTATTTCTTCGTTGTGCGCGTCATAGAATTTATATTGCAGGAAGGCAAGGCTCTGGTTTGGGATGATACGGATACCGAAGCCATATCTCATCTGCCACTTCCGTTTGAGCGACATGAAGCCTTGGTTGATATAGGCAGCCACATAGGGGTGGATGTGCAATGTAAATTTCTTGACCTTCAACTTATTGACCAGGTAGTCAATTTTACTTTCCAGTGTATCTGTAAACAGAATGGAAGGCTTGATTTTCCCTTTGCCGAAACAGGTAGGGCAGTCTTCGTCGGTGGCTACGTCCATAGCGGGACGCACACGCTGACGGGTAATCTGCATCAGACCGAATTTGCTGAGGGGCAGGATGTTGTGCTTTGCACGGTCTTTCTGCATGTTCTGACACATGCGTTCGTACAGTTTCTGGCGGTTTTCGGCAAGGTTCATGTCGATAAAATCGACAACGATGATTCCTCCCATATCTCTTAACCGAAGCTGGCGTGCCAACTCATCGGCAGCGCCCAAGTTGACGTCGAGGGCATTGGCTTCTTGCCCGTTGGCCGATTTCGAACGGTTTCCGCTGTTCACGTCTACTACGTGGAGCGCTTCGGTATGTTCGATAATCAGGTAAGCCCCGCTTTTGTATGAAACGGTTTTCCCGAACGACGACTTGATTTGTTTGGTAATGGCAAAGTTATCAAAAATGGGAAGCTGGCCTTTGTATAGCTTGACGATGCCCGCACGTTCGGGGGCTATCAAGGTTACGTAATTCTTTACTTCATTGTAAACGGTTTCATCGTTCACATAGATGTTTTCGTACGACGGGTTGAACAAGTCGCGCAGCATGGCTACCGTGCGGCTGGTTTCTTCGTACACCAATGTAGGCAACTTGGTTGCCTTTTGTACTTTTGTAATGGTTTCTTCCCAGTGTTTCAGCAAAACTTTCAGTTCGGCGTCCAGTTCGGCTACGCGCTTGCCTTCTGCCACTGTGCGTACGATGACGCCGAAGTTTTTGGGCTTGATGCTTTGCAGCAATTGTTTCAGGCGCGCGCGTTCTTCGCTCGACTTGATTTTTTGTGATACCGACACTTTATCGTTGAACGGAATGAGCACCAGGTATCTTCCGGCAAAGGACAGTTCGCAGGTCAGGCGTGGACCTTTGGTGGAGATGGGCTCTTTTACGATTTGCACAATGACTTCCTGTCCCTGTTGCAGGACATTGGAAATGCTTCCGTCCTTTTCGATGTCGGGCAGCATGGTCGCCTTCGACATGGGATAAAGTTTTTTACGGTCGCTGATAACTTGCTTCAGATACTTCTGATAAGAAAGGAATTGAGGTCCGAGGTCTAAGTAATGAAGGAAAGCGTCTTTTTCGAAACCGACATCCACGAAGCAGGCGTTCAGTCCGGGCATCAGTTTTCTGACTTTGCCCACGTACATATTGCCTACGGAAAAAGAAAGGTTTCTTTCTTCTTTCTGAAACTCTACCAGGTTTTTATCCTCGAGCAGAGCGATGGAAATTTCCTTCGGCTGTACATCTACTACTAATTCGCTTGTCACTTGTCACTTAGTTTACTTGGTTAATACTCTGAATTCACATATTCTCCATACACAAAGAACAAACCTGAAAGACTATGAAGGAGCTTTGCAAGTTTGTTCTTTATTGAAGTCGGACAGACTAACAATTATTTTTTGCTTTTGTGTCTGTTCTTTCTCAGTCTTTTTTTACGCTTGTGTGTAGACATTTTATGTCTTTTTCTTTTCTTTCCGCTTGGCATAGCTTCAAAATTTTATAGGGTTAATACTAAAAAATAATTATTTTTTTACTGAAAGAGTAAACGTTTTTGCTGGTTTGAATGCCGGAATGTTGTGCTCCGGGATAATGATGGTCGTATTTTTTGAAATGTTCCGGGCAGTTTTCTGCGCTCTTTTCTTCACGATGAAGCTGCCGAAACCACGGAGGTATACGTTTTCATCATTTGATAATGAAGTCTTTACTGAGTCCATAAATGCTTCCAGCGTAGTTAGTACCGTTTGCTTGTCAATGCCCGTGTTTTTGGCAATTTCGTTTACAATATCTGCTTTAGTCATTTCGCTAATAATTATTGTTATACGTTATCTTAATTTTTTGGATTGCAAATATATAGCTTTTCTCGCTTATGGAGAAATTTCTTTCGAACAAATTTCAGAAAAACTATATTCTGCGTCCTTAAAACCCCTATTTTTGCAGAAGTTTTAAGTGATTTTAATCTAACTAACGACAGAGAAGATGAATCGATTCGGCGAAACCCTGATACGCTGGTATCAGGAAAACAAGCGGGACTTGCCGTGGCGTGACACGAAAGACCCTTATAAAATATGGATATCGGAAATCATCCTGCAACAGACCCGGGTGGCGCAGGGATACGACTATTATTGCCGTTTCATCAGGCGCTTCCCGGATGTGTTTGCGCTGGCAGAGGCAGACGAGGACGAAGTGATGAAATACTGGCAGGGATTAGGCTATTACTCGCGGGCAAGGAATCTGCATGAGGCTGCACGTTCGATAGCCAGGCGCGGGGCGTTTCCCGACACTTACGAGGAGGTGCGGGCACTGAAAGGGGTAGGCGACTATACGGCTGCTGCCATCTGCTCGTTTGCCTACGGAATGCCTTGTGCCGTGGTCGACGGAAATGTGTACAGAGTGCTTTCACGCTGGATGGGGATAGAAGAACCGATTGACACTTCTGCCGGCAAGAAGCTGTATGCAGCCTTGGCTGAGGAATTGCTCGAAAGGTCGGAACCGGCATTGTATAACCAAGCTATTATGGATTTCGGTGCCTTGCAGTGTGTGCCTTCATCTCCTTCGTGTCTGTTTTGCCCCTTGTCGGACAGCTGTGTGGCTTTGCAGAAAGGATGGGTGGAGGAACTTCCGCGCAAGCAGCATAAGACGAAAGTGACCAACCGCTATTTTCTTTATTTTTATATAAAGGCTGGCAACACGGTATTTCTGCATAAGCGTGGCGCCGGCGATATCTGGCATAATCTGTATGAGCTGCCTTTGATAGAGACCCAACGGGAAACAAGTGAAGAAGAAGTCTGCCGGCTTCCGAAATACAAGACACTTTTTGCCGGTTGCGAGGTGAGAAACACCCGGCTGGTGGCAAAACAGGTGAAGCATGTCTTGTCTCATCGGGTCATTTATGCCGATTGTTATGCCGTAGAGATAGGCGAGGGAGAAACGCCTCAGGGGGACTTCCGGCAGGTTTTGATTGATGATTTGCACAAATTTGCGGTTCCTCGCTTGCTATCTCGTTTTTTTTCTTTAATTTTGAAACCAAATAATCAGTAAGAATTAAAAGTATGTCATTGAATAAAGTTCAGTTAATCGGTAATGTCGGGAAAGACCCGGATGTGCGCTATTTGGATAATGGGGTGGCGGTTGCCACCTTCCCTTTGGCTACAACAGACAGAGGCTATACGCTGGCAAACGGCACTCAGGTGCCCGAACGTACGGAGTGGCACAACATCGTGTTGTGGCGCGGACTGGCAGAAACAGCCGAGAAGTATGTGCATAAGGGCGACAAACTCTATATCGAAGGCAAGATTCGCAGCCGTTCGTACGATGACCAGAATGGCATCAAGCGCTATGTGGTAGAGATTTACGGCGATAATATGGAGATGCTGACCCCACGGTCTGCTCAACCGGCCGTCCAGCCTCAGCCTGCTCCTTCTGCTGCGGCAAAACCTGCCCAAGAGGCTTCCGCTTCCGATGACTTGCCGTTTTGACGGGACTGCCTCCGAGGGCATACGAACCAGATGTTTAACTAAATTTTATTGTTTTGGATCCTGACTCGTGTTTATCATTTATTGAAAATTGCTTGGGTAGCCTGACGTTTGTGTCCCCTTCGACGGGGGCGGTCATTGCTGCCGTGTGTGCTGTGTTGTTATTGTGTGTGTCCGGACTGATTTCAGCTTCAGAGATTGCTTTCTTCTCGCTTTCTGAAGATGATAGGGATAAGGTGGATGAAGAAAAGTCGGCAGCCGATAAGCGTATCCGGAAATTGCTGGACGACTCCGAGCATTTGCTCGCGACTATTTTGATATCCAATCATTTCGTCAATGTGGCGATTGTGGTGCTGGGTACTTATTTCCTTGCCGGTGTGGTGCATTGGGAAGGGGGATATGTGCTTCAGTTTATCTTGTTTACCATTATCCTGACTTTTCTGTTATTGCTCTTCGGCGAGATTATGCCCCGTATTTATTCAGCGCAAAACTCATTGGCTTTTTGTCGGAAAGTAGCCGGACTGATTGCTTTTATGCGCTCTCTTTTCCGTCCTTTCTCGAATATCCTGGTACGTTCGGCTTTCTTTGTGAACCGTATGGCGCAAAAGCATAAGAAGACAGGGCTTTCGGTCGACGAGCTTTCGCAGGCTTTGGAACTGACCGACAAGAACGAGATTTCAGAGGAAAGCAATATGCTGGAAGGCATTATCCGTTTTGGGGAAGAGACAGCCAAGGAAGTGATGACTTCGCGTCTGGATATGGTGGATCTGGAGATTGATACGCCGTTTCCGGAAGTCATCAAATGCGTGGTGGACAATGCTTACTCGCGCATCCCTGTCTATGAAGAGTCCCGCGATAACATCAAGGGCATCCTTTACATCAAAGACCTGTTGCCTTACCTGGAGAAAGGGGATGACTTCAAGTGGCAGAACCTGATACGTCCTGCCTATTTCGTGCCTGAAACCAAGATGATTGACGACCTGCTCCGTGACTTTCAGGCAAACAAGATTCATATAGCCATTGTCGTGGATGAGTTTGGCGGCACTTCTGGGTTGGTGACGATGGAAGACATCATCGAGGAAATCGTAGGTGAAATCAATGATGAATATGATGAGGAGGAACGTACGTACGTGAAACTTTCGGACAATGCCTATGTATTCGAGGGAAAGACGTTGCTTTCCGATTTCTATAAGATTATGGATGTCGATTCGGATGACTTCGAAGAAGTGGCAGGCGATGCCGATACATTGGCGGGACTGGTGCTGGAACTGAAAGGCGAGTTTCCGGCGCTGCACGAGATTATTCGCTATAAGGATTTTGTTTTCGAAGTGCTTCAGATGGACGCACACCGTATTGTTAAAGTAAAGGTTACGAGGAAAAATGTCTCTGCTTAAGTGTTGGAAAGAGAACGACGGCTTGTTTGCCGTCTGGAAGATAGAAGAAACTTTCGGCGAACTGCGCGCGTCATTGGGAAACGACTTGCCTTATGATGAAGACTTGAATCGGTTGCGTGCCGAATCGCGGCAGATGGAATACTTGGCTGTACGCGTATTGCTGAAAACGGTATGCGGTGAGGAAAAGCTGATTTGCCATGCTCCTTCGGGCAAGCCTTTCCTTGCCGATAAGAGTTTCCGTATCTCCATTTCACATACGAAGGGATATGCGGCTATAGCCCTTCATCCTTCGGCAGAGGTGGGTATCGATATTGAGCAGGTGGCAGACAGGGTGCTGAAGGTGGCTGACCGTTTTATGTGTGCCGAAGAATTGCAAGGTGAAGCGGAATCGGTGAGCGCTTATGCGGGAGACCGGAAGATTTCCACCTTATATTATATGCTTCTGCATTGGTCGGCAAAAGAAACGCTGTATAAGCTGATGAACAAAGAGGAAGTCGATTTCAGGGAACATCTGCGCATTTTGCCTTTTCATCTCCAGCCGGAAGGAAAAATTACCGGTTGCGAGTACAAGACTGCACAACCGGTACGCTATCAGGTCTGTTATATGCTTCATGCTGATTTTGTCTGTACGTGGGGCGTACAGACGGATTGATATTATCTTTCTTTGTTTTTCTGCAAGGTAAATACAAATTCCAAACCTCCGTTGGGATTGTTCTTGGCAAAGATGGTTCCTCCGTGGAAGAGTACGGCATTCTTTACGATGGCAAGTCCCAGCCCGGTGCCTCCCAGTTTGCGTGAGCGTCCTTTGTCCACACGGTAGAAACGTTCGAAGATGCGGTTCAGGTGTTCTTCGGGAACGCCTACACCTGTATCAGAGAAGCTGAAGTAGTAGAACTTCTCGTCTTCACGGAAACAGTTGATTCGGATGGTGACTCCGATGCCGGCGTATGCAATGGCGTTGTCTGTCAGATTGCGGAAGATGGAATAAAGCAATGAACTGTTTCCATAGACACTCAGACCGTAAGGCACCTTGTTGATGACCGTGATATGTTTTTCTTCCAAAGCCAATGCCACTTCGTTCAGCATATTCTTCAGCATCAGGCTCAGGTTGACCTGCTCCCTTTCTACCAGATTGGGTGCTTCATCCATACGGGTCAGTACCGATATGTCGCGCAGCAATACAGTCAGGCGGTTGCTTTGCGCATAACTCCGTTCGAGGAATGATTGCATGGTCGTTTGCGGCAGGTTGGGTGTATTGAGTATGGTTTCCAGATATCCCTGTATGCTGCTAACCGGTGTTTTCAACTCGTGGGCAATGTTCTGGGTGAGCTGGCGTTTCAGGCGTGCCTGCTGTTCTTCTTGAGTGATATCGATGATAGAAATCTCGAACGAATGGTCCTGAAAGATGATGCATTCTACGGAAAACGAGCGGCCGTTCTTGTCGACATGCAGTTCCAGCCTTTTCTCTTCTTTGCTGAAATTGTCTTCGTTACGGTTCAGGAAATCTGTAATCGAAGCCAGTTCGGCTATATTGAACACTTCTTCTGTCGAAGTCAGGTTATGGTCGGAAATGGTGTTGGCATATTGGGTGAAGAGGTTGTTTACCAATATCTCTTTCCGTTCCCGTGTAAAAACTCCCAGTCCTTCGTGTGAAGTCTGCAGATGGGAAATCAGCTTTTCGCGTTCGATATATAAGGCTTCTTTGGCGCGATGCAGTCGCTGGTAAATCTTGATGATGTGTTGCGATATTTCTCCCAGCTCGTTTTTAGGGAATGTTTCCGATATGTCAATCGGCTCGTTTCGGTCGGCACGCAGGGCAAACTGTTGCAGTTTGGTGAGCGACATCCCCAACTTCCGGGTATAACGGTAGAACAGGACAATCAGTATCAGGCTGATGGTCAGCGTGAACCATACGAATTTCGAGTCGGCCTTCAGATGTTTGCTGAGGCTGACATTGTAAGGCAACGCCGAGCGGATAATCAGTTGCTGCGAAGGGAAATAACGTGCCGAATAGAAGTATTCTTGTCCCTTGATGCTTGCCGAAAGACGGTTGATGCTGTATCCGCTTCCATACATCAGGGCTTCCTGCACTTCTTTACGGGTACGGTGGTTCTCGAATTTGCTTATATCCGGCTGGATATTGTCGTAGATGACTTTTCCTTGTGGATTGATGATTGTCACGCGCAGGTCGGGAATCATGTGGGTGAGAACATATTGCTGCAACGAGTCGATGTCATGATACTTGTTGGCAGTGATGAAGTCATACAACCGGTTGTTGTAGTTCTGAAGCTGCATATTCAGAAGGTCGCTTTTATATGCCTTCTCCCGCTGGTATTGGAACAGCAGAAAGCACGTTGCAAATGTGGCGAACAGCAGGATGACAGAAAGAAACAGCCGTTTGCTGAACGGCAGTAAACGATATAGCAGTTTAGTCATAGTCGGACAGTAAAGGAATAATGGTTATTCACATTCGAAACAATAGCCATAGCCCAGACGGGTGACGATATGTTTGCCGTATTCGCCGATTTTCTTACGCAGGCGGGTAATATTCACATCAATGGTACGGTCGAGCACATACACTTCGTCGTTCCATACTTTCGACAGGATATCTTCGCGTGAAAAGACACGACCGGCGTTCTGGAGCAGCAACAGCAGAATCTCGAATTCTTTTTTGGTAAGGGAAACTTCTTCGCCGTCGATGATAACCTTTTTCTGCGGAACATTGATGGTCAGTCCTTTGTAACGCAGTTCTTCGTTTTCTCTCAGTTGCAGGTTGGCGGTACGGCGCAATACGGCTTTCACGCGCATAATGACTTCACGCAGCGAGAAAGGTTTGGAGATGTAATCATCAGCTCCCAGATTGAAACCGGTAATCGTATCGTTTTCGGTATCTTTGGCAGTGATGAAGATGATGGGGATATTGGCGGTATCTTTGTTTGCCTTCAGCATACGTGCCATCTTGAATCCGGATATTTCACCCATCATTACGTCCAGCAACAGGAGATTATATTGCGTAAGGTCCAGTTTCAGGGCTTCTTCCGCCGAGTTGGCTGTATCGACTTTGTAACCTTCCATTTCAAGATTGAACTTCAGGATTTCACACAAATCGTCTTCGTCGTCTACTACAAGGATGCGATATTCATTCATTGTTTTTCTCTGATTTTGATTTTGTGGCAAAAATGCCGTTTTTTTGTTTCTTTGTTGTGAAATAGATGTTACAAAGTTGTTACAATGAAGGGCGTGTGAACTCTCCGGCGATGGGACGGCTCATTTCGTTGCGTATCTGTTGCGGAGTCAGGTTGTGTCCTAACAGGAACATCAGTTTGGTGAGTACGCTTTCTACTGTCGAGTCGTATCCGCTGATGACACCGGCGTCCAACAGGTGTAATCCCGTTTCGTAGCGTGCCATTTCCACCATTCCTGTGGGGCATTGCGAGATGTTCACAATGATGATGCCGCGTTGGGTGGCTTCTTTCAGCAATTGGATGAACCACGGTTTCTGCGGGGCATTGCCCGACCCGTAGGTCTTCAATACAACTGCCTTTAGTCCGGGAGTATGCAAGACATTGCTCACGATATTTTCCTGTATGCCGGGGAAAATGGTCAGGATGATGACGTTAGTATTGAATACGAAATGCGGATGCATCGGGATATCCGGGTTGGCTTTGCGTATGCGGTCGTATTCATATTTAATATGGATGCCTGCCGTAGCCAGCGGAGGGTAGTTGAACGAGCGGAAAGCATTGAAGTTCTCGGCATTGATTTTGGTCGTACGGTTTCCTCGCAGCAGGAGGTTTTCGAAGAAGATGCAGACTTCAGGTACAATGGCTGTCCCGTCGGGATGTTTGGCAGCGGCTATCTCAATGGAAGTAATCAGGTTTTCTTTTCCGTCTGTACGGAGTACGCCAATGGGTAGCTGGCTTCCGGTAAGAATGACCGGTTTGCTTAGGTTTTCGAGCATAAAGCTCAGGGCTGATGCTGTATAAGCCATTGTATCCGTGCCGTGCAAGATGACGAACCCGTCGAAGTTGTCGTAATTATATTGGATGATTTTCACCAGTTTTGCCCAAAGAGCCGGCTCCATATCCGATGAATCGATAGGAGGTGTGAACTGGTAAGACGAAATCCGGTAATTGAAACGTCGCAATTCGGGAACGTTTTCCTGAAGCTGGTCAAAGTTGAAGGCTTCCAAAGCTCCTGTTTCAGGATTTTCAATCATACCGATGGTACCGCCGGTATATATAAGGAGAACGGATGGATAGTCAGGCTTAATCATAGTTGAACGTTTGTTTTCGTGCAAAGGTACGAATTTGTATCGGAATGCCGAAATATTTTACTGAACAAAATGACAAAATGTTTGTTTTAGGGTGAGAATCTTAATCTATAAAGATAGCTGTCGTTTCAAATTGTAAGTATTCGGTGCCGTGTGAAGATGATGATGCAGGTTGATGCAAACATTACCTCCGGCTGAAGATAACGTTTGCATCAAAAAGACTGTATGTTTTTCTTTTATTCCTGCTTCAATGCTTGTTTCAGTCGGGTAATGGCACGCAAGGCGTTTCCGTCTTCTTCTTTCAGGAGTGTTACGAATTTGCTTCCGATGATGCAGCCGGCGGCATGCGAGGCTGCAGCCTCGTAGGTCTGTTTGTTTGAGATGCCGAATCCAATCATCCGCGGATTCCTCAGGTTCATCGCTTCAATGCGCCGGAAGTATGCCTGTTTCTGCTCGTTGAAGTCTTTTTGGGCACCGGTGATGGCAGCGGAAGATACCATATAGATGAATCCTTCAGTGTTCCGGTCTATCTCACGGATGCGTTCTTCGCTGGTTTCGGGCGTAATCAGCATCACGATGCGCAAGTTATAGCGGTCGGCAATGGGGCGGTATTCCTCCATGTAGTCCTTGAAGGGAAGGTCGGGGATAATCATTCCGTCTATGCCGCAATCTTGACAGGTCTGGCAGAAATGTTCGAAGCCGTATTGCATAATCGGGTTGAGGTAGCCCATCAGGATAAGAGGGATATGCACCTCGCGGCGTATGTCTTTCAGTTGACTGAAAAGATAACGCAGGGTCATTCCGTTGCGAAGTGCTTGGGTAGCGGCGTCTTGTATCACCGGACCGTCTGCCATCGGGTCGCTGAAAGGAATGCCGATTTCTATCAGGTCGACACCCTGCTGTTCGAGGGTGCGTATCACATCGGTGGTATGGTCGAGTGTGGGACATCCTGCACAGAAATAGATGGAGAGGATGTCGCGTTTCTTTTGGGCAAATAATTGATTGATTCGGTTCATAGCGTTGTTGTTTTTTTAATGAATATTTTTTATCTGTTGGATGAATGTGCTCAAGGCTACCGCGTCTTTTACCGCGGGAGCAGTCTCAAAGCCGCTGTTCAGGTCGATACCTGCCCACTGGGGATGTCGGAATCGTTTTAATGCTTCGAGGCTGTCGGGGCGGATGCCTCCGCTTAACAGAAACGGGACATTTCCGTGATAGTGCTCAAGCAGTTCCCAGTCGAACGTTTTGCCTGACCCTCCGTATCCGGTGCACGGTGTGTCGAAGAGCAGGTAGTCGCAAAACGGAAGGTAAGGGACAGTCCGCTCGAAGTCGGATGCCGTACGTGGGGCAAATGCCTTGATGATGTGGAATCCCCGTTCGCGCAATTGTCGGCAGAACTCTGGAGTTTCCGTCCCGTGCAGTTGCAGGTAGTCTGGTTTCAATGTCGCAACTCGTGCAAGGATGCTGTCGATGGTCTCGTTGACGAATACGGCGACACGCTTTGCCCGATGCGGAAGATAACCAGGGGTATCTGCCACGAAACGAGGGGAGCGTGCATAGCAGATGAATCCCATCCAGTCGGCTCCGCTCTCTTCTACGGCACGGATATTGTCTGCCTGCCGCATTCCACATACTTTCACTATCATAGGCCGGTCGATTGAATGAACTGACGCAGGGTTTCGCCCGGATGGGCGGTCTTCATAAATGTTTCGCCGATGAGAAAGCCGCTGAATCCTGCCTGGCGCAGCTGACGGATGGTTTCGGGATGGGAGATACCGCTTTCCGAAACAAGTACCTTGTCGCGTGGTAGACGTTCGGCAAAGCTGAGCGAATGGGTAACATCGGTGTGAAACGTGCCCAGGTTACGGTTGTTGATGCCTATCACGTCTGTTTCATCGTTTATATAGTCCAATTCTTCCTCGCTGTGCAGTTCCAGTAACACTTCCAGTTTCAATTCGTGTGCTTGCCGTGTTAGCGTGAGGCATTCTTGCGGCGTGAGCGCGGCGGCTATCAGCAAGACGGCGTCGGCTTGTACCGCTTTGGCTTGCAACAGTTGGTAACGGCTGATGATGAAATCTTTCCGCAAGATGGGCAGGTTTACCGTAGGGCGTGCCGCACGGATATCTTTCAGACTGCCTCCGAAATAGGTCTCGTCGGTCAGAATAGATAGGGCGGCGGCTCCTGCCTGCTGGTAGGCGGGAGGAATCGTTGTAGCATCCGCTTCACGATATATCCAGCCTTTCGAGGGTGAGCGTCGTTTGAATTCGGCGATGATGCCTGTCGAAGATGTGCGGAGACTTTCTTTCAAGCTGTGTGGCGGGCAAAGCTCGTTCAGCAGTTTTTCCAGGAAAGTGGCAGATACGGCCTTTTCCTGTTCGGCTATTTCGATGCGCTTGTGCGCGATGATTTCTTCTAAAATATCTTTTTCCATCATTTTTATTTTTTGAGGTGTTTTGTCTGCAATTTATTCCTACGCTGTTGAGAGGAAAGGAAATGGTTCATTGGTTCAGTTCGACGAACTTGCAGAATGTTTTCCAGGCACGTCCGCTTTCCAGCGATTCGCGTGCTTGTGCCACGCAGTCTTCTATCGTTTTTTCCGGGTTGCGTGCCTGAATGGCGAACGAGGCATTGATGAGCACGCATTCTGTCTGAGCTTTTGTAGCGCGGTTCTGCAGTACGTTATCGAATATCTTTGCTGCCTCTTGCGGGCTTTTGCCTCCCGACAGTTCTTCCTGGCGGGCGAGTGAGAAGCCCAGCTCGGCAGGGCGGTAGATGGTTTCGTAACGGTTGGTCATCACTTTAAATTCGTCGGTCAATGATATTTCATCGTATCCGTCCAGGTTGTTGACTACGGCAAAGCCGGTGCCTAACTGCTGGAGGACGTTGGTATAGAGTCGCATTTGTGCAAGGTCGGCTACTCCCAGAAGCTGGTAGGCGGGACGGCAGGGATTGATAAGGGGACCAAGCAAATTAAACAAAGTACGTACTTGCAGGGCTTTGCGCACGCCTGCCACGTGCTTCATTGCCGGATTGAAGAGAGGAGCGTGCAGGTATGCCATGTTGCAGGTTTCGATGGAACGTTTTAGCCGGGCTTCGTCGGTCGTGAAACGTACGCCGTGTTGTTCCATGACGTTGCTGGCTCCGCTTACCGAAGTGGCTCCGTAATTGCCGTGCTTGGCTACGGTATAACCGGCTCCCGCCACTACGAAACAGGCGCAGGTGGATATGTTGAAGGTGTTTTTTCCGTCCCCTCCCGTCCCTACAATGTCGATGGGCTGGTAGTCAGAGAAGTCTACCGGGATGCGTGTGTCGAGCAGTGCCTGGCGAAAGCCGGTCAGTTCGTGTACTTTCACTCCTCGCATTTGGAAGACCGTAAGCAGGGAGGCTATTTGTGTTTCGTTGTATTTGCCTTGTGTGATGCCTTTCATCAGCTCGCGCGCTTCTTCGTGCGAGAGTTCTTCGTGGGCAAACAGGCGTATGAGTATCTCTTTCATATTCGTTTGATGTTTATAAGGGTTCAACGTTTGTGTTCCAACCAGTTCCGGATGATTTGCTTGCCGTCGGGGGTCAGTACCGATTCAGGATGAAACTGGATGCCTCGGATGTCGTAGTCGCGGTGGCGCAAAGCCATGATGTATCCTTCGTGGCTGACAGCCAGCGTTTCGAGGCAAGGGGGGAGGCTGGCTGCGTCTACTACCCATGAGTGGTATCTACCTACAGGAATTTCGTTCGGGAGCCCCTGGAAGATATAGTCGTCGGCGATGATTTTAGCGGGAGTCTGTACACCGTGGAAGACAGTAGAGAGATTTACCAGCTTGCCGCCGAAGGCTTCGCCGATGGCTTGTTCGCCCAGGCAGATGCCCAGGATGGGCTTTTTGTCTGCATAGATGTGTATGACGTCAAGCAGCAGACCGGCTTCTTCGGGGATACCCGGTCCGGGCGAAAGCACGATATTGTCGTAGGCGGTGAGGTCTTCGAGTCGGAACTTATCGTTGCGCAGTACGGTCACTTCTGCTCCTAATTCTTGTAATATCTGGCTCAGGTTGTAGGTGAACGAGTCGTAATTGTCGATGATAACGGTTTTCATAACGGATGTGTTTAAAGTTTTTCGGCTATCAGGATGGCTTTTTTCAAGGCTCCCAGTTTGTTGTTCACTTCTTGCAGCTCGTTTTCTTCGTTGCTTAGGGCAGTGATGCCCCCTCCTGCCTGGAACCACAAGGTGTGGTTGCGGCTGACAAAGGTTCGGATAGTGATGGCTTGGTTCAGTGTGCCGTTCAGTCCGATGAACCCGATGCAGCCTCCGTATGCTCCCCGGTTGTGAGGCTCTATTTCGCTGATGAGCTGCATGGCCCGCACCTTGGGAGCACCACTCAGGGTGCCTGCCGGGAATGTGTCGAAGAATGTGCGGATGGGATTGGTTCCGTCATTCAGCGTACCGGTTACCCGGCTCACCAGGTGGATGACATGGCTGTAGTATTGTGGTTCTTTGTAGAAAGCCACGTGTGTGTGATGGCAGTTGCGGCTTAAGTCGTTTCGGGCGAGGTCTACCAGCATCACGTGTTCGGCATTCTCTTTCGGGTCTGCCAGCAGTGCTTCGGTCAGTTTGCGGTCTGTCTCCTTGTTGCCGCTTCGTCGGGTAGTGCCTGCAATGGGGTCGATAGTGGCTTGTCCGTCTTCTATCTTGCAATGGGTTTCGGGTGAAGAGCCGAAGATGCGGAAACCGCCGAAGTCGAAATAGAACAGATAGGGTGAGGGGTTGATGCTGCGCAAAGCACGGTAGAGCTTGAAATCATCGCCTTGAAAAGCTTGGATGAAACGGCGGGAGAGCACTATCTGGAACACGTCGCCGCGCAAACATCGGGCTATGCCTTGGCGGATGTTGGCTTTGTGCTCTTCGTCGGTCAAGGTGCTGGTGGTTTCTCCTACGGGGTGAAAGCCGTAAGTGGTGTAATTGCGGTTGTTGATGGCACGTTCTACTTCGTCTATATGTCCGGGTTCGTTGCCGTCGTTCATTTCTATCAGCACCATCTCGCTCTTGAAATCGTTGAAGACGATGATGTATTTATATAAAATGTAGAGGATGTCGGGCGCGTCGTTCTTGTTTTCCGTACTGTCTTTTACTTCGACCGGCTCGAAATAACGCACGGCATTGAATGAGGTGTAACCATACAGTCCGCAATATCCGGCATATTCTCCGCTGACTTTAAAATGTGCGAGAAATCGGTTCATTACATCTTCTACCGTGTTGTTTCCATCGATGAGGGTTTCTTCGCGCGAGTGGTCGGGATAGATGGCGGTTGCCACATTATGGTTGACGCTGATGCTGGCTATAGGGTTTAGTCCTATGAACGAGCGGTTGTTTTCTGTCCCGTGATAGTCGGAACTTTCCATCAGGGCACTTTGCGGAAAGAGGTCGCGCACTTTCAGGTAGGTGCTTACCGGAGTATGCAGGTCGCCCAGCAACACTTTATGATTGGTTTGATAATGATAAGTCATGGCGTCAGGAATTTAAAAAGGTTTTAGGTTAAGATACGTCTCGATGTCTTTGTCTCCTCGTCCGGACACGGTGAGTACCACGATGTCTTCCGGTTTGAAACTGACTTTTTCCAATGCACCCAGTGCGTGTGCCGACTCCAGTGCAGGGATAATGCCTTCCAGCCGGGTCAGCTCGTAGGCTGCGCGGATGGCTTCGTCATCGTTGATGGCAAGTACCGTAGCCCGGTGTTGCTTGGCAAGGTTGGCGTGCAACGGACCGATGCCCGGATAGTCCAGCCCGGCAGATACCGAGTAAGGCTCTACTATTTGACCGTCTTCGTTTTGCATAACCAGGGTCTTCGAACCGTGTATGATGCCCAGTTTGCCCAATTGGATGGTGGCGGCAGAATATCCGGAATGGATGCCTTTTCCGCCTGCCTCGGCAAGCACGATTTTCACTTTGTCGTTGTCCAGGTAATGATAGATGGTGCCGGCGGCATTGCTTCCTCCTCCTACACAGGCTATCAGGTAGTCGGGATAATCACGTCCTTCGTGTTCGGTCAGTTGTTTCTTGATTTCCTCGCTGATGACCGATTGCAGGCGTGCCACCATATCGGGATAAGGATGAGGTCCTACGGTAGACCCGATGACGTAATAAGTGTCTTCGGGATGGCAGCACCAGTCGCGGATGGCTTCGTTGGTGGCATCCTTCAGGGTCTTGTTGCCGGAGGTGACCGAGCGCACTTCGGCTCCCAGCATTTTCATCTTTTCTACATTGATATGCTGGCGTGCAATGTCGGTTTCGCCCATATACACTACGCATTCCATATTCATCAGGGCGCAGACCGTAGCGGTTGCCACGCCGTGTTGTCCGGCTCCTGTTTCGGCGATGATGCGTTTTTTCCCCATCCGGCGTGCCAACAGCACCTGCCCGATGGCGTTGTTTATCTTGTGTGCCCCTGTATGGTTCAGGTCTTCCCGCTTCAGGTAAATCTTGCATCCGTATTTTGCAGAAAGACGGTTGGCTAAATAAAGCGGGGAGGGACGCCCCACATAATCGCGCAATAACCGGGCAAATTCTTGTTTGAAGTCGTCACTGTCCAGCACCCGGAGGTAAGCTTCTTTCAGTTCGGTTACACATCGGTGCAGGATTTCGGGGATATACGCTCCGCCGAAGTTGCCATAATACCCGTTTGAGTCTACTTGATAATTTTTTCTATTCATATTTTGATTGTTTAGTTTGGTTTATAATCGGTGAAAAACAAAAAAGGCTGTCGTAAGAACGACAGCCTTCGTATGTGAGGATAGAATGATAAACGATTGTGGGACAAATACGCGCGGACTGGGTTAGCTTACGACTTTATGAGTAGTAAGTAACGCCACCAACGATATGTATTTGTCATCAAAGAATTCATATACTTAATGATGTGTTTTATTTGAATGTTGTTGCAAATGTAGCGATAAAAATGGAACTTCCAAACAAAAGGAGAACTTTTTTAGCAGAAAAGTTGTTTTATATCTGTAACCCAATGGGTTGTATAAATGAAAAAAAAGAGTTATCTTCGTTGTACTTATTAAATTAAGAAAGATATGAAAACATTCAGTTATTCAGTCGTAAGCAGTCTGTGCGCCTTGATTATGGGCATATTGCTTGTCGTGTGGCCCGAAGCCGCAGTGATTTACCTGGTGATTACAGTAGGTGTGCTTTTCCTTCTGCCCGGCTTGTATGGCATCGTTGCCTATCTCACTTCACGCAGCCGTTCGGGATTGTCATTTCCGGTTATCGCCTTGGGCAGTGCATTGTTCGGCATTTGGCTGATAGTGATGCCCGAGTTCTTTGTCAGCATTCTGATGTATGTATTAGGTGCTTTGCTGGTCATTGCCGGGATAAGTCAGTTGATGGGATTCGTGTCTGCCCAGAAAGAGTGGGGAAGGATTCCGTGGGTGCTTTATGTGGTTCCGGTATTGGTTTTGCTGGCAGGCATCCTGATTTTGGTCAATCCGTTCCAGGCGGCAACAGTTCCCTTTATGGTTCTGGGTGTATCGTCCATTGTCTACGGGCTGACCGATTTGCTCCGGGTGTTGCGTTACCGGCATAAAAGCAATAAGGATATAACGGACGTAGAGGTGATTGACGAATAGTTTCCATTCAGGCAAACCTTTTCGTCTGATTAGCCTCTTTGCTGATAAGATTATTAATCTTGCAGCTGTAAGATTAATAATCTTCAGCGTGTAAGATTAATAATCTTACAGGAAACGCACTTATGTGCGTGTAGAGTTTCATCTAGCTGCATCGGCGATGGAAGCTATTTGCGTCATCGGATGTGGATAACTTCTCCGCAATTAATGTCTGTGCAACCGGTGGCAGAAAAAGCATTCACTCCATGTTGCGGTATTGTTTGGGAGAAACGCCGGTGTATCGCTTGAAGTATTTCCCGAAGAATGAGATATCGGGGAAGTTCAGCGAGTAGGCTATCTCTTGAATGGTCAGTTCAGTAGAACGGAGTTTGGCTTGCGCGTCTTTGATGACGAATGCCGAAATGATGTCGGTCAGCGTCCTTCCTGTAGTTTTCTTGATAGTCGTGCTCAAGTGTTGGGGCGAGAGGTGCATCTTGTCGGCATAAAAGGAGATGTTCCGTTCGGTCTTGTAGTTTTCCACCACAATCCGCACCAGTTCTTTCACGATTTCCTGGCTTCGGGTATAGTGTTGCGGCTTTTTTGCTAAGGGTTCTTCCTTGCTGATGTTTCCCAGTTCGATAACCAGTCCTGTCAGGATGAGTGGAAGCTGTTCTTCTCTTACCAGTGTATTATTCAGGTGTTGGGCTTTTATCAGGAACTTGAAATATTCGCAGAACACTTCCCCCCGTTTAGGATCAAGCTTGATGACCGGTTCTTCCAAGATGGCTGGTGCATACTGGATAGTGTTGGAAAACAAGAAAGGATGCTGGATAAGGGTGGACGAGAAACCTACGAAAGCGAACCTGCAGTCGGAAGTGTAGTCGGCAATCTGTACGAACTGGTCGGGATAGATGACGGCTATGCTGTTTTTCTTCATTTCGTATTGTGACAGGTGGATGGTGATGTTGCATCGCCCTCGAATGCAAAGCAGAAACAAGCATCCGGGCATTTGTGCCGGAATCTTAAAAAGTTTCTTGATGTTTCCGATAACATCGATGCCTGCTATGAAATTGGTTTCAGCGGGTATGGAGGTTAATGAGCTTACTTGTTTCATTCTTTTTTCCTTAAAGTTAGCGGGCAAATATAAAATTTTTATGCATTACTTCCAAATGCAATTCATTCGCTTTGCTTAACTTTAAAAGAACTTTGCAGAAGTTAAGTAGCAGGAGAAGGTGCGATGGAGTGATTAGAAAGGTGATTAATGCAGATTCCCGCAGATTGATATATTTTCAATTTGCGGGAATCTGTGTTCTGTATGCTATCTATTTGTTTTTTATGCTGCTTAGTTCTTCACAGTCTGTTCCAACCAGGTTGAGGCTACAGAGGCAGCATACGGCACGTTAACTCCAAAGCCATGGTTTTCGCCCGGTATTAAAGTGACTTCACAATGTTTCATTACTTCCCGGAAACGTTCGCCGTATGTATAAGGAACCAGCCGGTCGTCCATTCCGTGTATGACGAGTGTCTTGCCTTCATAGTTGGATGCTGTTTCGTAGATAGGAAGTTCGATGGCGGTCTGGATGTAATTTCTTCCCAATTTGTGTCCCGAAGGCATGGTGATGTATTCGGGGGCATGCCACGGGTCGTAAATGACTCCCATGGTATTGCCTCGTAATGCATCATCGCGCAATACGGCTGCAGGTGCCATCAGCACGACACTCCGTATGGCATTCTTGCCCAATCGTCCGGCGGTCATGGCTGCTACTACTCCTCCTTGCGAGTGTCCTAAAAGCGAAATGCTGGCTGTTTGCGGCAGGTTGCGTGTATAGGCAATGACAGCTAAAGCGTCGTCTATCTCGTTGGGGACGGTCATGTTGATGAAGTCGCCTTCGCTTTGCCCGTGTCCGTTGAAGTCGAAACGCACTACGCCTATGCCGGCTTTTATCAGATTGTCGGCAATGGTGTCGAATAAAGCTCCTTGCATATTGCCGGTGAATCCGTGGCAGAGGATAACGACAGGACATTTCTCGCCTTGGTTTAAGGCAGGAAGCTGAAGTCGTGTAGCCAAACGTCCCATTGGACCGTTAATGTAAAAGGTTGAATCGGTCTGTGCCGATACGGCAATACTGCAAAGCAGTAGGCTGAATGTAATAAATAGATTCTTTAGTTGCATATACCTTATTTAATATATAGAATAGTTATCTTTTTCTTTTGCTTCTGCCGCTTCCGAAGAAAGTACGTACACGGCGTAATATCTTTATGCCGGTCATTAGTCCGTCGTAGGCGGCGATACCCATATTGATATGTTGCATCATTCCCTCAAATTTGTTTTTGCTTTGAGGGGGATTGAAAAGCTGATGTGTCAAGTGGTACATCTGTTGTTTCGATTGGAGAATCTCCGTTTTCTTGTCCAGTCTTTGCTGCCGGATTGTTTCGATTGTATAGCGTGTCTGTTGCATGGTTATTGTTCGGTTTTGTTAGGGTCTTCCAGTAAAAGTTTTCCTAAAAAATTCACCATTGGCTGGAAGATAAGTGGGATGCGGTAAAGATAGATGAGCCATGCAATCACAATCAAGGCAAAGCCCACGATAGCATAACCTGCTATCAGGCTGCCTGTAGCTGTAGCAAGCACATATACCAGCATGAATGAAAAATAGAAAAGCGCCATGACGCCTATGGTGACCAGGATGAAAATCAGGATGAGCGTAGCAAGCAGGATGGTCAGCTTTTCCGTGGCTTCCAGTTTGAGGTATTCTCCTTGCAGTCCGAGGTATTTCTTGAATTCCTTGAACAATTCTTGCAGGTTGTCAATGCTTTTATCGTTAGCAAACATAATTTTTCTTTTTGTTTAAAAAAGAGGGTGTGCTAAAAAAGTCTTTTTTACCACACCCTCCTGAAATTCATGCTCATGTTAGTCAGCATCTTTCACTTCCGATGCGATTTGGTCTACCAAATCATCCATTTCTTCACGGTTCAGACGGATACCTTTTTTACGCAAGAGTTCAGCTATCTTGTTACGTGTATCGGTACCTTTTTCCGGTGCAAATAAAATACCTGCTACTGCACCAATGGCAATACCGCCTAAAAATGCGGCTACTACATTTAATGCTTTCATATCAAAAAAAGTTTTATTAGTTATTACGATTACAAATCTAAGAAAATTCTGATAAAAATGTACCTTTTTTAGGAGGAATATTTGACAAAATCTGTAATCTCTTTCATTATTAACAGATTTTAATAGCAAGAGTAGGGAGATATTGCTACTTTTGCAACTAAAATTAAAACAGAAGAAACGAAAAAGTTAAATCAATAAATTCAAGACAAATGAAAAAAGTCGTTGTATTGGGAATGGGATTGTGCGTAGCGTTGGCATTCTCATCCTGTAAGTCAAGCGAAAGCGCTTATAAAAAGGCTTATGAAAAAGCGAAACAACAAGAGTTGGCAGAGGCCGCTACCAGCGAGACTCCTGTAGAGACGGTTACTCCGGTAGCTCCTGTTACTACAACTCCCGCTCCTGCTCCTGTGACCACAACAGCTCCGGTACGTGAAGAAAAAGTAGAATTAGTTTCTGGTAACGGGTTGAAGGCATACAGTGTAGTGTGTGGAAGTTTCGGTATCAAGGCGAATGCTGACGGCTTAAAGAATCAGATGGATAACGAAGGGTACAATGCCAAGGTGGTTTACAATGCCGAGAAAAATATGTATCGTGTGATTGTCGAATCTTATGATACCCATGCTGAAGCTTCAGCTGCCCGTGACGCATTTAAGGCTAAATATCCTAATCGGAAGGATTTCCAAGGTGCTTGGTTGCTTTATGCAAAATAATGTGGTGGATTTATTTCTATTAGGAACTTGTAAATAAGCAGGAAATAATATTCGATTATACAGATTTGAAGCGGTAGCCTTTCGGCTATCGCTTTTTTTTGTAACTTTGCCACCGGATTTTTAAATGTAGAACGATACATGGAAAAGATGAAATGGATGTGCGGGATGCTGATGATGGCATTTCCTTTTTTACTGAATGCGCAAGAAAAAGTTGTCCCTTTTAAATATGGTGATATGGACCAATGGATAACACGGAAAATCCATGAATCAAGTATCATCGGAGGTGAAACAAAATTGCTTTACGAAGTAGGACCTACCCAGGAGATTGACGGGAATATACCTTATATTAATAAAGGAGGCTCGCCGTGGGGAAATTCCAATGTGATGGCAAAGGTGATGGGGATTGTAAAGACCAATACCAGTGTTTATCCCGAACGCCGGGGAAATGGATATTGCGCCCGTCTGGAAACTCATATTGAAAGTGTAAAAGTATTTGGCGTATTGAATATTACCGTATTGGCATCCGGCTCTTTATTCTTGGGTGACATGAAAGAGCCTATCACCGGAACCAAGGAAGGCGAAAAGGCTTTGAACATAGGCGTTCCTTTCACATCTCATCCCAAAGCCATCCGTTTTGATTATAAAGTAAAGATGTCGGGAGAGCCGAACCGTATCCGTCAGACAGGCTTCAGCCGGAAAAGTACGGTGGAGGGACAAGATTGTGCCATTATGACTTGCCTGCTGCAGAAGCGTACCGAAGATGCCGAAGGCAATATTATAGCCAAACGGGTCGGTACAGCCGTTGTGCGTTATGATAAAAACGAAGGATGGCATAACGGTGCAACTTACGAAATTTATTATGGTGATATCTCGCATACTTCTTATTACGACGATGAGCTGATGAAGCTGGGTGTAGGCAATTATCATGCGCGTAACAGCAAGGGAGAAAGCCAGCTGATTCAGGAGAACGGCTGGGCAGATGCCGATGACAAACCCACCCATCTCATCGTGCAGTTCACTTCCAGCTTGGGCGGTGCCTTTATCGGTTCGCCAGGCAATACCTTTTGGGTAGACAATGTTTGTTTGGTATATTGAGTTGAAAACCTTATCTTTGCCTTACGGTAATATCTAAAACAATTCAGGTATGGAAAAGGCAAAAGTGAAAGGCATTCCCTACGGCGTAGCACGTTTCGAGGATATACGCAGGGACAATCTTTATTATATAGACAAGACCATGTATCTTCCTCTGCTGGAAGAGACAAGCAATTACCTGTTCCTTATCCGCCCGCGCCGCTTCGGCAAGAGTGTGTTTGTAAGTATGATGCAGGCATACTATGACATGGCTCAGGCAGACCGCTTCGACGACCTGTTCGGCGGACTGTGGATACAGCAACATCCTACGCCGCTGAAGAACGCTTTCCAGGTGATTTACTTCGATTTCTCGCTGGTGTCTGCACGCCAAGGCAAGTTGGAAGGCAGTTTTAATGATTACTGCGGCATCGTGATGGACGGTTTTATCAAAAGGTACCGCGAATATTATGGCGCAGATACCGTAGAGAAAGTACTGGCTTCGAACGATGCGGCATTCAAATTGAAACAAGTAAACGATGAAGCCCGCGCCAAAGGTTATCAGCTTTATCTGATTGTCGACGAATACGACAACTTCACCAATGTCATCCTGAGCGAGGGAGGCAAGGAGATGTTCCGCAACCTGACCCATGCCAGCGGCTTTTACCGGGATTATTTCAAGCTCTTCAAGGCGATGTTCACCCGGGTGTTCCTCATCGGCGTGTCGCCCGTGACGCTAGACGACCTCTCGAGCGGGTACAACATTGACTGGAATATCTCGCAAGACCCGCGCTTCAACCACATGTTAGGCTTCTCCGAGTCGGATGTACGCACCATGTTCCACTATTATCAGGACAACGGAAAACTCCGTGCCGATGCCGATATCGAAGCCATGATGGCAGAGATGAAACCGTGGTACAACAACTATTGCTTTGCAGAAGAATGTCTGGAAGATGACCGCTTGTACAACTGTGACATGGTTTACTATTACTTACGCAGCCAGGTTCTGTACGGTCGTCCGCCCAAAGAAATGGTAGATAAAAATATCCGCACCGACTACAAGAAGCTGAAGATGTTGGCTGATATTGACCGTGGAAATCAACGGGAGAACCGGATGAGCGTTATCGAGGAGATAGCCGCCACCGGCTCGGTACTGATGACACTGAAGACGTCCTTCCCAGCCGAATATGTTACGGAAGATAATAACTTCCGAAGCCTCCTTTATTATTATGGTCTACTTACTATGGGAGCTGCATACGGAAACCTCATCAAGATGGTTGTTCCAAACAATTGTGTGAAGGAACAATACTGGAGTTTCATGCGTGATTATTACAACCGGAGCTTCAAGGTAGATAGTATATCAATGGAATGGGAAATGACGCGCATGGCTTTCGAGGGTGACTGGCAACCGTTCATCACCCGTATCGCCACGGCATACAAGGAAAACTCTTCGGTACGCGACAGCATCTTAGGCGAACACAACCTGCAAGGTTTCTTCAAGGCATACCTTGCCCTGAACAGCCTTTACCTGGTAGAGCCTGAAATCGAGCTGAACTATGGCTTCAGCGATTTCCTGCTCCTCCCCGACAAGTCACGCTATCCGGAGATAGCGCACAGTTATATCATGGAACTGAAATATGTAAAGCCCACTGCTACGGACGCCGAAGTGGAAGCCAAGAGTCTGGAAGCCGATACTCAGTTGGAAAAATACAGCCAGGATAATGCTGTAAAACGTTTCTGTACAGGCACGCAACTGCACCTGCTGAAAGTGGTATTCCGTGGGGCAAATATGGAAGTATGTACAGAAACCTTTCCATTTAAAAAATAGAGGGAGAGATTCTTTTTTAAGGTTTATATAGAGAAGTATACAGAATAAATTCGTATTTTTGCCGCCGATTATGAGCAGGATATTGGCAATCGACTACGGAAGAAAGCGGACAGGCATTGCGGTGACCGACCCGATGCAGATTATTGCAAACGGACTGGCTACTGTGCCTACGCATCAATTGATGGACTTCTTGTTGAATTATGTGCAGCAAGAAGAGGTGGAACGTATCATCATTGGTCATCCCAAACAGATGAACAACGAGGATTCGGAGAACATGAAATACATCGTACCTTTCATGAATCAATTGAAGAAGAAACTGCCCGACATACCGGTAGAGCTTGTTGACGAGCGGTTTACTTCAGTGTTAGCACATCAGGCGATGCTGGCTGGCGGCTTGAAGAAGAAAGCCCGGCAGAACAAGGCATTGGTCGACGAAATCAGCGCAACCATTATCTTGCAGTCGTATATGGAATCGAGAAAGTTTAATTAAAGGAAAGAAGATATGATATTACCAATCTATGTATACGGACAACCGGTGCTCCGTGAGGAAGCCAAAGACATTACGCCGGATTATCCGAACTTGAAAGAATTGATTCAGAACATGTTTGAAACGATGGACCGTGCCGACGGGGTGGGGCTTGCAGCTCCTCAGGTGGGATTGCCCATCCGGGTGGTGGTAATCAATCTGGATGTTTTGTCGGATGATTTTCCTGAGTATAAGGACTTCCGTCGTGCATACATCAATCCGCACATCATCGAAACAGGAGATAACATTGTATCCATGGATGAAGGATGTTTAAGTCTGCCTGGCATTCATGAAAGCGTGAAACGTCCCGACAAAGTGCATGTGACCTATCTGGACGAGGATATGAATCCGCACGATGAATGGGCTGAAGGCTATCTGGCACGAGTGATGCAACACGAGTTCGACCATCTGGAAGGAACGATGTTCATCGACCATTTGTCGGCACTCCGCAAGCAAATGATTAAAGGCAAACTCAACGGAATGCTGAAAGGCAAGGCGCGATGCGCTTACAAGGTGAAAACAGTGAGATGATCCGAAGATTACTATACATATTATATATAGGAGTGTTCTTCCCGCTGGCAGCAGGCGCCCAGATTAATACAGATCGGGTGATGGCCATCGGGAAAAACGCTCTTTATTTTGAGGACTATGTCCTTTCCATTCAATATTTCAATCAAGTCATCAATGCCAAGCCTTATCTGGCGGAGCCTTATTTCTATCGCGGGCTGGCAAAACTGAACCTGGATGACTTCCGGGGTGCGGAAGCCGACTGTTCGGAGTCCATCGAACGGAATCCTTACGTACCGAACACGTATCAGGTGAGAGGTATTTCGCGTATCCAGCAAGAAAATTACGAAGGCGCCATACAAGATTACGAGAAGGCTTTGACGTTGGACCCGGAGAACACCAGCCTATGGCATAACTTGGCTTTGTGCCGGATGCGGAACGGCAATTACAAGGAAGCCCGTGCCGACCTGGATACGTTAATCCGGATTGCTCCCCGCTACATCGATGCTTACATGATGCGTACGGAAGTGTCGCTCAAGCAAAAGGATACGCTTCAGGCTATGACCGATGCCGACAAGGCAATCGAGATGGACCGCTATAATGCCGATACATGGGCTTCGCGGGGTATGCTTTTCCTGCAACGTTCGAAATATGCCGATGCGGAAAGCGACCTGACCGAAGCTATCCGTCTTTCGGTGCGGAACGCAGGATTGTATATCAACCGTGCGTTGGCACGTTATCATCAGAACAACTTGCGTGGGGCGATGAGCGATTACGATTTGGCTTTGGATATTGATAAGAATAACTTTATCGGGCATTACAACCGGGGCTTGCTGCGTGCGCAGGTAGGTGATGATAACCGGGCGATTGAAGATTTCGACTTTGTGCTTCAGATAGAGCCGGATAATCTGATGGCTGTATTCAACCGGGGTTTGTTGCGCGACCGGACAGGCGATTACCAAGGAGCTATCGAAGATTATTCGAAAGTGTTGGATGAATATCCGAACTTCTTGGCCGGCTACCAATATCGGGCACAGGCACGTAAGAAGACAGGCGACCTGAAGGGGGCAAGCCAGGACGAAATGAAGGTTTTGCAGGCGCAACTGGATATCCAGAACGGAAAAGCTTCGAACCAGACGGCTTCGAACGACAAGACTCGTAAGAAATCGGATAAGAATATGAATAACTTCCGGAAGATTGTGGTGGCAGATAATGAGGAAGACCGTTCGAAATACAAAACCGATTACCGAGGACGTGTGCAAGACCGCAATATCACCATCTTGCCTCAGCCGATGTTCGTGCTGAGCTATTACGAGCGTCAGGAAGAGGTGAAACGCCAAATCAATTATTCGAAATACATCGATGCCTTGAACAGCCGTCATGTATTGCCGCATGCCTTGCTGATAACCAACAATGAAGCATCGCTTACGGAAGAGCAGGTGAAACAGCATTTCGAGTCGATAGATGCCGAAACGGAGAAAATCGTAAAAGAGCCGGATAACGCTTTACATTATTTCGGACGCGCGATTGACTTTTATCTGGTACAGGACTTCGACAATGCATTGGAGGATTTAGACCGTACCGTCGAAAAAGACAGTACCTTCTTCCCGGCTTACTTCATGCGGGCAATGATTCATTACAAGCAGTTGGAGTACCGCAAACGGGATGCGGACTATGAGATAGAACAGGCAAAAGACAAGGCGTTGCAGGTGCGTGCGCTAGATTATGCCATGGTGCGCGATGACTTGGATAAGGTCATCAGTCTGGCTCCCGATTTCGTGTACGCTTATTATAATAGAGGAAATATCTATGCCGTGATGAAGGATTACCGGGCGGCATTGGTTGACTATAATAAGGCTATCGAACTCGATCCGCGCTTCTCTGACGCTTATTACAACCGGGGACTGACTAACGTATTCCTGGGTAATAACGCCGAAGGGGTGCAAGACCTGAGCAAGGCAGGCGAGCTGGGTATCTTCTCGGCTTATAGCGTGTTGAAACGCTTTACTACGATGGAGGAGGAAAATTAAGTACGAGTTGACAAGGTAACAAGTTGACAAGGTAACAAGGTTTTTGTTACTAGGAGTTAAGTAGTTAAGAAGTTAGGGAGTTAAGTCAATACTTCTGCTGATGTATTTAAAACCTCGTCAACTTGTCAACTGATACCTCGTCAACTGATACCTTGTCAACTAGTCACCTGGTCCCTAGTCAACTAAAAATTGTATAATTGAAAAGTTTTATTTATTTTTGCGACTCAATAAAAGACTAACACATAAAGATTATGATTAAGATAACTTTTCCTGATGGCTCTGTTCGCGAGTATAACGAAGGAGTTACTGGTCTGCAGATTGCAGAAAGTATCAGTTCGCGTCTGGCACAAGACGTGTTGGCTTGTGGCGTAAACGGCGAAACGATTGATTTGATGAGACCTATTAACGAAGATGCCGATTTTGTTCTTTATAAATGGGATGACGAGCAAGGCAAACATACATTCTGGCATACCAGTGCCCACTTGTTGGCTGAAGCTTTGCAGGAACTGTATCCGGGAATCCAGTTTGGTATTGGTCCTGCCATCGAAAACGGTTTCTACTACGATGTAGACCCGGGAGATGATGTAGTCATTAAAGAAAGCGACCTGCCTGCCATTGAGCAGAAGATGATTGAGCTGGCTGCCCGTAAAGAACCGTTGGTACGTCAGAGCATTTCGAAAGAAGATGCCTTGAAAGCTTTTGGCGAAAGAGGTGAGACTTACAAGTGCGAATTGATTTCCGAATTGGAAGACGGTCATATCACTACCTATACACAAGGTGCGTTTACCGATTTGTGCCGTGGCCCGCATTTGCCTTCTACAGCTCCTATCAAGGCTATCAAGCTGTTGTCGGTAGCCGGTGCTTATTGGAGAGGTCAGGAAGACCGCAAGCAGATGACCCGTATCTATGGTATTACGTTCCCGAAAAAGAAAATGCTGGATGAATACCTCACGATGCTGGAAGAAGCTAAGAAACGCGACCACCGTAAGATTGGCAAGGAAATGGATTTGTTCATGTTCTCGGACATGGTAGGCAAGGGATTGCCGATGTGGTTGCCGAAAGGTACGGCTTTGCGTATCCGCTTGCAGGATTTCTTGCGCCGTATCCAGGCCCGTTACGATTATCAGGAAGTCATGTGTCCGCCTATCGGCAACAAGATGTTGTATGTGACTTCGGGACACTACGCTAAATACGGCAAAGATTCATTCCAGCCGATTCATACTCCGGAAGAAGGTGAAGAGTACTTCCTGAAACCGATGAACTGTCCGCATCACTGTATGATTTATAAGAACAGTCCGCGTTCTTACCGTGACCTGCCTTTGCGTATTGCCGAGTTCGGTACGGTTTGCCGTTACGAACAGAGCGGCGAGTTGCACGGATTGACTCGTGTACGTAGCTTTACACAGGATGATGCGCATATCTTCTGCCGTCCCGATCAGGTGAAGGATGAATTCCTCCGCGTGATGGATATCATTTCTATCGTGTTCAAGTCGATGAACTTCGAGAACTTCGAAGCTCAGATATCCTTGCGCGACAAAGTAAACCGCGAGAAATACATCGGTAGTGATGAAAACTGGGAAAAAGCAGAACAGGCTATTGTGGAAGCTTGCCAGGAAAAAGGCTTGAAGGCAAAAGTGGAATATGGCGAAGCTGCCTTCTATGGTCCGAAGCTCGACTTTATGGTGAAAGACGCGATTGGTCGTCGTTGGCAGTTGGGTACGATTCAGGTAGACTACAACTTGCCCGAACGTTTCCAGTTGGAATATATGGGCGCGGATAACCAGAAACATCGTCCGGTTATGATTCACCGTGCGCCGTTCGGCTCCATGGAACGCTTTGTGGCAGTATTGATAGAGCATACAGCCGGTAAGTTCCCGTTGTGGCTGACTCCCGATCAGGTAGCTATCCTGCCTATTTCGGAGAAATTCAACGATTATGCCAACCAGGTTCGTCTGGAACTGAAGAAATACGATATCCGTGCGTTGGTAGACGAACGCAATGAGAAAATCGGCCGTAAGATTCGTGACAACGAATTGAAACACATTCCTTACATGTTGATTGTGGGCGAGAAAGAAGCTGCCAACGGTGAAGTTTCGGTCCGCAAACAGGGTGAAGGTGATAAAGGAACGGTAAAAATCGAAGATTTTGCAAAAAATATTGCAGAAGAAGTTCATAATATGATAAATAAGTGGTAAATTTGCAACCGCTTTTGCTAAAGTCGGTTAGGCTTTCGCAGACAAACGAATAACCATAATACAAAATTTAAATAAAAAGCAAACAAGGAATAAAGTATTTGAATGAAAAACGACAATTTAAAAGGGCAACACCGAATCAATGAACAGATTCGTGCCAAAGAAGTCCGCATTGTGGGCGACAATATTGAATCAGCTGTTTATCCGATAGCACAGGCTTTGCGAATGGCTGAAGAACATGACGCCGATTTAGTAGAAATTTCACCCAATGCTGTTCCTCCCGTTTGTAGAATTATTGATTATTCTAAGTTTCTTTATCAATTGAAGAAACGTGCGAAGGAACAAAAGGCTAAGCAGGTGAAAGTAAATGTCAAGGAAATACGTTTTGGTCCGCAGACCGATGAACACGATTATAACTTCAAGTTGAAGCATGCCATCGGGTTCTTGCAGGGAGGCGACAAAGTAAAAGCCTACGTGTTCTTTAAGGGACGTTCCATTCTCTTCAAGGAACAAGGTGAAGTGCTGTTGCTTCGTTTTGCCAACGACCTTGAGGATTACGCAAAAGTAGAGCAGATGCCTATATTGGAAGGAAAACGCATGACGATTTCACTTTCGCCGAAGAAGCCGGGAAGTCCTAAAAAGCCTACAGCTCCCAAGGATGAAGCTTCGAAGACAGAAACTCCTGAAAAGAATGAAAAAAGTGCGTAACGTGCCGGTATAGTACGTTGCCACAGTTAATAATAATAATTAAAACTTAAACAAGATGCCAAAAGTTAAGACTAACTCCGGTGCTAAAAAAAGATTCGCTCTTACCGGAACGGGTAAAATCAAAAGAAAGCACGCTTATCACAGTCACATTTTGACTAAGAAGACGAAAAAGCAGAAAAGAAATCTTTGCCACATGGGCTTGGTTGACAATACAAACTTAGCTTCTGTAAAAGAGCTTCTTTGCATGCGTTAATCTTCACGAGTAAAAGCGTAAACGTAACATTTAAATTATTAACCGAATGCATTAGCCTCAAGTCCGGTTGCGAAACATCGGCGCTAACATTCAAAAAAGAATTAAAACTATGCCAAGATCAGTAAATCACGTTGCTTCTAGAGCAAAAAGAAAGAAAATTTTAAAATTAACCAGAGGTTATTTTGGTGCAAGAAAGAACGTTTGGACCGTTGCCAAGAATACTTGGGAAAAAGGTTTGACTTATGCATACCGTGACCGTAAGAACAAAAAACGTAACTTCCGTGCTTTGTGGATTCAGCGTATCAATGCTGCCGCTCGTTTGGAAGGTATGTCTTACTCGAAACTGATGGGTGCATTGCACAAAGCTGGTATTGAAATCAACCGTAAGGTATTGGCTGACTTAGCTATGAATCATCCCGAAGCATTCAAGGCTGTGGTTGATAAAGTAAAGGCAGCTTAATAAGACAAAAAGAAATTTATCTGATGAGAAAGGCAGCTCTTGTAAAAGGGTTGCCTTTTTTGTTTTTAGGAGTTAGAGAAGTTAAAGGAGTTGTCACTCCGCTTCGCTTCGTTAGGAATTAAAGCCAATGCTTCTGCTGATGTATTCAATTAAGAACAAACACAGAGACACGGAGTCACAGAGTTTTGATTCTTCATTCTTAATTCTTCATTCTTCATTTAATTAAAATCTGCGTGAATCTGCGTTTCAAAGACCTTGTTAACTTGTCAACTGATACCTTGTCAACTATTTAAAACCTAGTCACCTAAACAGAATAAATCTCTGTGTCTTCGTGTCTCTGTGTTCAATAAAGAAACAGTCAACTAATCACCTGAAAAGAAATGCTAAATTATTTTGTAGACTCAGATAAAAGCATTATATTTGTCAATACAAAAATGGAGCCGTACTTGCAGAATCGGGAAACTCATCAAATAATATGAAATACCGAGACACGCTTCATCCTCCAATGGCGGGCCACGCCTTCGGGTAGCATTTATGCCGGTGGATTACAAAGGAGGTGGGCACTCAAATCCTGTCTATCGGAGTTTCGTCACGCCTCGGGTACGGCTCTTCTTTTTTAGGGAAGCGAAGAATCTTGTTAATGGTTAGTGTTCGACAAGGTTCTTCGTTTTTTGTTTATTATTGAACACAGAGACACGGAGACACAGAGAAATAAATTATTTAATCTGCGTTTTAAATACCTTGTCAACTATTTAAGACCTGGTCACCTAGTTCCTAGTCCTCTAGTCACCTAAACAGAATAAACCTCTGTGTCTCCGTGTTTCTGTGTTCAATGAAAAGAATTCAATGAAAAAATTCAATAAAGAAAAGATAGTATGTTATTGTATTTTTCTGGGACAGGCAATTCCCGATGGGTGGCTGATGAGCTTGGTAAGTTGCTGAACGAGCGTGTAGGCGCATTATTGGATAATCCGGTAGGAGAGTTGAAGCCGGATGAGGCTTTGGGCTTTGTGTTTCCGGTGTATGCCTGGGGACCTCCTGTACGGGTGACAGAAGCTCTTTCCCGTTTGCAGGTGACAAGTGTTCCTGCCTATATCTATTTTGTCTGCACATGCGGAGACGATACAGGCAAGACTGCCGATTTGTTTGCTCGGGCTGTGGAGCAGAAAGGTTGGTATTGCGATGCTGGCTTTTCGGTCTTTATGCCCAATACCTACGTATGTTTGCCGGGCTTTGATGTCGATTCACGTGAAGTGGCATCCCGTAAGTTGCATGAAGCTCCCCGCCGATTGGAAGAGATTGCTGCACGTTTACAACACCGTGAGGTTGGCTTTGATTGTTATGAGGGGAGCTTTCCTTGGCTGAAGAGTTATGTAATCCGTCCGTTGTTTTGTCGCTTCCTGATGTCGCCTGCTGTATTCAAGTCGACAGCGGCTTGTATTTCGTGCGGCAAATGTGTGGCAGCTTGTCCTTTGCACAACATCCGTTTAGAGAAAGGTCGTCCTGTATGGGGTACTGATTGTGCGATGTGTCTTTCGTGTTACCATCATTGTCCGAAGCACGCCATTGAGTATGGTAGCATGACGAAACGGAAAGGACAGTATGCACCAAGCCGGTCTTGTGATAAAGCCGGATAACAGAGGATACTGGTTGGGATGCCTGCCTGTTGGTAACCGCTGCTTTTGTGGTAAGGAAATCAGAACGTGATGCCTTCGGGCACGATGCTTTCGATACGGTTTTCTACCTCATCGGGCAGCTTGGAGAAGAAGTCCAAGCCCGTAGTTTCTTCCACTTGGTCGACACTGACCATGTAGTTTTTCAGATTTTGGTGATGGGCTTTGTTTTCGAATAAGAATCCCATGGCGATAGGGTTCTTCCGGTTATAGATAAGCACCACTTTAAAGAAACGGTCGGGCACGGCTACTTTGTGTTCTCCAATCCGTTTGGGAGTCGCTGTGTCATAAATAGGACCGCAGGCAATATAGATTCTTCCATATTTCTTCGCCCATTCACGACAACTTTCTTCCAGGTCGCCCCAGTCATCCCGGTTCAGTTTTTGGTTTTGCGGACAGATATTGCTCATGTAGAAAGATTCTTCCATTGCCTTTTCGCTCCATTTCATATCGGCAGCCGGAGCCATGTGCCCACGGTCGTAACCAGAACGGGTATAGTCGCTATGTTCTACACGAGGCTCGGGCAGGTCAGGGTCGGGTACAAACTTGTTTTTCCGTTCTTCCGTTCCTTTTGTCTCATCGCGTGTCAGTTCCCATGCCACCCAGTTGGGCGTTTTATAATAGTCGTTATACGATACGGTGTAAGCTGTGCGTTGCAGCTTGATTTCATCCCTTTTCCGCGTGCTTACAGGTATTTCCAGTTTCGAAGAAACCGTTGCCGGGCTGTCCTCAGCTGCATTCTTGGTAAAGGTTTCTGCCAGTTCATTCAGCTTGAGGTTTGTCAGCGGCTTCTCCTCTTGCCGTTGATAGACGAACAAGGCAACAGCTATTAATATAAGGAGAAGAGCAAATCCGCGTAAAGACCCTGTAGTTTTCTTTTTCTTTTTCATAAGATGTATTTTTTTAGTTGACAAGTTGACAAGGTATCAGTTGACAAGGTTTTATAAGTAGGAGTTAAAGGAGTTAAAGAAGTTATCACTCCGCTTCGCTTCGTTAGAAGTTAAAGCCAATAGTTTTTCTTATGGCATTCAAAACCTAGTTCCTAGTACCTAGTCAACTAGTCACCTGATACCTTGTCAACTTGTTTCCTTGTCACCTGATACCTTGTCACCTGATACCTTGTCACCTGATACCTTGTCAACTTGTCAACTTGTCAACTTAAACCAATTTAAACCGCATCCGGAAGATGCCGTCTTTATAGTCGTGGCTGATGATTTTAAAAGTACCTATTTCGGAAGTGTTGGCTACGTGTAGTCCGATGCAGAGGCATTCGTCGTAATCGCCTACTTTGACTATCCGTACTGTATCCGAAGCATCATCGGGCAGACGTTTCAGGTCGAAGCGTCCCATGGCTTCCTGTTGGGTGATAAACTCGGTAGTGACAGGCAGGTGGCGGGCGATGACTTCGTTTACCGTAGCCTCGATGCGGGCGATGTCTTCATCGGTGGGAGCTTGTGGCAAGGCAAAGTCCAGTTTGCTTTTCTTACGTTCGATATGTGCCGATACGGCACGTCCGCATCCGAAGAGGTTGACCATCGTTCGGTTTACGATATGCTCGCAGGTATGCATAGGCGGGTATTCCGTCTTGTTGTGTTCGTTCAGTTGAGGTTGTTCCATATTCTTTGATGTTTTTATAAAAAGGTGTGCAGGAAAAAGCGTTTGGCTTTCTTTTTCTCGAACCCACGGGCAAAGATACAATATCTTCAGGATTCTGCGGCATGCCGTGCCGATAAAACTTATAAATGTCTGCTTTTCGTCACCGACTGATATTCGTGTCGGAGGTTTTCTTATTTGAAGATTTTGAGCAAGTGAAATAAAATTTATGATTTTGTTTTGTTTGAAATGTAATTTTTGCTTATATTTGCCCACGATAGAGAATGTAAATGAAAAGCACATACTTTCCCTAATAGAGCCTGATAGAGATAATTAGAGATAGAGATTAAAGTAGAAAGACAAGGGAAAAGGTCTACGATGCTTTTGGTAGAATATTATATTTGAGTATAATATGAAAACGGAGATTACGAGAGTAAAATGTGGCAGGCATATCGTTTCCGGTGTGCGCTGTTTGTGGATGGGAGCGGTATTGCTGGCAGGATTGTCTGTAAACCTTCAAGCACAGAATACCCCTTTTGAAAGCCCGAAGTATGCTGTAAAGACAAATGCTGTATATTGGGCAACTTCTACACCGAATCTGGCATTTGAGTTCGGTTTAAAACCCAAGTTGACACTCGATGTGTTGGGTGGTTACAATCCCTTTACCTTTAAAGACAACAAGAAGATGAAGCATTGGCTGGTACAGCCTGAGTTACGCTATTGGCTGTGCGAACGCTACAACGGGCATTTCTTCGGTGTACACCTGCACGGAGGTATGTTCAATGTGGGAGGTGTCAATGTGCCGTTTGGCTTGTTCTCGGATTTGGAGAAATACCGGTACGAAGGAGAGTTCTATGGTGGCGGCATCAGCTACGGTTATCAGTGGATTTTAGGAAAACGGTGGAACCTGGAAGCCGAAATTGGCATCGGGTATACACGTCTCAATTATGACAAGTACGAGTGTCCCAAGTGTGGCGAGTGGCTCGGAAAAGATTCGTATGACTTCTTTGGCGTGACGAAAGCTGCCATATCCATCGTCTATATTATTAAATAAGGAGGAAAAACCATGAAACATTCCGGAATATACATGTTTGCCGCAGCCTGGCTGATAGGCGGAGGCACGATGTGGGCACAGACTGATTATACAGGACGTGCCGCTGTGGAGCGCTCGGTAGAAAAAGTGGGCGGGGATGTAAAAGTACAGCTGGAGATTGCGCTTGATAGCCTCGATATGCATGCCCAACATGCTTTGGTGCTTACCCCTGTATTGCAGGCAAAGGATGGGAAGACTGAAAAGTCCTTGGCACCGGTCGTAGTAAACGGACGTATCCGTCAGAAAGCTTACGAGCGCAAGACAGCCTTGGGTTATGCCGATGAAACCGAAACGCCATACGCTGTAGTCCGCCGTAAGAACGGGACCTCACAAGAGGTGGCTTATGAAGTAGCTGTGCCCTACGAGAAATGGATGCGCGGAGCCAACCTGTTGTTGCGTGAAGAGGCTACGGGCTGTGCTGCTTGCTCGCTGAACGAATACGAACGTCCGTTGGGAGTTATTTTGCCGTGGAGAGAAATAGCGGAACCTGTCTATCAGGTGGCTTTCGTAGAGCCGCGTGCCGAAGAGGTGAAACGCCGTGATGAGCAATGCGAACTGCACTTGAACTACCGGGTAGGCAAGAGCGAGATTGTGCTTTCGTTGGGCAACAACCGGGCTGAGGTACAGAAGCTGAGCGATATGGTCGACCGGGTAAAGCAGAACAATGATTTTACCATTACAGGTTTCCGCATCAAGGGATATGCTTCGCCCGAAGGAACTTACAAAAGCAATATGTCGCTTTCCGAACGCCGGGCAAAGTCGTTAGCCGATTATTTCCGCCGTACCGACGGATGGGATGCCAAGTTGTTTACTGTCGAGTGGGGAGGAGAAGACTGGGAAGGTTTGCGTAAAGCCGTCGAGGCTTCGTCGCTCGACACGAAAGACCAAGTGCTGGCAGTCATCCGTGAGGAAGAAAATCCTGATGCACGTGATGCCAAGCTGCGTGCCATCGATGGAGGAAAGACTTACAGCACCCTGCTGAAAGATTTTTATCCCCCGTTGCGCCGCAGCTTCTGCGTAGTCGACTTTACCGTACGTCCTTATACGCTGGAAGAAGCCAAGCGTATCATCAACGAGAATCCCCGTTTGCTGAGCCTGAAAGAGATGTATGGTGTAGCCGTCAGCTATCCCGAAGGCAGCGCAGAGCGTAACGAAGCTTTCCTGACAGCCCAGCGCTTGTATCCGCAAGATGGCGATGCTGCAACCAATGCAGCAAAAGTACTTTTGGCGCAAGGCAAGACAGCCGAAGCCAAAACAGTCTTGAGCCAAGCCACTCAGACCGCCAGCGTATGCAATGCTTTGGGCATCGTCTATGCCAAAGAGAAAGATTACAATCAGGCAGAAAGCTATTTTGCCAAAGCAGCATCATTGGGCAATGTAGAGGCTCAGCATAATGCCGATGCGCTGAAGAAGTATATCAAAGAGTTTAATGAGAATAATTACTAATTTAGTTAAAATGTGTGTGAGTATGAAACTTAAGTATTTTATGATAGCAGCAATGGGGCTGAGCCTCATTGCTTGCAGCGATAACCTGGATGATGGTCAGGGCGCAAATGGCAATGCCTCGCAAGAGGGGACTACGTATGTCGCACTAAAGCTGGATTTCAATAATGCTTCTTCGAGAGTTGGTGAACAGCCGATTGAAGGTGAAGATAGCCCTACTGCAACTACTGGTGAAAGTGAAATTAATACTGTGAGAATCATAATTTTAGATGATTATAATCAGGTAGAGGTAAATCAATTTTTTTCTGAAGAGGAGGAGATAAAATCAGAGAATGAAGAGTATTATTTTGAAGTTTCTCCGGGAATGAAGCATTTTTATGCTTTTGTAAATGAAGGAAATTCTAATGGGGATCTTACATCGTTTGTAGGTAACAGTGAGGTGGCAGGAGGTGCATCTAACTTTTATACTCCAGCAAGTGGAAGTAATGCCGCTACAAATTTTGCTATGTCCAGTACAGCAGTTGTTTCACAGGAGATAAAAGGTGGAATAACAAAAGAAGCATTGCCATCATCTGTTGATAACCATGTATCTATTGCGGTAGAACGTATGCTCGCTAAAGTAACGGTAAAAATGGCTGACAATTTCCAAGTAAATGGGGAAAAGAATTTTACGCTTAAAAATTTAAGTTGCAAGATTGGTAATGCGGATAATCTTGAATATGATGGGAAATATACCTCAGCTGGAACTTATCGTATGGCTAATAATACAGGAGAAAATGGTGCACGCATTACTCCTTATTATGATTATCCTTCATGGGGAAATTCTGCTCCTACTGGTTGGAGTAGTGATAACCTTTTGTCAGAGGCATCAACGGTATATGATGGTTCTCCAACACAAGTTGTATTTTATTGTTTAGAGAATACTCATGCAGAATATGAATATAAAATCAGCAATACGACTTTCTTGCGGATAGAAGCAGCTATGATACCGAAAAAAGTTATCACATTTACTGTAAAAAATGATGAGGGTGTGACTATTGAACCGGCTGCTTCTACAACTGACGTGGCAGATGTTACTGATGCTAAAACCTTTTATCGAATAATTAAAACCCCGGCAGGAAAAGAAAGCTATTATGGTAATTGTATATTCGAAGAAGTATTAAATACATACACTGCTGCAGGTAAATCTTTGTCTGCAATTATAACTGCGTTTAAAGATGCTGGCTATGATTTTGATGAATATACTAATGGAGTAGGTAAATATAATTTATGGGTAAACGATTATATTTATAATGAGGGATCCACACAAAGTGCAGGTATGGCTCCTGTATTCCGTAATGATTGGTATTTGTATACAATTAATAGTATTGTATTGCCAGGTAGTCCGACAGGCGATGGAGACGGTGATGAGGATACAGATCCCGAAACAGAACCGGAAGATCCTGATCAGCCAATACATCCGGATACAAATATTGGTGTGAAACTTACTATTGAGCCGTGGAATGTAGTAAAACATTATGTTGATTTGTAAAAGTTTCTAGCATAACAAACCTTGCAGGAGGGGAATGCCTGATAAAGGCAAACCCTCCTGCAAGAAAAAAACAAACAATCTCAAGGCATTTAAAACCTAGTCCCCTAGTTACCTAATTCAGTCAATTTAAAAAGAAAGAAACATGAACAAAATACATCATCTGTTGATCCCATTGTTCGGACTGCTGCTTGCAGTGGGATGCCTTTCCGGATGCATCAAGGAGGACATGTCCGATTGCCCGCCTCCCTTTACTCCCGAGCCGGAACCTGAACCCGAACCGGAACCGACTACGGGCACATTGAAACTTGCCCTGACTTACTTTATGCACAATACACAGGAGAACGGCGAGTATGTTGACCTCTTCAGCCAACAGGTACGCAAAGTAGATGTGTTTGTGTTCGACCAGGCAGGACAGTTCGTACAGCAGATTACCGAAGAAGCAGCACCCCGCTTCGGCGAAAACTATACGAAAGAACTCGAATTGCCTGCCGGCGATTATCAGTTTGTAGTGTGGGGCAACCACTACGAAGACGAAACCATGCACAACTGCCAGACAACGGATGTCAACCTGGACGATGGGCGCATGGCGCTGCTTCCGCTTGTATCCCGAAGCGTAGGCATCTCGATGCTGACCGACTCGTTGTTTCATGGCATGACTGCACAGCCTGTTACGGTAGTGAACGGCGAAGACCAGACCATTCCTATCGACTTGATGAAGAACCGCAATGATGTGCGCCTGGTGGTGCGCTGGCGTGAAGAAGGACATACCGAATATTGCACGCACACCGAACATGCGCAAAGCATTACGGCAGAGATAACCGACAATAACGGTACGTACGATTTCCGCAACAATGTGACCGACAAGCAAGACATCACTTACCAGCCCGGCCGCTTTGCCGAATGGTACGACCCTGCTTTTCATGGCGACGCGCGTCCGTATCCTACCGAGCAAGAACACGTCTACGTGGCAGACTTCTCCGAGCTTCGCCTGATGCTCGACAACAAAGATGCGCAGCTCATTATCCGCCAAGGAGACCAGATAGTGTACCAGCGCGGTTTGATGGACTTGATTACTCGCATCGAGAAATACCGCACGCAGGAAGCTCTCGACCGTGAAGACCGTTACCTGATAGAGCTGGAGTTCCCTTGCAAGCATGAGTCGGAAGAGCCTGACCCTGATCCAGATCCAGACCCTGATCCGGAACCTGAACCAGAGCCTGACCCAGACCCTGAACCTACACCCGACCCCGAGCCTGAAGAGCCGTGGACGGCAATAACCATCACCATAAACGGTTGGAACTTGGTAGACCGACCTGTTGAACTATAAACGAAGAAACGTATGAAAGAGAAACGATATATACATCGCTGGATGCTTGCCCCCGTCCTTGCCTGCCTCCTGCTGGCAACGGCAAGCTGCAGCAAAGATGCAACAGAAACAGAAGCCGTTCCTTCCCCAGGCGGCACCTACCTGACTATTGTTACGAGGGGGATAAATACAACAGAATCTTCGGAGTATGAGGATTATGTAGGTTCGCTTCGGGTGATTGCGTTCAAAGGAGAGGAGTTGGCTTTGAATACATTGCTTAGTGCCGACGAGATACCTGATACAGAGGGTACTGTGGATGAGGTAATACTTGAGAATACTGATAAGCTGAAAGTAGGAAACGGCGGCGGTGCATATACCTTTTATTTCATAGCAAATGAGGAAGGGCATGTTACAGATAAAGATATTGCATTGGATGTTGCATTTAACAATATCACAGAAACTGACTTGAAAAACATGCGAGTGAAATTTACTCAAGAGGAAACAGGTATACCTAAGGATAAAAAGATGTTGATGAGTGTGAAGCAGACGGTTTATATCACCGAAGGACAAAATCAAACAATAGAAATCGAATTGGTTCGTGCGTTAGCCAAGGCGCAACTGGTGATACAATCTGAAGAAGAGATTACAGCTGCTGATATAAATGTTTCTTTGCCGGCTGATCAAATACCAAATAGCTATTATTTGATACAGAGGGAACCGATTGAAGAAAGTTCTTCATTCTTAACATCAGGGAAAACTTTAGAATCAACAGGGGATAATCCTTTTGATGCAACCGCAGTTTCAAGTGAAAATAAATATGTAAGCCAAGTAGTTTATTTGCCCGAACGTGCAGCAGCGGATGAAGCTGGTGCGTTAAAATACAGCATAACGATTGATGGAGAATCTTATTCCGCTCCCATTGCTGACGGAACAGAAGATAGTCCTGTTTATACGATAGAAAGAAATTACGCCTATACCACGATTGGAACGTATGACCCGGCAAAACCGGCAACGATAGATTTGACTTATACTGTTCAGCCATTTACGGAAGTTGAAAGCGAACATACCTTTAACTAATATCGGAGGAAAGCAAGATGAAGATATTACGTGCTATATATACATTGTGTGCAGCCACCCTGTTGTTGGGCAGTTGCCAAGACGAGGAAATGATAAAGCAAAGCAGTGTGCAGGAAGGCATCCCCGTCACCATCGATTTGACTTTCTCTGCAGCCATACCCGAGCAAGAGGAAGTAGGAACACGTGCCGTGACCGATCCCGAGTATCGGGTAAACGACCTCTATGTGCTGATATTTAATGCAAATACGGGGAAGTTGAAAGGGGATGTGTTGTTTTATGATAATAGTGCTTTAACAACAAACGGCAATAACCAAGTGGAAAGTGGTGGTACTTTGAAGGGTACATTAAGCGGCATAAAAACCACTACAGGCAAATCGGTGATTTATGCGATTGCAAATGCGAAGAATCCTCCTTCGGAGTATACTACAAAATCGGGTGAAAGCACACTCGAGGATCGAATAAATGATGTGCAGTCAATTTCAGACTTGGAAGCAATAACCGCAGAATTAAGTGATCCGAATAGTAGTAATGCTTTATTCCGTATTACGGATACACACTATTTGATGTCAGGTTTTTTACCGTGTACTATTGGTACAGATGGGATTGAGGAGGATAGCAAGGATATTCCTCTTTACCGTACCGACTCGAAGATAACGTTTAATATTCAAGCAGGAGCAGGTTCCAAATGCACAAGTTTCACGTTGTTGTCATATCAAGTGTGTAAAGTAGCTTCGAAGACATCGCTTGTCCCTCTTGAAGATAAAAATTATGATACAGGAAAAGAAGATTCTAAAGATTATTGGAATACGGAAGCAGGAATCCAGCCGGAAGCCACCAATACCATCACGTTTTATGTTCCGGAAAATATCAAAGCTGCAAAATCGACAGACAGCAATGTGACTTCTTATGCAGATCGAGAGAAATGGGAAAGTACGGGTGACAATGCGGGTGCTTCTGTATCTACAAGAACATTTACATACGCTCCTGATAACGGCACTTATGTAGTATTGCATGGGCTGTTCGAAGGAGAAGCAAATACGAATAATTATCATCCGGAAGATGGAACTTTTAAAGAGGAAGATGTTGAAGCACGTGCAACTGTCGATTACATCATTCATTTGGGAAATTGGACAAAAGATGAATTCAGCACTTTTTCTAATAAACGTAATGTAGAATATACTTATACGATTACAGTAAATGGTGTAGATGACATTGTTGTAGAAGTTGAGTCTACGGCCAACACAGAAAAAGAACCTGGTGCAGAGGGGGATGTGTTTTTTCAAAACGGTAAGTTCTTTAATGTGGATTGTCACAATGTAGCATTACTTATGGAGTTTACCAAACAAGAAATTGATAATGTAGGAGAGTCGGATAACTATTTTCAAGCAGTGATTAATTCACCTTTTGGTTCGAAAGATAAGGACTGGTTGTTGTTTGTTTTAAATGATAAAGATAAGGATGGTAATTACAAACGTGAATTGTATCAGTACCCAGGAGATCCGGGAAAAATTGAAAATTCAGAATCTACGTATTTGACATTAGATGAGTTGATGACCGCATTAAAAAGTATTCGTGATGCGCATAAACAAAATAAAGTGAGCGAGTATGAGGATCAAAGTGGTAATTTAGTTGTGACTTGCTTTGTAAAAGAATATGTATATGATGATTATAATAGTTATTTAGGTTTAGGAAATGACTTATCGAGAAATTGGGGAGAATACACTAATCTGTCTAATCGTGAAGCCTATATATTTGGTGCTATAAACTATAGTCCTGATGAAAATAGCTCTACCATCCATACCAAATACGTCATTTCGCAACGCTCTATCCAGACAATGGATGAATATGAAGGTTATGAAGGCATCGGACTTGGTATAGAAACTTATAATGAAACAGGAGAGATACCGATGGGAACTCCATCTGAAAGACCGGAATCTCCTTCTGCCGGGTATGATAATATGATAGGTATGTTAGGGTCAGGAAGTGGTACTAATGGTAATTCTCCTGGTACAAATATAGGGAATGTTGCAATGTGGGGATACATTAATGAATCAGAATATCAAATTCCGGATAAGTATAAGTATGCGGCATACGCTTGCTTACTGCGCAACCGTGATGAAAATGGAGATGGAAGTATTGAAGGTGATGAAATTAAATGGTATCTTCCGGCACTCGACCAATATACCGCTTTTTATATAGGTATGGATGCTTTGTCTAATGACAGTAAATTATATTCCCCTAATGTTACCGAGTATACTCAAGAGAATTTGCGTCACTATTTTACCGGTACATGGTCTGATAGAGATCCTTATATTATTTGGGCTGAAGAAGGCTTAAGTACGCAGATATTTGGTTCTGGAACAAATGACCGTTATCCGGATGATAAACGAGGGGGGAATTATTTGACAGAACAAGTGCGTGACTATCGTTGTATCCGTAATCTGGGAACAGATGATAAAAATCGTACGGCTTTTTATTCGTTGAATGGTAATATCATTACTATCAATCATCAAAAGGCAGGTGTATTTAGAAGTAGAGTGGTAAACAGCAGTTTGGATGAGCATGACCAAGAAGATATCGCTAATCGTGTGTATCGAAAGTTTCAGATAGCTGAAGAATATATAGATCGGGATAATGATAATGATCCGTTGGAAGAAGATATGGGTGAGAGTAAAGGAGAAGATGATGGTGATGATTGGTATAGGGGAGATGAAGTAGAAGGTTATGATCCGTGTCGTACTTATTCCGAAGGAAGTAACGGTAGTGATAAAGGCACTTGGAGATTACCTAATCAGCGGGAATTATTAATTATGATGACAGCTGAAATTTTTAAAGAGGATGATTTTGCTTATATATCGGGTGATGACGATATACCAAGCGATAAGGTCGACATTGTTAATCGGAAACCAAGGAAAAAGAATGTATATAAAGTCTTTAGTGCCACAACGTTTAAATTTAAGAATACGATAGTGCCGTGGAGTGTTACTGGTACTAATTATAATCCTCAAAAAAAGTGGCGTTATTATATGCAGGCTAATGGAAATGATGATGACGGGGTAACTGGATTTATTATGCAGTTGCAAGCTTTGGATTTATCCAACGATGGAAGTCCTAATTTTTTAGATTCAGATAAATACCCATCTTACGGCTTTATTCGTTGTGTTCGTGACGTAGAATAACAAACGAAATATCTTTATCAAAACCGTGGGAAAGCGTTTCCACAATCTATTACAATTAGTAATCTAAAGAGTCCGGTTCGCAGGGATGCGCGCCGGACTCGCTTTATTTTCCCCCCATAATGACGTGTCATTGCAAAGCCGAACAACGCCTGGCTTCCTCACTTTTTAGCCTGTAAAAATTTAATGCAGATACTCGGATGCAAAGAATTTTCTTTTCGCATTTTGGATTTGAAGAAAACCGGGCATGCGTTCCAAATGCTTCCTGGTCTACGAGGTTTATAAAGAACAGCACCGCCGCGCATACCTGTTGCCAGTTCCTGTCTAAATTGGGGAGGCATTGCTGAAGTCTGGAAACTGCCATCCAAGCCGATTGCTTCCCCGATGCATCTAACTGCGTTTGCTGGAAGATTAATAATCTTACAGCCGGAAGATTAATAATCTTCAAGCGATAAGATTATTAATCTTATCTGAAACGAAGCTATTTGCTCCGTTGTAGGCAGTAGGATGTGTAGGCGTTTTTTTAAGTTGCAAAGACAATATCATTCGGTAACAGTCAAACTACCAGACGGAATCTCCCGCCATAAATCCAACGTTCGAAATCTGTTTTGTTCTTACGTCGGTTCGGCAGTCCTTATATGGGTAGGGTTATAACTCTTTTATCTTTTCGATGGAAAGTCCGGTGATTTTGGCGATGGTTTCTATTGGAATGCCTTCCGCTTTCATGCCTCGGGCGTTTTGGATAGTCGCTTCTTCTTTTCCAATTTCAATACCTTGTTCTTTCCCGATTTCAATTCCTTGCTTCTTTCCTTGTTCTTTCCCTATTTCAATACCTCGTTTCTTTCCTTCTTCGAGCGCCCATGCTTCCGTGACCAAGTTGTCCCGGTACACTTTGATGCTTTCATCGTATTTTACGCGGTCCTCTTTGGATAGGGAGGCGATGTCGACTATCTCTTCCAGTTTCTGGAATACCGCTTTGCGTGCCTTGAAAGGCAGTCTGTGTAATGTTTCCATATTCTTCAGTACATAAATCCAACGTTCGAAATCTGTTTTGCATTCGTCTTCTTCCTTTTGGAAAGCCGGAAGCTGCAGGAACACATACCGCATCTTGTCGGTGAATATCTCGTGCGTATCCCGGTTGGCAAGCACGATATCAGTGCGTAGCTGTCCGTGCAGTTCGTCCAGCGAAAAGTTCATGAAGAAGACTCCATAGACGGCTTTCAGGTTGAAAAGCCATTTGGAACCTTTCTCTCCTTGCCTCACGATGGCACGCGAGAGGTAGAACAACGCCCGTTCGCGGAAGTTCTTGTGGCTTCGGTTTTGCATCTCTACGATGAATTGCTCGCCGTGCTTGTCGGTGCAATAGATGTCGTAGATGCTGTTGCGGTCTTCTATGGTTTCACCCAACACCTCTTTGTCGAGGAAATGTATGTCTGTAATGTGCTTTTCGCCCGCCAAGAGGCTGTTCAGGAAATCAATCAGCAAGTCTTTGTTGATTTCCTGTCCGAAGATGCGCTTGAAGCCTACATCGGTAAAAGGGTTGATAAATCTGGGCATGGCATATCTGTTTTTAGGTCTCTTGCAAAAGTAATATTTTCGGATGGAAAAAACAAGCCGGGAGCGTGTTCTTGACGTACGGACATAAAAAAAGGAGTACCGCTGTACTCCAACCTTTTGTTAACCTTAAATCTAATACTATGAAAAACACATTGCAAAGGTAGTGACTTTTGATGAATCTGCAAATAAAGGAGAGAAAAAACGCTGTTTTATAACATTGTTTAAGAAATATGCTTCCGTAAAAGGCTTTTATTACTATTCATTTTAACTATCTTTGTCGCATACGATATAAACAAAGAAACAATTATGGCTTTTGATGCGACAAAAAAAGAATGGAGCGAACTCTATACATTTTTCCGTTTGCTGGCAGACGGACAAGTATATGCCGGCACGCCGGATGCGAAACGGAATGAAGCAATATGCTTGCCTGTAGCCATGGTGCAGCGGGAAGAACACGACGGAACGCGCCGCTACCTTATCGGGAAGAACGAAATTAGGATATGGGGAGAGAAAATAGACAAACGTATTCCGAGGGAAGACTTCGGGACGGTGGCGGAACTGGTCTTGCAGGCAATGCGCGAGAGCGAAGGGGACAATGTGACTTCGCCCGACGGGGTGGAAGAGTTTCTGGACGAGGTCGCCATTTACGACCTGGAAGCCAAGACAGACGACCGGACCGACTTCAAGGTAGCTTTTTATCGGGAAGACGCGCCGCTGACAGGCTTTTGCGTACGTTCACGTCTGGGGGTATTGTATCCCTTGCTCGACGGAGGACGTGCCGCTAACTTCAAGTTCGAGCAGACCGGCATCAAGTTTCCTGTGCCTACGGTGAATAAAATCAACGGATTCGGCGAAGAAGATGATGTGCTGGGACGTATGCTGATGATTGAGCGGTTGGGCGGAATCCTGAAGTATAATGATGTGGCAGATAAGGTTTTCCGCAGCAACTTGTCGATGATAGACCTTCATGCGGGGCGTATGTTGGGCGAGATGACCCGCCTGATGTGGCTGGAGGGAAAGACCAAGGTGACCGACCTGACCGAAGTGCTCAAACAATTGAACCCCTTGAAGATAAAAGATGAGTTGATTAACAAGCATGGCTTTTACGAATATAAGATAAAGGAGTTCTTGCTTGCCATCGCCACCGGGATGCGCCCGGCAAAGATTTATAACGGCATTGACTCTGCTATCGACGGCTGCCTGCTTGTGACGGGAAGCGGTGAGGTGCTTTGCTACCAGCGTGCTTACAGACAGGTATTTGCCGATTTCCTTTTTCAGAACACACGTCTGGAGAAAGGCTCGACCGCCAAAGACAAGTATGGCTATCTGGAGCGTGAGAACGGTGTGTATTATTTCAAGCTGAACTTAAAGGTAGGATTGACAAAACGATAAAAACATACGACTATGGAACAACAAGGGAAAATGATTATTTACCAGGTCTTCACCCGTTTGTTTGGAAACAGAGGTTTACGGAACAAAATAAACGGAACCTTGGCAGAAAACGGGTGTGGTAAGATGGATGATTTTACCAATGAGGCCTTGCACGAGATTAAAAAACTGGGAGCTACACATATCTGGTATACGGGTATTATTGCCCATGCTTCGCAGACCGACTATTCGGCATACGGCATTCCGCGCAATCACCCGGCTATCGTGAAAGGAAAGGCGGGTTCGCCTTACGCTATCCGCGATTATTATGATGTCGACCCTGATTTGGCTGTCCATGTAGACCGCCGCATGGAAGAATTCGAAGCGTTGGTACAGCGCTCGCATGCCAATGGGCTGAAAGTAATCATCGACTTTGTGCCCAATCACGTGGCACGCCAATACCATTCCATTGCCAAACCCGAAGGGGTGAAAGACTTGGGTGAGGACGACGATACCTCTAAAGCGTTTGCGCCGGACAATAATTTCTATTACATTCCCGGTGCACAGTTGGGTGGTGAAATCGATTTATACGATTCCGAAATGGGAATGTACGAAGAAGTGCCTGCCAAAGCTACAGGCAACAACCGCTTTGACGCTTATCCCAACCGTACGGACTGGTATGAGACGGTAAAGTTGAACTACGGTGTAGATTACGTAGGCAATACAGGCAATCATTTCGACCCTGAGCCTGATACCTGGCGCAAGATGTTGGATATCCTCTTGTTCTGGGCTGGCAAAGGCATTGACGGTTTCCGCTGTGATATGGCAGAAATGGTTCCCTGCGAGTTTTGGGGATGGGTAATTCCTCAAGTAAAGGCGAATTATCCTCAACTTATTTTTATTGCTGAGGTTTATAATCCAAATGAATACCGCAACTACATTCACAAAGGACATTTTGATTATCTGTACGACAAGGTCGGTCTGTACGACACCTTGCGTGCCTTGGTGTGCGGTTATACTTCGGCAACTGCCATTACCGGTTGCTGGCAAAGTGTGAGCGACATCCAGCCGCACATGCTGAATTTCCTGGAGAATCATGACGAGCAGCGCCTTGCGTCGGATTTCTTTGCCGGCGATGCGCGCAAAGGATTCCCGGCATTATTGGTTTCTGCCTGTATGAATACCAATCCGATGATGATTTACTTCGGTCAGGAGCTGGGCGAGGAAGGCATGGACTCGGAAGGCTTTAGCGGACGGGACGGACGTACTACCATCTTTGATTATTGGAGTATAGCCAGTATCCGGCGTTGGAGCAATCACGGCCGCTACAACCTGCATCTGCTCAACAGCAAGGAAAAGGAAATCCGTCATTTCTATCAGCACGTATTGAATTTGTGTAATACTGAAGCGGCTCTCTCGAAAGGAAGTTTCTTCGACCTGATGTATGTCAACCAAGGGGGTTGGCTGATGAACGAACATCGCCAGTATGCGTTCTTGCGCAAATATGGCAAAGAGGTTATCTTGGTGGTAGCTAATTTCGAGAGCATACCGGTACATATCGGCGTGAACATTCCGCAACATGCGTTCGACTTCTTGCATTTGTCCGCGTTTACCCGCTGTAATGTTACTGATTTGCTGACAGGTAAGGAAGAGGTGATTTCATGGATGCCCGACAAGCCAGTTGCACTTGATGTTCCGGCGCTGGGCGGAAAGATGCTGAAGCTCTGCTTCTGATTTAGTTGACAAGGTATCAGTTGACAAGTTGACGAGGCTTTGTAACTAGAAGTTAAGGAGTTAAAGAAGTTATCACTTCGCTTCGCTCCATTAGGAGTTAAAGCCAATAGTTCTGCTGATGTATTCAGAACCTAGTACCTAGTTCCTAGTCACCTAAGATAAAAAGCCTTGTCAACTTGTCAACTGATGCCTTGTCAACTTAAAGATTACGCGATTCCGTGTGCGTTGGCTTCCTTGTTGATTTTCTTGATGAGGCCTTGCAGTACGGCACCCGGTCCGCATTCGATGAATTCTGTTGCGCCGTCGGCTATCATGTTTTGTACGGTTTGGGTCCAGCGTACCGATGCGGTGAGCTGAGCTACCAAGTTCGCTTTGATTTCGGCAGGGTCGGTATGCGGCTTGGCGTCTACATTTTGGTAAACCGGACATTTCGGTGTGTGGAATTCGGTAGCGTTGATAGCTGCTTCCAGTTCAACTTTAGCCGGATTCATCAGCGGAGAGTGGAACGCGCCGCCTACCTTCAGCGGAAGGGCACGTTTGGCTCCGGCTGCTTTCATCAGTTCGCATGCCTTGGCAATGCCTTCCATGGAGCCGGATATTACGATTTGACCGGGGCAGTTATAATTGGCGGCTACACATACTTCGCCTTCCTGGCTTACCTGTGCACAGATTTCTTCTACTTTTTCATCGGGCAAAGCGATGATGGCAGCCATGGTAGAAGGCTGCATTTCGCAGGCTTTCTGCATAGCCATGGCGCGGGCATAGACCAGCTTCAATCCGTCTTCGAACGACAAGGCTCCTGCGGCTACCAGTGCCGAGAACTCGCCCAACGAGTGTCCGGCAGTCATTTCCGGCTTGAACTCATCGCCCAGGCAGAGTGCTGAAATTACCGAGTGAAGGAATACGGCAGGTTGGGTTACCTTGGTCTGACGCAGGTCTTCATCGGTGCCGTTGAACATGATATCCGTGATGCGATAGCCTAAAATCTCGTTCGCTTTTTCGAATAAATCTTTTGCCAGGGGAGAGTTTTCGTAGAGGTCTTTACCCATGCCTACGAATTGTGCTCCCTGACCGGGAAATACAAATGCTTTCATATCAGTTGTTTTTAAGTTAATGTTTGTGGACAAAGGTACGAATTATTTCGTTTACCTTCATCGGTACGGGCGCGAAAAAGTGATTCAACGGGCCATGTCCTTCGCCGATGTGTACGTCTTTGCCCGAAAGAATGCCCTGGTAGACATAGGCTTTGGCTTTGCGTACGGCTTCTTCCAGCGATTCGCCTAACGCCAGGTAAGTGGCGATGGCAGACGAGAGGGTACATCCGGTGCCGTGTGTGTTCCGGCTTTCTACTTTTTTCGAGCTGAAACGGTAAGGCTGCGGATGCCCTTGGATGCAGAGCACGTCGCACATGTCTTCGTCTTGCAGGTGTCCGCCTTTTATCAGTACGGCTTTGCTTCCGAAGCGAAGCAGTTCTTTGGCAGCTTGTTCCATTTCGTTGATAGTCGTAATGTGTTTTCCGGTCAGCGCCTCTGCTTCGTGCAGGTTGGGCGTAATCAGGGTGGCGAGCGGCATCAGGAGTGAAGTTAGTGCCATGATGGCATCGTCTTCCATCAGCTTACATCCGCTGGTCGATATCATGACCGGATCGAGTACTATATAATAAGGTGTATATCGGCGCAGGCATCCGGCAATGGCTTTGATAATTTCCGCATCATTTATCATGCCGATTTTTACAGCGCTGGGGCGTATGTCGGTCATCACCGCTTCGATTTGTCCCTTTACGTAAGCGGGTGGTATGGGATGGATGCCTGTTACGCCACAGGTGTTTTGTACCGTGATGGCGGTGATGGCACTTGCCGCATAGGCTCCTAATGCCGATATGGTTTTTATGTCTGCCTGGATGCCGGCACCTCCGCTACAGTCTGATCCGGCAATGGTGAGTATGCATGGATATTGTTTCATATCTTTTTAGTTGATTTGTTGGTGATTCGCAAAGGTAGGAATTTCCCAGAAACTTTACTCTTTTAACTGGATGAAATGCGGGTGCTTGTTAGAAAATAGAATTTCTTCACCTTTGTGTTTCTGCGTTTTATGCAATTGCTTTTAGTCCTTTTGATACGATGAAGACACCTTTCAGGCAAGCTGTCTGCCTTTTCGTTGATGGTACGATAAATACTTGTTTTTATATCGTAGAATGTATGAAAACTATTTCGTTGAGAAATAATGTTTTATAACATAATAAATAATTGCTTGTTTCGAGTACAACGTATGTAAAAACTATCTATATTTGCAGTGTTCAAAGAAAAACACTTATGGAAAAGCTAACCGGAGATAATCAGATAATAGATGTACACGTATCAGTCGATTGCGTGGTTATCGGTTTTGACGGAGAGCAGTTTCGGGTGCTTTTGGTGAGACAGATTGGGAAACAGGCAGAAGGTGAATATAATGATTTGAAACTGCCTGGAAGCCTGATTTATGCTGATGAAGATTTGGACGATGCGGCAAAGCGGGTGCTGACGGAGCTGACGGGGTTGAAAAATATCCGGATGAGCCAGTTTAAGGCTTACGGTTCAAAAGACCGTACTGCAGACCCGCGGGATGTGTTGTGGCTGGAACATTTCCATCGGATAACCCAAAACAAAGTAGGACGGATTGTGACCATTGCTTATTTGTCGTTATTGAAAATCGACCGGAGGAGCAAGAACCTTTCTTCTACCTACGATGCTTGTTGGATGCCGGTATCGGAAGTGGAGGAGCTGGCATTTGACCATTTGCGGATTTTTAAGGATGCATTGGTTTTTATCCGCCATTATGTAGAAAGTGTACCGTCGGTCATGTTCGACCTGTTGCCTCGTAAATTTACGGCAGCTCAGCTTCGGACGCTTTATCAGCTGGTTTATGGTAAAGAGTTTGATGTACGCAACTTCCATAAGAAAATAGCACTGATGCCTTATGTGGTGCCGTTGGAAGAAAAAGAAAAAGGCGTAGCCCACCGGGCGGCACGCTATTATCGGTTTGATAGGAAAATATATAACAAGTATAAATAATAAAAATATTACAGTACTATGTATTTGTTAGGGTATGATATAGGTAGTTCTTCGGTGAAAGCCAGTTTGGTAAATGCCGAGACAGGAAAGTGTGTAGCTTCAGCTTTCTATCCCAAGACTGAAGCCGAGATTATAGCCGTTCATCCGGGTTGGGCTGAACAGAAGCCGGAAATGTGGTGGGCTAACTTGAAGTTGGCTACAGCTGCTATCATGCATGAGAGTGGTGTAAGGAAAGATGACATTGCCGCTATCGGAATCTCTTATCAGATGCATGGTCTGGTATGCGTAGACAAGCAGCAGCGGGTGCTTCGTCCTGCCATTATCTGGTGTGATTCTCGTGCCGTCCCATACGGTGAAAAGGCTTTCCAGACATTGGGCGAAGAAAAATGTCTGTCTCATCTGCTTAACTCTCCGGGTAATTTTACAGCTTCTAAATTGGCATGGGTAAAAGAAAACGAGCCTGAAGTATTCAGCCAGATTTATAAGATTATGCTTCCGGGCGACTACATCGCTATGAAACTGACAGGAGAAATCTGCACAACGGTTTCCGGTCTTTCAGAAGGTATGTTCTGGGATTTCCAGACCAATGACGTCGCTCAGTTCTTGCTGGACTATTATGGTATCGACCGTTCGTTGATAGCCGATATTCGTCCTACTTTCTCTGAACAGGGAAGAGTGACAGCCATCGCTGCTGCCGAACTGGGATTGAAAGAAGGTACACCGGTGACTTACCGTGCGGGTGACCAGCCTAACAATGCGCTCTCGCTGAATGTGTTCAATCCGGGTGAAATCGCTTCTACTGCCGGTACATCGGGCGTGGTATATGGTGTGAACGGTGCTGTCAATTACGACCCGAAATCACGTGTCAATACCTTTGCTCATGTCAATCACACGGCAGAACAGACTCGTTTGGGCGTATTGCTCTGCATCAACGGTACAGGTATCCTGAACTCATGGGTGAAACGTACGGTAGCGCCTGAGGGTGTTTCGTACGCTGAGATGAACGATTTGGCAGCTCAGGCTCCTATTGGTTCAGGCGGTATCAGCATTCTTCCATTCGGAAACGGTGCGGAGCGTATGCTTCAGAATCAGGAGACAGGTTGTTCCATCCATGGCGTCAACTTTAACCTGCATACCCGTAACCACATCATCCGTGCCGCGCAAGAAGGCATTGTCTTCTCGTTCAAGTATGGCATCGATATTATGAAAGGTATGGGTATGGATGTGCAGAAGATTCATGCCGGACACGCCAACATGTTCCTTAGTCCGATATTCCGCGATACCTTGGCAGGTGTGACCGGTGCTGTTATCGAACTGTATGATACCGATGGCTCGGTAGGCGCAGCAAAAGGCGCAGGTATGGGTGCCGGTATCTATAAGGATAACAATGAGGCGTTTGCCACTTTGGATAAACTGGCAGTTATCGAACCGGATGTAGCCCATCAGGCAGCTTATGAAGAAGCATACCAACGCTGGGTAGCTTGTCTGGAAAAAATCGTAAAATAAATAGTAAACTAATAATTCATTAACTTTTAAACAAAAAAACTATGGCAACAAAAGAGTATTTTCCTGGAATCGGTAAAATCAAATTCGAAGGTGTAGAAAGCAAGAACCCGTTGGCTTTCCGTTATTATGACCCTGAAAGAGTGGTAATGGGAAAGAAAATGAAAGACTGGTTGAAATTCTCTATGGCATGGTGGCACACACTTTGCGCTGAAGGTGGTGACCAGTTCGGCGGTGGTACAAAGAAATTCCCTTGGAAAGGAAATCCAGATAAAGTACAGGCTGCTAAAGATAAAGCTGATGCCGGATTTGAAATCATGCAGAAAATCGGCATCGAATATTATTGCTTCCATGATGTAGACCTTTGCGATGAGGCTGATACCATCGAAGAATATGAAGCAAACTTGAAAGAAGTAGTTGCTTACCTGAAGAAAAAACAAGAAGAAACAGGCATCAAGTTGTTGTGGGGTACAGCCAACGTATTTGGTCATGCACGTTATATGAACGGTGCGGCTACCAATCCGGATTTCGACGTTGTAGCCCGTGCAGCTGTTCAAATCAAGAATGCTATCGACGCTACTATCGAACTGGGTGGTACCAACTATGTATTCTGGGGCGGACGTGAAGGTTACATGTCATTGCTGAACACTGACCAGAAACGTGAAAAGGAACATCTGGCACAGATGTTGACTATTGCCCGTGACTATGCACGTGCTAAAGGATTTACCGGTACTTTCCTGGTAGAACCGAAACCGATGGAACCGACCAAACATCAGTATGATGTAGATACGGAAACTGTAATCGGCTTCTTGAAAGCTCATAATCTGGACAAAGACTTCAAGGTAAACATCGAAGTGAACCACGCTACTTTGGCTGGCCATACATTCGAACACGAATTGTGTGTAGCTGTTGATAACGGCATGTTGGGTTCTATCGACGCTAACCGCGGTGATTATCAGAACGGCTGGGATACTGACCAGTTCCCGATTGACAATTACGAACTGACTCAGGCTATGATGCAGATTATCCGTAACGGTGGTTTGGGCAATGGCGGTACAAACTTCGACGCTAAGACTCGTCGTAACTCTACCGACCTGGAAGATATCTTTATCGCTCATATTGCCGGTATGGATGTGATGGCACGTGCTTTGCTGAGTGCAGCCAAACTGTTGGAAGAATCTCCGTATAAGAAGATGTTGGCAGACCGCTACGCTTCATTCGATGCTGGTAAAGGCAAGGAATTCGAAGAAGGCAAGCTGACTTTGGAAGACGTTGTAGCATACGCTAAGACAGTGGGCGAACCGAAACAAACCAGCGGTAAGCAAGAACTGTACGAAGCTATTGTGAATATGTACTGCTAATTGAATGAAGAATGAAGAATTAAGAATGAAGAATTATTCCCTAATCTAAAAAAATTCTTCATTCTTAATTTTTCATTCTTCATTTTTTTGTTCTTCATTCTTCATTTTTTTGTTCTTCATTTTTAATTCTTAATTCTTTATCTTACTATGGATTACTCAGAGAAAGGAAGTAAGACTTATCTTTTCACCATTGTGCTTGTAGCCGTATTGGGAGGGCTTCTTTTCGGATATGATACAGCCGTTATATCGGGAGCGGAAAAAGGGTTGCAAGCATTTTTTTTGGGAGCAGAAGATTTTGTCTACACAGATGCTTGGCATGGTTTCACCTGTGCCAGCGCACTTATAGGCTGTATTATCGGTAGTGCCGTTTCGGGCTATTTGGCTTCGAACTGGGGGCGTAAGAAATCGTTGATTTTTGCCGGTATCATGTTCTTTATTTCTGCATTAGGCTCGATGGTGCCTGAATTCTTGTTTTTCGAACACGGAGTGCCCACTTTTTCCTTGCTTATCGCTTTCAATATTTATCGTGTCATCGGCGGTGTAGGTGTAGGACTTGCTTCTGCCATCTGCCCGATGTATATAGCCGAAGTGGCTCCGTCGAATATCCGTGGTACGCTGGTGTCGTGGAATCAGTTTGCGATTATCTTCGGTCAGTTGGTGGTATATATGGTCAACTTTTTTATTTTGGGCGACCATACCAATCCGATTATCGAATCAATCGGGCAAGGTGTCAATGCGGTAGCTCCGGGAAGCGACCCGTGGACTATTACTACCGGATGGCGTTACATGTTCGGTAGCGAAGCTGTTCCTGCCGGTCTGTTTGCTTTGCTGATTTGTTTTGTTCCCGAAACTCCGCGTTATCTGGTTATGGCAGGACAGGATAGCAAGGCACTTGCTGTGCTTTGCAAAATCAACGGAAAGACTGAAGGCAGCAATATCTTGAATGAAATCAAGAATACCATAACTGAAAAGACAGAAAAGGTATTTACTTACGGTGTTCTGGTCATTTTTGTGGGTATCATGCTCAGTGTGTTCCAGCAGGCTGTAGGTATCAATGCGGTGCTTTATTATGCTCCGCGTATATTTGATGATATGGGTATGGCAAATCCGATGATGCAGACTATCATCATGGGTGTAGTCAATATCCTGTTTACATTGATTGCTATTTTTACAGTAGAGAAATGGGGACGTAAGCCTTTGCTTATTACCGGGTCAATCGGGATGGCGATAGGTGCTTTGGGCGTAGCTTTTACGTTTGGTCGTGCCGGACTCGAACTGGTCACCATGCTCAGCATCATGGTTTACAGTGCTTCGTTTATGATGTCGTGGGGACCTATTTGCTGGGTATTGATTTCCGAAATATTCCCCAATACCATCCGTGGTACAGCCGTTGCCATAGCTGTTGCTTTCCAATGGATATTCAACTGGATTGTCAGTGCTTCGTTTGTACCGATGTTTAATATGCAGACCAGTGGTGACCCCGATTTCGGTCATTGGTTCACGTATGGCTTGTATGGAGTGATTTGTATACTTGCCGCATTGTTTGTATGGCGGTTGGTTCCGGAAACTAAAGGGAAGACATTGGAAGATATGAGTAACCTTTGGAAAAGGAGAGCATAAAAGACCGACTCTGAAACGGGTCAGTTTATCGGGCAGGAGAATAGAGCCTTTTCGGGGCATATTCTCCTGTTCTTGTTTATTGGGCATTCTTTTGTTGGCTTGTTTTGTGATAAGCGATAATTTACTTTGACATTTACGAATGTAAGTTTTTGCAAGAGGGAAACTTAATAAATTATGTTTGATAGCATTTTACTGCATTCGGACTGGATAAAATAATGTTTAATATGGTTGGGTTGTAATAAAAATGCATATATTTGTATGCAAGATTAAATACTAACTTGAATATGAATCCGAATAATAATCATGTTGTTATCATGGCAGGAGGAGTAGGCAGTCGGTTTTGGCCGATGAGCACTACTGAATTTCCTAAGCAATTTATTGATGTATTGGGTTGTGGTAAAACGTTGCTTCAGCTTACGGTCGACCGTTTCCGTAATGTATGCTTGCCAGGAAATATGTGGATTGTCACTTCGGCTGCTTATGCCGATTTGGTAAAAGAGCAGTTGCCTGATATTGGTTCTGACCAAATCTTGTTGGAGCCTTGTCGCCGGAGTACAGCTCCTTGTATCGCTTATGTAAGTTGGAAAATCAAGGCGAAGAATCCGAAGGCAAACATTGTCGTTACTCCGAGTGACCATATCGTAATGGATATGCGCGAATTTGAACGGGTGATTAATTCGGCTTTAAAGTTTACGGCAGATTCGGATGCCATTGTTACGTTAGGTATGCAGGCTACACGTCCGGAAACAGGATATGGATATATTGAAGGTGACCTTACAATGGCATGCCCTTCCAATAAGGAAATCTATCGGGTAGATGCTTTCAAGGAGAAGCCCGACCTGGAGACTGCCAAGCGCTATCTGCAACGGAAGAATTATTTTTGGAATGCCGGCATATTCATTTGGAATGTAAGCACGATAGTCAACGCGTTCCGTGTGTACCAGCCCGCTATGTCTAAGATATTCGAAGGGCTCTTGCCCGTTTACTATACCGCTCAGGAGCAAGAGAAGATAGACGAACTTTTCCCGACTTGCGAAAATATTTCCATCGACTATGCCATCATGGAGAAAGCCGAAGAGATTTATGTATTCCCGGCTTCTTTCGGCTGGAGCGATTTGGGGACTTGGGGCTCATTGCATGACAACCTGCATAAAGATGCCCATAACAATGTATGTATCGGCGAGAATATCCATCTGCATGAAAGCCGTAATTGCATTGTGCATACGACGCAAGAAAAGAAAGTGGTGGTGCAAGGGCTCGACGGCTATATCGTGGCAGAACAGAATGACCGCCTGCTTATCTGCCGCCTGAGCGAAGAACAACGCATCAAGGAATTTGCAGCGGAGTAGGAGGAAATGAAGAATGAAGAATTAAGAATGAAGAATATTTTGGGATTAGGGAATAATTCTTCATTCTTAATTCTTCATTCTTCATTTATTTAAGTTCTTTCAGTGCCGCTTCGTAGTTAGGTTCTTGAGTGATTTCAGGAACGAGTTCGGTATATACCACTTTACCTTCGGGATTGATGATGACTACGGCACGTGCCAGCAATCCGCATAATACGCCATCGGTCATTAACACACCGTATTTCTCTCCAAAGTCGGAAGTATAGCGATAGTCTGACAAGGGGATGACATTTTCGATGCCTTCGGCAGTACAGAAACGTCCTTGAGCAAAAGGCAGGTCTTTCGAGATGGCCAATACGACCGTATTTCCCATCTGAGCTGCCAGTTGGTTGAACTTACGTACAGAAGCGGCGCATACACCGGTATCCATGCTGGGGAAGATGTTGAGCAAGGCATATTTTCCTTTGACGTCTGCCAAGGTGAAGTTGCTTAAATCTCCTTTGACCAATGAAAACTCGGGAGCTTGTGCTCCTACTTGCACAAATTCGCCTGCCAGTGTGACAGGGCTTCCTTGAAATGCTGTTTTTGCCATAATCGTTTTTGTTTATCAATTAAATTTCTAATTTACAAAGTGAAGGCAGGTAAAGAGTTGCCCTCTGCCGTCAGTTTGTTTTCTCGTTGCTGTAAAGATAACAAAAAAGTTTGGATTATTGTTTACCTCAGACCGGTTATTCATCTTCTGTTTTGCATTCGTGAAAATGCATTTCGTGTTCGGCTTTCTCTTTCGTGAAGGCGAAGTAAGTGCACACGGCTTGTGTGCATATTTCGCCGGCTTCGTTTGTCAGTGTGGCGTCGATGATGACAATGTTCCGCCGTTGCTCACGGATAGAGGCGCGCAGGGTGAGCAGTCGGTCGGTTGTGTGTACCGGTTTCAGGTAGCGGGTTTCCATCTTCGAGGTGACTCCTGCCGTTTGCAGCTTGCGCATGACTACCCAGCCGCATACCTCATCGAGCAATACCGCCTGAATGCCTCCATGCAGTGTGTTCAGCCATCCTTGGTATTTACCGTCCGGTTTCCAATAGCTCACTATATCGTCTCCGTCTTCGTAAAATTCCATTTTCAGTCCCGAAGGATTCTGCGGGGCACAGCCGAAACAGTTGTATCCTTCTACATCTTTCCAGGGGTTGACGATTTTCTTCATACGTGCATATTGTTTAACATTCGTAGTCGGTGCAGGCACGGTCTTGCTTGTAGTCTTTCAGCAAGCCCGACGCGGCCAGATGGTCGGGATGTACCGAATAGGCCTTTACGTCTTCCAAGGTGTCAAATTCACTCTCCAAACACATGTCCCATTTCTCTTCAGGGTTCATGTTCAGTCCCACATAGATGTGGCGGATGGTCGGTATGCGGGCAGGCAACGCTTCGATTGCCGATTTGAAGCGGTTCATAACGTCTGCTTTTTCTGCTTGTGTCAGTTCTTCTTTCAGTTTGAATAAAACGATGTGTTTAACCATGATGCAATTTATTTTATGTAAGTAACTAATCAAAATTAAGCAGCATTATGTTTAAGTTTAATTCCCAATGTAT
>UQVZ01000002.1 GCA_900544675.1 uncultured Bacteroides sp.
TTTTATTCTTTGGGCGGATTAACCGCTGTCAATGTTGGCAAACATAGTAACTTACTTGAAAGGCAGATAAGTGCATCGGGCGCCAAAGATAAAATATTGCCCGTCGCAGCACACCCGAATCCGATTATCCGTATCTTTGCACGGTTTTTCAGAAAAAGGTAGAAAGAATTATGGATGCTATCGTGACACAGATGATAATCCTTTTCATCGTGGTAATAGCCGGCTACGGGCTGAGCAAGAAGAAAATGATGGACGCGGACTTCGACCGCAAACTCTCGGTGCTGGTCATCAATGTGACCTGCCCCTGCCTGATACTTTCATCGGTGATGGGAGACACGCTGCCCGACAAACGTTTTATCCTGCCGCTGCTGATTGTAGGTTTTGCCACATACGTGATTCTGATAGGCGCCGCCTTCCTCCTGCCCCGCTATTTCCCGGTGAAACGGGACGACCGCGGCATTTACAGCTTTATGCTGGCGTTCGGCAATGTGGGCTTCATCGGATATCCCATTGTGGCCTCCATCTTCGGACCCAGCGCGGTGTTCTACGCCTGCATCCTCAACTTCCCCAGCACGTTGCTGATATTCGTGTTCGGCACGCTTTTCATCTCGGGCGACCAGGGGAAGATGCGTTTCGACCGACGTACCCTCTATTGTCCGGCTATGTTGGCATCGTACCTTTCTATCCTGATAGTGGTGACAGGCTGGGTTCCGCCCCGTGTCATCAGCACGCCTTTCGTGTTGCTGGGCAACATCACCGTGCCGGCTGCCCTGCTCATCATCGGCTCTTCGATAGCCCAGGTGCCCATCCGGAGGATGTTCGGCAACACCGCCATCTACCTGATGGCTGCCCTGCGCCTGCTGCTCATCCCTCTCCTCATCCTTTATCTGTCGCGCCTGTGCCGGGTAGACGAGACTATCGCCAACATCAATGTGGTGCTGGCGGCCATGCCCGTAGCTTCGTATGGCACCTTGTTCTGCATCCAATATGAGAAAGGCGAGGTCATCATGGCAGAAGGGACATTCATCACCACCCTGCTCTCGGTACTAAGCATCCCGCTCCTGACGATGTTTTTATAGATTTGAGGGGGAAAAGATTGGTTATAGCTAATAGCATACTTTCATGCCACATTGTTCTCATTTAAGATTTTTCTTGATTAAAATATTCCTCTGCAGCTGCCTTCAAATCCATACTAATAAGTTCCCACGCATATCCTTTGTAGCAATCAATTCCGTCAGGACATTCTTTAACATCAAAGATTCTTCCAAATCCGGTTTCTATATCTTTTTTAGTAAAACTCCATTCGTCACGTATCATTGCCCACTCAATCATTTCCTTCAAACTGTATCTATTGGTAAGTTCATAAATATCCCAAAAATCTTTTTGCCTAGGATCATCCTGAGCAATTGCTTTTATTTTCATTGCGGCAATCTCTCTTATATCCGCAAGCCTTATACCATCTATACATTTGATAGGAAAAATAAAACTTTCCGTATAGAAAAAATCTACTTTTATACAATTATTCGAGGACTCACCGATGCGAACAGAATATCCCAATGCCGATTGGTCTAAACTATCCAGATTCTCTGAATATGGGAAATTTTCTTGCAAGAAAGCTTTCATTGCCGTAGTATTCATACTCCCATAGTCTATAGCTGTAAACAAATCTATATCTATGGAGCGTCTATGACCTAATTGGAGGCTAAGGCATGTTCCACCAACCAAGTTGAAATCTTTAAAAATATCTGATTGCAGAATTGTCTTCAGACAACTGACTAACAGAGGAGATACAGTTTCATAATGAAGTTTCATTGCACAAATTCCTTAAAATTTCTTTCCCTTATTTCTTTTTTCCATTTGCTAGTTATTGCCGGTAATACAGTCCTTAACGTATCCTTACCATAAAATCTGATGGCCTCTTCTATTTCCTGGCTGTTACCATATTCAAATATGCGCTGAATGACCCATTCTTTATTCTTTATCCAATTGATTTTTTCTATTCTAGTATCCCAAAACAATGCCATACTGAATTTTGATAAATCCGGATGTATCAACATCTCTTTTTCCGTCAAATAAACATAGACTTCATAATTGGCTTGTATTTTATAAAAATAACCTTTGATGCCTATTCCCAATGCTTTTTCTATATCAATAGATTGCTGAATCGTGAAATTTCTTGTGCCTTTGATTAATTCACTGATTCTTTGCGGATATATACCCGTTTCAACAGATAATTGCTTTTGGGTTATTTTTGCCCTTCTCAAAATATGCTCCAAAACTTTTCCTGCCGGTGTCTTTTCTGATTTAATGTATTCTTCGTACATATCACTATATTATTAGAGTCTTGATACAAAAATACATCTATCCGCCTAAATAACCAAATTCGGTTATCTGTTTTTTTCTGAAATAACACAATACTTTTATACCCACTACATAAAGAATACTCATAAAAAGAAAGCATCGCAGAACAAACCATGCCCCACGATGCCTCTCGCTTTATACACCTTTAAACAAAATGAACTTCCAAAGTCCTTATATTATTTGCGCGCTTCGGCAATGTAGCCCAACGCTTCTTTACATTTGTCGGTAATGTAAGCCCAGTCTTCGGCTGCCACCTTATCTTTCGGGAACAGCTTCGAGCCCATACCTACGCAGAACACGCCTGCCTTAATCCACGATGTCAGGTTTTCCTGAGTCGGCTCTACACCGCCGGTCACCATCAGTTTCGACCACGGCATCGGTGCCAACATGCCTTTTACCAGTTTCGGACCCAACACATCGCCCGGGAATATCTTGCAAAGGTCGCAACCTACTTCCTGTGCGAAGCCTACTTCGGATACACTGCCGCATCCCGGCGTGTAAGCCACCAAGCGGCGGTTGCATACCTTGGCGATTTCAGGATTGAACAAAGGACCTACCACAAAGTTGGCGCCCAACTGGATATAGAGGGCTGCCGTAGCCGGATCGACAACCGAACCTACGCCCATTGCCATTTCGGGACATTCCTTTGCCGCATATTTCACCACTTCGGCAAATACTTCATGAGCAAAGTCGCCACGGTTTGTAAACTCGAAAGCACGTACACCGCCGTCGTAGCAAGCCTTTACGACTTTCTTTGCAATTTCTGCATCTTTATGGTAGAATACAGGTACCATGCCGGTCGAACCAATCTTGTTCAGCACAGCTATCTTGTCAAATTTTGCCATTTCGCTTATAATTTAAATTATTTTTGGATGATTATCCACCACAGATTACACGGATTTTAAAAAGATAAATCTGTGTAATCTGTGGTGAAAAACAGGGTTAACGTTGTACACGGCCACTCGCGTCACCACCTGCCAAGGCTTCTACTTCTTCTGCCGAAACCATATTGAAGTCTCCGTTGATGGTGTGTTTCAAAGCAGATGCCGCTACGGCAAATTCCAACGCTTCACCCTGATTGGATTTAGTTAGCAAGCCATGAATGATACCGCCCGAGAATGAATCGCCGCCACCTACACGGTCGATAATCGGGTCGATATCGTAGTGTTTCGATACATAAAACTCTTCTCCGTTGTAAATCATCGCTTTCCAGCCGTTGTGAGTAGCAGAATAAGACTCGCGCAACGTAGAGATAACGTATTTGAAACCGAATGTCTCAGCCATTGCTTTAAAAATGCCCTTATAACCTTCGGCATCGGTCTTTCCGCCTTCTACATCAGCATCCGGCTTGAATCCCAAGCAAAGTTCGGCATCTTCTTCGTTACCGATACATACGTCTACATATTGCATCAACGGACGCATGATAGACTGCGCTTTTTCTTTAGTCCACAATTTCTTGCGGAAATTCAAGTCAACCGATACAGTCACGCCATGACGTTTGGCGGCTTCGCAAGCCAGTTTGGTCAGTTCGGCAGCTTTGTCGGAAATGGCAGGCGTAATACCCGACCAGTGGAACCAGTCGGCGCCTTCCATGATAGCATCGAAATCGAAATCAGAAGGGTCTGCTTCCGCAATAGCAGAATGCGCACGGTCGTAAATCACCTTGCTAGGACGCATGGAAGCACCGGTCTCCAAATAATAAATACCCAGACGATCACCCCCACGAGCGATATAATCGGTCTTCACACCATATCTGCGCAAAGCATTCAAGGCACACTGCCCGATTTCATGTTTTGGCAATTTGGTTACGAAATAAGCATCGTGACCATAGTTGGCACAACTAACAGCTACATTGGCTTCACCGCCGCCATATACTACATCAAAACTATCCGCTTGCACAAAACGTGTATTACCGGGAGTTGACAATCTCAACATGATCTCGCCTAAAGTAACAATTTTTCCCATTACCGCTAAATTTTATATCATTTATACTTTTGTTTGATTTATCTCTGCCTTTTCTACGCATTAAGCAACAAATATATGCTCTGTGTACGCACACAAAGGTACGATTTATTTTTTAAATACCAAAAAAAGTAATATATTTGTATCGATATTTTTTCAAAGCAGACATTAAACCTTCTTTTAGAAACATATTTTAAGAGACCAGTATATGGACAAACAAGCAGAACGAATCCGAATCAAAGATATAGCCCACTTGGCAGGAGTATCCGTAGGGACAGTCGACCGTGTGCTGCACGGACGTAGCGGGGTATCTGAATCCAGCAGGAAAAAAGTAGAAGCTATCTTAAAGCAACTTGATTACCAGCCTAATATGTATGCAAGCGCTTTGGCATCGAACAAGAAGTATGTTTTTGCTTGCCTGCTGCCCCAACATACAGCAGGCGAATACTGGACTTATGTGGAAAACGGAATGAGTCAGGCTATCAAGGCTTTTTCTGATTTCAACATTTCACTGGTTACAGGATATTACGACCAATATATGCTGGGCGATTTCAAACGGGCTGGCGAAGAATTGCTGAAAGTATCTCCCGACGGGCTGGTCATCTCCCCTACTATCGAAATGGAAACTATTGGATTTGTCAACGAACTGCAAGTCCGCTCTATACCTTATATATTTATAGACTCGAACATACCGGAACTGAAGCCGCTCGCTTTCTATGGCCAACATGCCAAACAAAGCGGATATTTTGCTGCGCGTATGATGAAAATGCTTATGCAGAACGCAACGGAATTGGTCATGTTCCGTCAAATCAACGAAGGGCGTTTAGGCTCGAACCAACAATTGCATCGCGAAGAAGGTTTTTATGCATATATGAAAGAACATCACCCGAACCTGACTTTACGAGAACTGAACCTGTATGCCAAACGGCCGGGAGAAGACGAAACCTTGCTGAATCAATTCTTCAAGGAATATCCGGGCATAATGTATGGCATCACATTCAACTCGAAAGCCTACATCGTCGGAGAATATATGGAAAGACACCATCGAAAAGATTTTCATCTAATGGGTTACGACCTGTTGGAGCGCAACGTCAATTGCCTACGGAACGGAAGCATTGATTTCATCATCGCACAACAGCCGACGATGCAAGGATATAACAGCATCGCCAGCCTGTGCGACCACCTGATACTGAAAAAAGCCATCAAGGAATGCAACTACATGCCTATCAATTTCTTGTCGATAGAAAACATTGACTTCTATCTGGACGCACATAGAAACAATAACTAATCAACATAGCTTTATGGAAACAACTTATCTGAAAATCAACCCCGCCGACAACGTGGCAGTTGCCATTACTCCACTCAAAGCCGGCGAAACCATTCAAGTGGACGGACAAAATATCACCCTGCAGACAGACATTCCTGCCGGTCACAAGGTAACCCTGAAAGACTTTAACGAAGGAGACAACATCATCAAATACGGATATCCCATCGGACACGCTATCAAGCAGGTAGCGAAAGGAAGCTGGATTTCGGAAAAAGAAATCAAGACCAACCTTGCCGGTCTGCTGGAATATACGTACAACCCGATTCAGGTATCGCTGGACATCCCGCACGAGAACCGTACCTTCAAAGGCTACCGGCGCAAGAACGGCGATGTAGGTATCCGCAACGAAATCTGGATTATCCCTACCGTGGGCTGTGTAAACGGTATCGTCAACCAACTTGCCGAAGCCTTGCGCAACGAAACCAAGGAAGAAGGAATCGATGCCATTGTGGCCTTCCCTCATAATTACGGCTGCTCGCAACTGGGAGAAGACCACGAGAATACCAAGAAAATCTTGCGCGACATGGTGCTTCACCCCAACGCCGGAGCCGTATTGGTCGTAGGATTAGGATGCGAGAACAACCAGCCGGATGTTTTCCGCGAATTTATAGGAAAGTATGATGAAGACCGTATCCGGTTCATGGTGGCACAGAAAGTGGACGATGAATTTGAAGAAGGCATGAAAATACTGCGCGAACTGTATGCCAAATGCAAACAGGATGTCCGCACGGATGTTCCGCTCTCGGAATTGCGTGTAGGACTAAAGTGCGGAGGCTCTGACGGTTTCTCGGGCATTACAGCCAATCCGCTACTGGGTATGTTCTCCGATTACCTCATTGCGCAAGGTGGCACGTCGGTGTTGACCGAAGTACCGGAAATGTTCGGTGCCGAAACTATCCTGATGAACCGCTGCAAGACTCCGGAACTGTTCGAACAAACGGTTCATCTGATTAACGACTTCAAGGAATATTTCCTGTCTCACGGCGAACCGGTAGGCGAAAACCCGTCGCCGGGCAACAAGGCGGGAGGTATCTCTACGCTGGAAGAAAAAGCGCTGGGATGTACGCAGAAATGCGGAAAGAGCTATGTATCGGGTGTGATGCCATACGGCGAACGCCTGCAAACCAAAGGACTGAACCTGCTCTCGGCACCAGGCAACGACCTGGTAGCAGCTACGGCACTGGCTTCGTGCGGCTGCCATCTCGTCTTGTTCACTACCGGACGCGGAACACCTTTCGGCACATACGTACCGACAATGAAAATCTCTACCAACTCACGCCTGGCAGCTCACAAGCCGGGATGGATTGACTTCAATGCCGGAGTGATTGTAGAAAACGAGCCGATGGAAGTGACTTGCCGCCGTTTTACTGATTATGTCATCCGCGTAGCCAGCGGCGAATGGGTAAACAACGAAAAGAAGAACTACCGCGAAATTGCCATCTTCAAGACGGGAGTCACCCTGTAATGAACTTCTACGAAACAGATAAGAGGGTGTCAAAATAGGCTTTTTCAAACACAGAGACACAAAGGCACAGAGTTTCATCTTTTATATATTATCAATAATCAATTTATATTCTCTGTGACTCAGTGTCTCTGTGTTCAATCTCTTAGGAGCACCCTTTTCCTTTTTTGCTTTTACCGGTCCGACACATCCTTTCTCCTACAGTGCAATCGTTTATCCCAAGAGAGGCTTTTTACAGAAAAAGCATTATCTTTGCACCATTCTCTAATTCTATATATTATTTACATGGACTACAACAAACTGACTCCCATCGTAAACAAACCGAACGGATGGGCACTAATGCCGCTGGTGGTATTCCTGTGTCTTTACCTGGTGACTTCCATCCTTGTCAACGATTTCTATAAAGTTCCTATAACCGTCGCCTTCATGGTGGCATCGGTCTATGCCGTAGCTACTACCAAAGGACTATCGCTAAACGACCGTATCCTGCAATACTCCATAGGGGCTGCCAATACCAACATCATGCTGATGATTTGGATATTCATCCTTGCCGGAGCGTTTGCCCAGTCCGCCAAAGCCATGGGAGCAATAGACGCTACCGTAAATCTCACCCTTTGGCTGCTTCCCGAAAACCTGCTTCTGGCAGGCATCTTTCTGGCTTCCTGTTTCATCTCGCTGTCCATCGGTACCTCGGTAGGCACCATTGTGGCACTGGTACCCGTAGCTGCCGGCATCGCGGCCAAGACCGATATCAGCATGGCTTTTATGACAGCCATTGTGATAGGAGGTGCATTCTTCGGAGATAACCTTTCCTTTATCTCCGACACCACCATTGCCGCTACACGCACACAAGGCTGTGTCATGCGCGATAAGTTCCGTGCCAACTTCCTGATAGCCCTACCCGCTGCCTTGCTGGTATTGGGGTATTACATCGTATATGGCATGCAGACAGAAGCGCATCCCGAAGTGCAATCCATCGAATGGGTCAAAATTATCCCCTACCTTATCGTATTGGGAACTTCCATTGCCGGAATGAATGTCACGTTAGTATTGTTGACAGGATTGCTGTCGACAGGCATCATCGGACTGGCATACGGCACATTCGACATTTTCGGATGGTTCAGCTCGATGGGAGAAGGCATATTGGGAATGGGAGAACTGATTATCATCACCCTGATGGCTGGCGGCATGCTGGAGTTAATCCGGTTTAACGGCGGCATCGACTACATCCTTCACCGCCTGACCAGACACATCGGGAATAGACGAGGAGCAGAATTCAGCATCGCGGCACTGGTCAGCCTTGCCAACTTCTGTACGGCAAACAATACCATCGCCATCATTACGGTAGGTCCACTGGCAAGCCGCATTGCAGAAGAATATCGGGTGGACAAACGGAAAAGCGCAAGTATTCTCGATACGTTCTCGTGCGTAATACAAGGCATCATCCCCTACGGCGCGCAAATGCTGATTGCCGCCGGACTGACCCAACTGTCTCCGCTCGACTTTATACCTTATTTATATTACCCGATGGCATTGGGAGCAGTCGCCTTCCTAAGCATCATCTTCCGCTTTCCGAAACAATACTCATAAATGATAAATGAAGAATGAAGAATGAAGAACGAAGAGCTAAAAACGAAAAATGAAGAATCCGCGTTTTAATAAAAAACAACAACGGATTCTTCATTCTTGATTCTTCATTCTTCATTTAATCAGCGCGCTGCCGTCGCATTGGCAAATGCATTGGTCACTTCATCGAAGAAAACCGGGTCGGGATTGGCTTGAAGCAACTGCATCATCAAGTCGTACACGTCGGCACGGCTGTCTAGCTTTATTGCCATCTGCAGGTCAGCCAACGATTCTTCATACTTGCCGTTATTCATATACACCTCCGCACGTGCCTTGTAGTTTTCTACATCCGAAGGGGTCAGACGGATAGCCTCATCAAAATCCTTTTCCGCTTCGGCATACGCCTTGGCGTTCATCAGCAACATTCCCCGTGTATAATAGGCAAACGCACGATATTCGGTATCTGCCTTCGGGATGAAACGCAAACTTTCGTTTACGGCATGAAACGCCAGCTTGGCATCTCCGCAGAAATTACAGACCAAAGCCATGTAGCAATGCGCATAACCATTCTCCGGATTCGCGTTCAGTTCATTGGTCAGATAAGTATAGGCTTGTTCTATATCGCCTTCGTTCAGGGCTTCTACGCCCTTTTGATAATCGGCAGAGAGCGGGCGTTCAAAACCTTTTGCCCAAAGAGAATTCATCGTCAGCAGTCCGCAAAACAGTGTTATAATCAGTGTCTTCATGATACTATCAGGTTGTTTTTAATTGTCGGGTGCGAAATTACAAGGTTTTTCCCGAACAACAAATACCTTTTTTTATGTTTTGCATCAGCTTTTTAACACTTTACGGCTTAATAGCCACAGTCCTGCGAAAGTCAGCAGGCCGTTTACCATCAGCATTTCATAACCGAAAGCATAGCCTGTACAGCGGAAAGTCAAACGGTCGGTAAGGTAACACACCAAGGGAGAAAGCAAAGCGACATAAGGCACAAAGCGGTCGCGGGGCAGCCTGCGGGTAAACATCCCAAAGGCAAACATCCCCAGCAAAGGACCATACGTATAAGCCGCCAATACATAAATCGTATCAATGATGCTTTGGCTCCCTACCGCCTCAAATATCAACATACACCCGATAAACACGGCCGAAACGCCCAGATGCGCCCATCTGCGGATGCGTTGCGCTTTTCCTTCGGCATACTTGCCTATATTCAGAATGTCAACACAGAAACTGGTGGTCAGGGCTGCCAATGCCGAATCGGCACTCGAGAAGGCTGCGGCAATGATGCCAATGGTAAAGAGCACCAATACCACCGGGCCCAAATAGCCTTCTGCCGCAAACATCGGAAGCATATCATCTCCTTTGGCAGGCAAAGACACACCCAACTGCGGAGCGACAAGCAATAACAAGACACCCAATACCAGAAAGAGGAAGTTGACCGGAACAAAAGAAAAGCCATAGCAATACATATTCTTCTGCGCTTCTTTCAGATTGCGGCACGAAAGATTCTTCTGCATCATGTCCTGGTCCAGACCGGTCATCACAATCGTAATGAAAATGCCACTGAAAAACTGCTTGAAGAAGTTCTGCTTCGAATGCCAGTCGTCGAACACGAAGATACGGCTATGTCCGCTCGATTGTACGGCATCTGCCACCGCTGCCCAATCTCCGCCCAGCATCATCACTACCTTATGTATAATAAGGAGTAACGCCGCCAACAGGCAAAAGGTCTGCAAACTGTCTGTCCAGACGATTGTCCGTATCCCGCTTTTCCGTGTATAGAGCCAGATAAGCACCACGGTTCCTACAGCAGTCCAAAGAAAAGGGACACCGTATGCATCAAACACATAATGTTGCAGAATCAGGCAGACCAGATACAAGCGGGCGGATGCTCCCAACAGTTTAGACACCAGAAAGAACCACGCTCCCGTCTTATAAGAACAGGTGCCAAACCGTTCCTGCAAGTAAGTATAGATGGAAATCAGATTCAGACGATAATAAAGCGGAAGCAGCACGCGGGCGATAACCAGATAGCCCACAAAAAAGCCCAGGCAAGTCTGCATATAGGTCATATCGATGTTCCGCACCATACCGGGCACCGAAACAAAGGTCACTCCCGAAAGCGAAGCGCCTATCATGCCAAAAGAGACAATATACCAAGGCGACTGACGGTTGCCCCGAAAGAAAGCATCGTTGTTGCTGCTACGCACCGATGTGATATGTGCCACCAGCAACAATATGCCGAAATAAACAGCTATGGTAATGAGAATAAACGCGCCGTTCATAATCATTTCAGTCCGTTCAGCCGGAGCAACTCTTCGATTTCCTTTTTGCTGATGGAAGAACGTTCTGACTTGTCATAAATATAAAGCAAGTTGATTTCAGCCTCTTCAACCGCCACTATCACAGTAAACGTAATAACGCGTGCACCCCCACTCTTGCCTTTGCCTTTCGAAGTGATAGACATACGCACCTTACGCAATCCGCCGCCAAGGTCTACACCCAAATGCGGATTGGCAAGCAAATCTTCACTCAATGAGGCAATATCCGACTTCATGGACAAATAACGTTTCCCCAAACGTTTCGCCTCTTTCTCAAACGTAAATTGGAATTTCAATTTATACTTCATCATCCCAATCCCTCATAAATTCTTCAAATGTCTTCGATCTCCCTGCCTTCATGTCTTTTAGCCCCGCATCTATTCCAGCCAAGACTTCTTCTTTGCTGATATACTCATCATCTTCCGCTTCTTCCTTGCGGGTTCCTTCTAACAACTTATCGGCAAGCCATATTCTGTTCCGTTCGCTCAGTGAAAGCGATTGTATATATTGCCAAAGGTTTTCCATCGATGCTGATACTCTCATACTATTTCCTCCTTTTTTAATGTGTACAAAAATAACAAGATAAAACACAATACATAAATTCTTGTTCAAAAACTGCCATCGAATACAATGTTATAATTCATTCAGCAATTCCTCCAATGTTTTAGCTTTTTTGCCGGTACGTTTCCTTTCTATCATTTCTTTCAACCCACGGTCTATTCCAGCCAAGACTTCTTCTTTGCTGATATACTCGTCATCCTTCGCTTCTTTTTGAGAGGCACGCTTCGAAACAGTCACTTTCATCGTCCTTTCTCCTTAAATCATACACTACGGCAAAGATACGGAAATATCCTTGAATTTGCCAATAAAGTCTCGGGAAAAAGCTCACTTGAAACGGGAAGTGTCTACCGCCTCGCGCTGCTTGGCTTTATATCCTCCGAATTTCCACGTAAACGACAAACCTACAGAACGATAGCATGAATAATCATTCTTTACCCACTGAGTGGCATAGCTGATATACGGGTCGATGCCACCGGTCTCGAAGATGTCATTGCACCAAGCCGACAAGATGCAGTTTTTACCGGCAAACGCATAACGCAACGCAATGTCCACATTACCGCTGGCAGGCAAGTCGTACAGGCCTTGATATGCCTTGCTGCGGACGAATCCGTAGATGCTGAGATGCAAATCGGGACGGGTGGAAAGGGTAATGTTGTTATTGAGTATGGCCATACCGTAACAGATGCGGCGGTCAAAAGGCAGGTCGTAGAAATCATCGTCTTTCTCACGGCTCCAGACTCCCAACAGCGTCAACCGGGAATCGAGCCATTTCTTTACCTTGAAAGGCAGGGACACCTGAACACCAGCCTGCTGCTGAAAGTTGAAATTAAGATAACGGTAAATTTCCGCCAACCGTTCGGGCGACTGGTAAAGAGTCTGTGTAGAGTAGTCTTTCACATAGCCGAACCATGCCGAAAAGATGTATTTCGACCGCAACATATACGTCAGCGTCAGGTTATAGTCTTTCTTTGGCTTCAGCCACGGATTGCCCTGTATCTCCGAATAGCCTCCGCCCAAATACGAAACGGCATTCTGCACTGCCCAATAAGCCGGATAGTTCTTGTCGCTGCTGAAAGAGAGCTGGCATACATGGCTTGCAGAGGGACGGTAGGTAAAGTTCAGAACAGGATACCAGTCCCATTCGTTCCACACCGGAGTCTGATAATGCTCGACGGCAAGCGAAAAGTTCATCATCAGCTGTTCGCTGAATGACTTCCCGAATCCGGCATACAGGTTCAAGGTCTGTTCCCTGCGCCGCGAGACCATATCCGGCGGAAGCGTTTCGTCCGACTCCTTATTTTCAAAATACCGCTGATACGAATGGTCTATGCTGGTCGTATAGATTGCTCCATAGTTCAGTTCCCAAGCGTTCCGCAACTTATGTTCCTGCGAAAGGTAGAACTTCCAGGCGTTGATGCGTTGCGCGTCTTCGGTATAGAAATCCATCGTTGTCCCTTCCATTTCACTGGTCAGGCGTTGGTCGCCCGGCGCATGATACCAGGTAAACTCCATGCCTGCCTTCAGTCCGAAAGGCGCTCGGTAGTCCAAACGTCCGTTATGCAGCCGGGAAGTCCGGTTACTCAGTTTTTGTGCCCGTTGTGTTCCGGTGCTCGACTGGTTGGAATGAGCATTCTCATAGCTTCCGTTATAAACAAAGCTCGCGGTATGGTTCTCGGCAAAACGATAATCCATGCCGAGGCGGAACGTATGCTTCTGACTGCGTCCGCGCCCCACTTCACGATTCCCGATGAGATAAGTCCGTTCCTCCGCCTCCTGCCAATGCCGGGCTTCCTTATCGGTAAGCCAGTAACTCTTACCGTGGGTGTGCGAATAGAGGAAGTCAAGCGAAAGCTTCCCGCCATTATATAATAAGGAAGCACGCTCTTCGAAAGAAGCCTCGTGCCGTTGGTCATACTTCCCGTAAACTTCTCCCTGCACCGAACCGGGGTCGCCGATGCGGTGACGCAGGCAGACGTTTATCACAGCCCCGCGCACCTGATAATGAGCCGGAGCACTGTACATCACCTCCACACGCTCAATGCGGCCGGCAGGCATCGATTTCAATAAAGCATAAAGCTGTTCCGTACTCATATTCGTCACTTTGCCGTCCAGAATGACGGTCACCCCTCTTGCACCTAACGTCAATCCGCCGTTCATTTCCACCACACCGGGCAGTTCTTTCAGCGCATCATATATATTGTCTATCGGTTTCCCGGCTATCATCCGAGGCAAATCATATTCCAGCCGTCCGGGCAATGCCTTTACTACGGGACGTTCTCCCTCCACCATCACTTCGGGCAAAGTCTGAAAAATACTGTCCGCCTGTATATCGCCGGAAAACAGGCTGTCTGCCTTCTCCTGTGCCGGCAAGCTTATCGCGTAAGCAGCCAGCCCCAAAATCAAAGTCATCTGTTTTCTCGTATGCATAAGTCCGTTGTTTTATTACACCGCAAAGTTCAGCATTCGGCATCACATCCGCCTCATCATCCGGCTTACCAAGTGTTATCCGAAGTGTTATTTAGTCTTACCGTTTTCCGGAGGAAGCCGACAACCTGTCGGAAAAAATGTATCTTTACCGCCGAAAGACAAACTGTTTATGAAATTACCGTCGAAATACATCGCCTTGCTGGTCATCCTCTCCTTAATAGGGGTATTCGCCTACCAGACCTACTGGCTTACCGGTCTGTACCGCACACAGCATGCCAAAACAGAGCGCAACATCCACGAGGCTATGCGGATGAGCGATTATAACGAAATGATTCTACGCATACAACGGATTCAATCGGACTCCGCACATTACAGCATCGTGTCGGTCACCGCCGGGTACGAAAACAATCGGGCATACGGAAAAAGCCATACTATCAATGCGGTCAAGGAAGGAGACACTACCCATTTCTCCATCTGGGAATACGACAATACCGACACTTTACCATACGAAAAACATCCGCAAGCGGCATTGCAGGCATCTGTCGCCACCGTTCTTTTCAAGAATAAAAATACGATGAACGAACTTGCCCTCAATTTCCAGCAAGGCTTGCACGCGGGAATGGACGTCTTGACAGTCCCCGACTTTTCCACCTACGACAGCCTGTTGTGTACCGAACTGCAACGCATCGGTCTGACGATACCTTACCGGCTGGAATACTTCCACCGGGGAAACACCCTCGATTCGAGCTACGTGTTTACAGATACACTGGGTATCGGTGGAACCGCCGGCTATCTCCCCTCACCCCGATCCGTCACTTACGATTACACTTATGACCTGCACGGCCATTGGCTTTACCGCCTTACACTGGAACCGATAGAGGGCGTGATACTCAGGCAAATGGCAGGCATTCTTTCCGCATCGGCGGCAATACTCGTCATCCTGGCTTTCTCGTTCGGCTTCCTCATCCGCACCCTTTTACGCCAAAAGACACTGGAAGAAATGAAAAGCGACTTCACCAACAACATCACTCACGAGCTGAAGACCCCCATTGCCGTGGCTTACGCAGCCAACGACGCCTTGCTCAACTTTGCTTCCGGTTCCGACCCGAAAAAGCGCGAACGCTACCTGCACATCTGCCAGGAACAGCTCCGCCGACTAAGCGGACTGGTGGAACAAATACTCAGCATGTCGATGGAACGACGGAAATCTTTCCGCCTACATACCGAAACATTCGCTCCCCAAGAGATCATCGCCCCGCTCATCGAACAGCATCAGCTGAAAGCGGACAAGCCTGTCAGTATCTCGCTCCATATCGAGCCGCAAGACCTTACCGTATATGCCGACCGCACCCATTTCAGCAACATCGTGAGCAACCTGCTGGACAACGCCATCAAATATTCATCGGACAAAGCCGACATCCGCATTCGCTGTACCTCCGAAGACGGCCGGTTCGTCCTCTCCGTACGCGACCATGGCATCGGCATTGCTCCCGACAAGCTCGCACACCTGTTCGACAAGTTCTACCGGGTGCCTACAGGCAACCTGCACAACGTAAAGGGATATGGACTAGGACTTTACTACGTGAAGACCCTGACGGAAAAACACGGAGGCACGGTAGAAGTGAAAAGCAAACCCGGACAGGGAAGCGAGTTCACCATCAAATTAAGAATGAAACATGAAAAATAAAGAATTGACCATCCGCGTACTTTTGGTAGAAGACGAAGAGACCCTTGCCCAGATTATCAAAGACACCCTGGACGAACAAGGATTCTGCATCCACCTTGCCCGAGACGGTGAAGAAGGCCTGAAACTGTTTTCCGAACTGAAGCCCGATGTCGTAGTGGCAGACGTAATGATGCCCCGCATGGACGGCTTCGAGATGGTGCGCCGCATCCGCCGTAACGACCGGACTACGCCCGTGCTCTTCCTTACCGCACGCTCTGCTACCGGCGATGTGGTGACAGGCTTCGAACTGGGAGGCAACGATTACCTGAAAAAGCCTTTCGGGATGCAAGAACTCATCGTGCGCATCAAAGCCTTGCTGGGCAGAGCCTCAACTTATGCCGAAACATCACAAACCGCCCCAAGCCTGTTCGAAATAGGGAATTACCGCTTCGACACCGTCACTCAACGCCTGTCCTATTTAGGAAAAGAGACCGAACTTTCGTACCGCGAAAGCGAAATCTTACGCCGCCTGTGCGAAAGCCGGAACCAGGTGGTGAACATGCAAGACATCCTGCTGGACCTGTGGGCGATGATACGTTCTTCAATCAACGCAGCCTGCACGTATTCATTACCAAATTACGCCACAAACTTTCTCAAGACGAACGCATCCGCATCGTGAATGTGCGGAGCATCGGATATAAGCTGATAGTGAACTGAACGCACAGCGGCCGACCGGTTTAAGGTAAAGTCAACCCAATCCGTCAGTTATCCGGAAACCGGGTCAACCTCTTTTATTCATAAAAGAAATTCGGTCAATTTAAATGATTGAATGCCACAACTTAAAGGGTCAGATAATAGTTTCACCCTGTTTCAATTATATGAAACAGTTGTTTCACCTAGCTGAAACTGTTGTTTCACCTATAAGAAACACTTGTTTCACTTATAAGAAACTGCCTGAAACTACTGATGCTTCCCGGCATGCATGCAGCCGGCTGTACGGACAGAGAAGTCTTGCTTCCCGCTTCACCGAAAGTTTTTCCTTGTATGCAACCTCATGAACAAGGATTTTTCGTACATTTGCGCCTCGGAAACAGAATAAGAAAGGCAAAGAAATGAACCAACAATACCCGTCTGTATTACTGGAAAAGGCAATAGACGAATTTGCCAAACTGCCCGGCATAGGCAGAAAGACCGCCATGAGGCTGGTGCTCTACCTGCTGAGGCAAGACACCCAAGCGGTGGAAGCATTCGGCAACGCGCTTATCAAACTGAAGCATGAGGTGAAGTATTGCAAGGTGTGTCACAACATCTCGGACACGGATGTGTGCCAGATTTGTTCCAATCCTTCGCGCGACGCCTCGACCATTTGCGTGGTAGAGAATATCCGCGACGTGATGGCCATAGAAAATACCCAACAATACCGGGGGCTGTATCATGTACTGGGAGGGGTCATCTCGCCCATGGACGGTATCGGTCCCTCGGACCTACAGATAGAAAGCCTGGTGGAACGGGTAAAGACCGGCACCATAGCGGAAGTGATACTGGCACTCAGTTCGACCATGGAGGGAGACACGACCAACTTCTACATTTTCCGCAAGCTGGCTCCCTACAACGTGAAGCTGACCATCATCGCCCGCGGCATCTCTATCGGTGACGAACTGGAATATACCGATGAAATCACCTTGGGACGCTCTATTGCCAACCGAATTGTATTTACAGGAACAAGCATTTGAGTTTGTTAGTTTTTGAGTTTTTAAGTTCTTAAGTTCTTTAGCTTTTAAGTTCTTGAGTTCTTGAGTTTAGACAGTGAACGGAAACTAAAACTAAAGACTACTCTTAAACCAAAAACACAAACTTACAAACTCAAAAACTTACAAACCCATAAACTTAAGAACTTACAAACCCACAAACTTACAAACTTATAAACTCAAAAACTCACAAACTTAAAAACTATGGAAAAAAGAATCAAACGACTCATCAACATACTGAAAGGAGAATACGCCTTGCTTTGGATACTGACCCTGATGCTTGCCATACTCTACGAATGCGATATCCTGCCGCAAGGACTTTTCGCCGACGACGCACAGACAACATACATCATGCAGGTGACAAGCATCCTGCTTACGATATGCTTCATCCCCTTATCCCTAAGGCTTTTCAATCTGTCGCTCACCCGATACATCACCTCGCTTCCTTTGTTGGAGGCCCTGAAAAGCTACCGCCGCTGGAGCGAGATACGCATCGCCCTGCTGACCGTAGCTTCCCTCGTAAGCCTGTCCGCCTACTACTGGACGCTGGACACTACCGGATTGCTTTGCACGGGGATGGCACTGATAGCCTCTTTGTTCTGCCTTCCCGGAAAAGAACGCCTGCTGAACGAACTTCATTTATCAGACACCTCGCTATCCGAATGAACACTTCTCTTCCTTTACATACCGGAACCATCCGCCTCCGGGCTCCCGAGCCCGAAGACTTAGGCGAACTGCTCCTGTTGGAAAACGATGAAACATTTTGGGAAAACGGTCCTGCCACCGGACCCTACTCGCGCTATCAGCTGAAGAAATACATTGCCGAGAACCAGAACGACCTCTTCGCCGACGGGCAACTCCGCCTGATGATTGAACATCAATCGGGCGAAACGGCAGGCATCGTCGATGTATTCGCTTTCGACGCGCGCCACCGGCGTGCCGAAGTAGGCATTGTGATAAAAACAGCCTACCGCCGCCAAGGCATCGCCTACGATGCCCTCCGCCTGCTGGAACGCCATTGCTTCCGCCTGCTGGGCATCCACCAGCTATATGCCTACATCCGTACCGACAATACAGCCAGCCTTCACCTGTTCGAGAAACTGGGTTATACCCACAGCGGAACATTGAAAGACTGGCTTCACACCGGAAACGGATACAAGGATGTATGCGTCATGCAGAAAATCAGCAAAGAATAAATTGCCTCATTCTCCCATCAAGACACGTACCCCACATACCGCTCTACAAAACGGCGGAAAGGCGGAATGCGCATCAAGCCCTGCTCGAACAGGAGAATGCCTAAAAGGGCACACAAGATGCCGAGCAACACATCAATCAGGTAATGATGTCCGGTATAAACCGCCGTAAACCAAATGCCGCACATGATAAGAGCGAAAACAAGCCGAAGCCAGCAGGCACACCGCGCCCTGAAAGCATAGAACAGCGCGACTACCATATAGGCCGAATGCAACGAAGGCACTGCGGCAAAGACATTGGCATTGCGCCCGTATAACCCATGAAAGACAGTAAGCCCGGTCATTTCATCGAAGCGGCCCAATCCTGCCACATCACCCGGCGTATGGAGAATAGGCTCGAAACCATACTTCATCACATACCAGGGCGGAGCAGCCGGATGGATGTAATAGCCGATAAAGCCCAACAGATTGACAAACAGAAAGACCAGGGCAAAGTGTAAATACACCTCCCGCTGACGGGTGAGATAAAGCCCCAGCCCGAACAAGACCGGCACCGGCACCCAGCACAAATAAAATATCCCTGCCATGAAATCCATCAGAGAGCCATGATGGATTTGGAAGAACTCGTTAGGAGTCAGAACTCCTTGCGAAGTAACAATGCCGAAAAGATTCTTTTCCGCCTCGTACAGCCCCTTCACATCAATCGGGTTGACTTCGTAATTGGGTACAATGCGCATCCAGTCGTATGAAATGGCGAAAACAACAAACGGCAACAAGGCGATAATCAGCTTGCGTGTAGAAAGCCGGAAGAAAAAAAGAAAAGCTATCAGGAGAACCATCAGCCAATGCTCGGGACGGATATCCATGCACAAAGCGGTGATTCCCATCCATACAGCAAGAGCCGCTACCAGCGTCACGGTTTCGCGGACAGAAGGAAATTCAGTCTTCAATTCCATAAAGCAATCAAATAATGAAAAAGCCCTGTTTATTTAATCAATTGGCGACGGCTGTACTCGATACGCGCCAGTGCCGTAATATTGGCAAAGACAGCGATGAATGCCATCGGAATAATCAGAATCAACATCACATCGAAAGCCAGTTTATTAGCACAAGTGGCTGTAATGCCGCATACCAGCAAAGCCAGACTGGTAAGCACGACCCGTTCGGGACGTTGCATGAATCCGATTTTGCACTCCAGCCCCAGCCCTTCGGCACGGGCACGTACATAGCTTACCATCAACGAACCTATCAAAGCGGCAAAAGTGATAACCGCTCCAATCAGGTATCCATGCCCTATCAGGCAAAAACAAATGCCGCCCAATGTGACCAATTCGCTGTAACGGTCGAGCACCGAATCGTACATGGCACCGAAAGTGGAAGTCATATTGCCGATGCGTGCCACTTGTCCGTCCATCATGTCGAACAAGGATGAGACCAAAATAACTCCTCCCGCCCATCCGATAAGCCGGTAAGGATTCATATCCGGATTGGCACCTGCATAAACCAAGATGCATGCCCCTGCCAAGTTTCCCAAAAAGCCGATTGTAGTCACCATATTAGGCGTGATGCCTATTTTTATCATCCCATGAATCAGCGGGTCTATCACTTTATAGATGAACTGCTGCAATGCATCCCGCATCTTTTTAGCTTGTTTTTTTATTTCCATGTCGGTGTTTGATTTGTTTTATTCTGTTTTTCAATCTATTGTTTATCTGAGCATCCCGAAAAACAAACACACGGTGCAGGTTATAGTTCCAGCACACGGCAACCACCACCGATGTGACGATTTTCGAAAGAATGAAAGCAGTCGGTTCTGCCACATCAAGGCGACTCTGCTGCATTGTCAGAAACTCAGTCAACAGATAAGTGCCCCATAAGTTCAACCCGATGCTTCCCAGCCATACCAATATATACTTGAACAATACATACATCGGACCGCAATCCTCGGTATGGAAAGTCCATTTATAATTGATGGCACAATTCACCAGCCCTCCTGTGACAGACCCCGTCAACGTAGCATACACATAATAAATGCCAAACCCCTGATTCAATACAATACTGACCAGGAAATCGGCAATCGTTGCCACTTGTGCCGATAGCTGGGCACGGACAAACATAAACAGGCCTTTACGCCGAGAGAACTCTACCAACTTATTCTTCAAGCAATCAGCCATCGAAACAGGTAAATAACAATCAGTCCGTAAACGCCCGACAGCATATCGTCTGCCATAATCCCATATCCTCCAGGCAGCTTTTCCATCTTCCGGATGCCTAAAGGCTTGACGATGTCGAAAAAACGGAACAGCAGAAAAGCTGCAACCATATAGCCCCAATGAGCATGAGGCGGCACAGCCAACAGTGCAATCCATGTCCCTACCATTTCATCAATCACCACACGCGACGGGTCTTCGCCCCAATACTTCTCGGATACACTTGATGACCACACGCCCAATACAGTAAAGACAACAACCAGCAATACCGTCACTCCCTGTATCCAGGCATAATCGAGAAAAGAAGCATATCCCCACCATATCAGCGTAGCCAAAAGCGCACCTGCTGTACCGGGAGCTATCGGACTATATCCGCTGCCAAATCCACTTGCTATCAATTGATGAAAAAAGGGTATCTTCTGCATACATTCACTTATTTAATCGACAATCTGTCACTTGAATACCTCTATATAAAGAGCCTACAAAAGTACAGTTTTTCTTTGAATTGTCTTTCCTTAAAATCTAAATTAATAATGGTTAATACTACATAAAAGTCGGTTTATTTATCTGTTTTCAACGTTTTCTATTTGTGAGAAACAAGAAAGTGGTGTAATTTCGCCTCCGTTTTAAAGTTTAAATAAAGCGCACAAAGATTATTGATATGGTGAAACGATTACTCCTTATATTAATAGGTTGGTTCTGTTTGCTGGATTTATCAGCCCAAATTCATGGGGTGGTTATCGATGCTAAAACAGGCGAACCTATTCCTTATTTAAATGTATATTACGACGGGAAGGGAGTAGGGACTGTAACTAATGACGAGGGGGAATATGCAATTTCCTATCATGCTGGATGGACTAAACTGACTTTTTCCATGGTCGGATATGAGACACAGGAAATCATCGTATCGGCTAAAACAGGCGAACTGAATGTCAGCATGAAGGAATTAGACCAAATGCTGGACGAAATCATTATCCGACCCCAAAAAGAAAAGTATTCCCGCAAGAACAATCCCGCCGTTGAAATGATAAAAAAGGTCATCGCCTCGAAAAGGCGGACTGACCTGAAGCAGAAAGATTATTACCGTTACTACAAATACCAGAAACTGACTTTTGCTAAAAACAACATTACGGCAGACACCTTGCGTGAATCGTGGTTGTTCAAGCAATATCCGTTTTTCCGCGACCAGGTAGAGGTATGCGACGTAACAGGTAAAAACATCCTTCCGCTTTCGGTCGACGAAACGGTATACGAAAACGTCTACCGCAAAGAACCGCATTCGGAAAAGACCTACATACGCGGACTGAACTCATCGGGAGTAAACGAACTGTTCAGTACGGGCGAAATGCTTACAACCGTTCTGAAAGATGTCTTCCAGGATATAGACATCTATCAGGACCGGTTCCGTTTCCTACAATATCCGTTCGACAGCCCTATCTCGGAAGCCGGTATCCGTTTTTATAAATTCTATATTATGGATACCATTTATGTGGACCGCGACAAGTGTTTCCGCCTCTCGTTCGTGCCCAACAATTCGCAGGACTTCGGCTTTACAGGAAGTCTGTATATCCTTGCCGACTCTACTTACAGAGTAAAACAATGCCAGTTGAACCTGCCGAAGAAGACCGACATCAACTTTGTCGACCACATGATTATCGACCAGAAGTTCGGCGAATTGCCCACAGGAGAATGGACCCTGCTGGAAGACGACATGTTGTGCGAAATGTCTTATTTGAAAAAAGTATTGGGAAGCTTTCTGGTCAGACGCACGACACGGTATTTTGATTTCAGTTTCGAGCCCATTTCTGATAAATTGTTCAAGCAGAAAGGAAAGGAAATAAAGGATGTAAACGCCATGATGCGCGACCAAGAGTTCTGGAGCAAGTACCGGCAAGAAGACCTGACCAAATCGGAGCAACACATGGGCAGTTTCGTAGACAATCTGACCAAGATAAAAGGCTTCAAGTATGTGATGTTCTTCCTGAAAGCGCTTATCGAGAACTTTGTGGAGACCAGCACCCCCGACAGCAAGGTGGATATCGGACCGATTAACACCATGATTACATCGAACTATATCGACGGGTTGCGTCTGCGTGCTTCTGCCCAGACTACAGCCAACCTGAATCCGCATTGGTTCTTCAAGGGATATTATGCCTACGGATTTAAGGACAACCGGTCGAAATACATGGGCGAAGTGGAATATTCGTTCGACAAGAAAGAATACCTGCCGCGCGAGTTTCCCAAGCATTCGCTGACATTCACGTACCAGTACGACAACATGTTGCCGTCCGACAAGTTCATCCATACCGATAAGGATAACGTATTCACCTCATTGAAGGTATGTACGGTAGACCAATATAATTACGAACGGAAAGCCACCATCAAGTACGAACGCGAACGGGAATTCGGTTTCAAGACTACCGCATTCATCCGTTATGCCAACTACGAGCCATGCGGAAAATTGTTCTATCGTACGATGGAAGGAGAATCTCAGCTCCAGTCTGCCATTACCAACGGCGAACTGGCAGGCACCGACTGGGTACACTCTCCGTTCAACACGCACGACATTACGGTTGCCGAGGCTTCGATAGCCTTCCGCTATGCGCCGGGAGAGACCTTTGTCAATACCAAGCAGCGCCGTCTGCCTGTCAATCTGGACGCACCGGTCTTCTCGCTGCAACATACCCTTTCGGTGAAAGGCGTATTGGGAAGCGACTATACATACAACGTGACCGACTTCAGTGCCTACAAACGTTTTTGGCTCAACTCGTGGGGAAACATCGACGTGTATCTGAAAGGCGGCATCCAGTGGAACAAGGTGCCTTTCCCCTTGCTGATTATGCCGGCAGCCAACTTGTCGTACATCATTCAGGAAGAGACGTTCAACCTCATCAACAACATGGAGTTCCTGAACGACCGTTATGCATCACTGGATGTTTCGTGGAACATGCAAGGCAAACTGTTCAACCGCATTCCGTTGCTCAAGAAACTGAAATGGCGTGAGTTCATCGGCGTAAAATGCCTTTGGGGCAAGCTGACGGACAAGAACAACCCGTTCCTGGAACAAAACATGCACGATGATGTACTGATGAAGTTCCCCGGACACTACAATGCGGCAGGAGGTTACGACTATTCCAGCTACGTCATGGACCCGCACAAACCGTATGTAGAGATAACGGCAGGCATCCATAACATCTTCAAGCTGTTGCATATAGAATATGTACGCCGGTTGAATTACAACGATTTGCCTACAGCCAACAAGTGGGGCATCCGTTTCATGATTCGTACTGTATTCTAACCCATTGCATCGTAATGCCGGTTGGTTTAAGACCGGCACTGTTGCCTTTCTCTAAATTTCCCTGCCAAAATTGCGGGGAATAATGAGTTTTTTGTAATTTTGTCATAGAAAGAAATTACAAGTATGAACAAATCAGAAATTCAAAGTGTAAAATTAAGGTTCGGCATCATCGGAAATACCGAAGGATTGAACCGTGCCATCGATATAGCCATGCAAGTCGCCCCTACCGACCTGTCGGTATTAGTAACGGGCGAAAGCGGCGTAGGAAAGGAAAGCTTTCCTCAAATCATCCACCAGTTCAGCCGCCGGAAACACGGACCTTACATAGCCGTCAACTGCGGCGCTATCCCCGAAGGAACAATCGACTCCGAACTTTTCGGACACGAGAAAGGAGCTTTCACCGGAGCTATCAGCGACCGTAACGGTTATTTTGCCGAAGCGAACGGGGGAACCATCTTCCTTGACGAGGTAGGCGAACTTCCCTTATCCACCCAGGCACGTCTGCTTCGTGTGCTCGAATCGGGTGAATACATCAAGGTAGGTTCTTCGAAAGTGCAGAAAACCGATGTACGCATCGTAGCTGCTACCAACGTAAACTTTACCGAAGCCATTGCCGAAGGGCGTTTCCGCGAAGACTTGTATTACCGTCTGAACACCGTACCTATCAAAGTTCCTTCTTTGCGCGACCGGAGCGATGATATCATCTTGCTGTTCCGGAAATTCGCTTCCGATTTCGGCGAGAAATACCACATGCCCGCCATTCAGCTTACGGAAGAAGCCAAACAACTGCTGACACACTACCCGTGGCCGGGCAACATCCGCCAGCTGAAGAACATAACCGAACAGATATCCATCCTGGAAACCAACCGGGACATTACTCCCGAAATCCTGCAAAACTACTTGCCGCCTCAGCCGGAATCACGCTTGCCGGCATTGTTGGGCGTCCGCTCTACCGAAAAGAAAAGCTTCGAGAGCGAACGGGAAATATTGTATCAGGTATTATTCGATATGCGCCGGGATGTGACCGAACTGAAAAAGCTGGTACATGGCATCATGGCGGAACGCCAGAACAACGCGGTATCCCAGCCGGCAGAGCCTCCTGTTCACTACCTGCAGAATCCTGTAAGCGTCATCCCCGAATCGCCTGTCATGATAAAGCCTGCCCCTGTGGCAGAGCCTCCTATCCATGTCACACCGGTCGAAACGCCCGAAGTGCAGGACACCGAAGAATATGTAGAAGAGAACCTGGCACTGGAAGACGTGGAAAAGGAAATGATACGCAAGGCACTGGAACGCCATCACGGCAGACGCAAAAACGCAGCTGCCGACCTGAAAATATCCGAACGTACCCTTTACCGAAAAATAAAAGAATATGGACTTGAATAACAAACGCAGTAAACTCATTGGCTTGTGTGCAATCTTCGCCTGCATACTGACAGCTTGCTCCATCTCGTATAAGTTCAACGGAGCATCTATCAATTACGACAAAGTGAAAACCATCTCATTCGAAAACTTCCCCAACCGCTCGGCTGCTTTCGTTTGGGGTCCGATGGAATCCATGTTCAATACCGCCTTACAGGATATCTACATGCAGCAGACACGACTGAAGCAGACACGGCAAGGAGGCGACTTGGAATTGTCGGGCGAAATAACCAATTACGATGCATATAATAAAGGTGTAGGTGCCGACGGCTATTCGACGATGGCAGAACTGCGCATGACGGTCAACGTACGTTTCGTCAACAACACCAACCATGCCGAAGACTTCGAACAGCAATTCTCTGCCAGCCGTGAATACGATGCCAGCCAGCAGCTCTCCTCGGTACAGGAAGGACTGGTAGACGAAATGATTGACGAGATTGTAGACCAGATATTCAATGCAACAGTTGCCAACTGGTAATTTCAGGCATACTATGATACAAGAAAGCATACCACAATGGATACAACACCCTGAAACGCTGTCCGAGGACTCCTTGGAGCAATTGCGCGGACTGCTTACCCAATATCCCTATTTCCAGACAGCCCGCCTGCTTTATCTCAAGAACCTGTATCTGCTGGGCAAAGCCGAATTTAAAACCGAATTGCAGAAAAGCGCACTTTACATCGCCGATTTAAGTGTGCTTTTCTACTTCATCGAAGGCGAACGGCTGGCTATCGAAAAACATACAGCGAAAGAGAAAGCTACAGATACTCAGGCAACCGACCGTACACTGGACCTCATCGACCAGTTCCTCTCAGGTTCATCCGAACCGTTAGGAAACGAATTGCCTTTGCCTGCCGAAGCTGCTATCGACTACACCGCCGTATTGCTGGAAGAAGAAAAAGCCGCACCGGAAGAGCCGGCCCCCATGAAAGGCCAGGAACTGATAGACCGCTTTATCGAAAACGCACAGGCAGAAGAAAAACCGGTTGCCCAGGAAGAGACACCAGACAATACCAGCAGCGAACCAGAAGAAAAAGAGGATAAGCCGGAGGATGAGGAAGAAGAAAAGCCGGAAACAGAAGGAGAAGAGAACTATTTCACCGAGACTTTGGCGAAAATATACGTCAAACAGCACCGTTATGAGAAGGCTCTTGAAATTATCAAGAAATTAAATTTGAAATATCCAAAAAAAAATACTTACTTTGCAGACCAAATAAGATTTTTGGAAAAATTGATTATTAACGCTAAATCAAAATAAATAGAACATGTACTTATTATTAGTTGGATTAATCGTATTGGCATCTGTATTGATGTGTTTCGTAGTATTGATACAGAATTCAAAAGGAGGAGGTCTGGCTTCCAGCTTTGCTTCTTCCAATCAGATTATGGGTGTACGTAAGACAACCGATTTCATCGAAAAACTGACTTGGGGACTTGCCATCTTTATGGTGGTAATAAGTGTTGCCTCTGCCTACGTGCTTCCGAGCGCTACAGAAGGTTCGTCAGTCATCATGGACCAAGCTGTGAAAGAGCAGAAAACTAACCCGTTGAATGCTCCCGAAGGTTTCGCTGCACCCCAACAGAATGCTGCCGACCAAGAAGCTGCTCCTGCCGCTCCCGCAGCAACCGATTCTACTGCCAAATAAAATGTTTCTATAGCGACATCTCATATAAAGCGCAAAGAAATATGAAAAGCCAAGCTTTCCTCAGAAGAGGGAGCTTGGCTTTTTTTGTTTCGCCGCCCCTCGAAATCTTAAAATTCGCTAACCGCATGCAGTATTTCATGAAATTGTGTGTTTACATAATGAAACATTAAAAAAACTACGGATATGAAAAGACTGATTAAATATGCACTGTGCGCCTGTGCCTTCGCTATGAGCCTGTTCCATACTTCGTGTGATGACGGCGAAGGATATTCCATCGGCGACATCGCTTACGACTGGGTAACCATCCATGTAGAGAGTGACGGCATTTATACATTTACCGGTGACACATGGGGAACCATGTATCCTGCTGCCTCAGGCATTTGGGGATACCGGTTGGCAGAAGGAACCCGAGGATTGCTGATATTCAATCCCCTGTTCGATGATTATTACGGATACGATGTCGGCATCAAGCCCGAACAGTTGCGCGCATTCCTGACCAAGACTGTAGAGACACTGACCGATGAAAACGAAAGTGAATATGCCGACGATCCGGCATACGTACGCGATGCCTGGATAGCCGGAGGATACATGAATATGCTGTTCGACATGAAAATGCCTATCGAGAACAAACATCGTGTCAGTCTGGTAAAGCCTGCCGATGAACCGGAAATAGGCGACGACGGTTATATCCACCTGGAATACCGCTACAATACGTATGGCGACACGACCGATGTATTTAACCCTTATACCGAAGTGGTCTGCTACAATCTCAACACACTCCCGATAGAAAAAGCCAAAGGCATCAAGATGGATGTCAACCATGCGATATACGGCAAGCAGACACTGGTTTTCGAGAACATGAACGAGGCTACTCCTGAAGAAGCCAAAAACCTCAGCAGCGCTTCCGAAGAAAAAGACGTTTATTGATTTCGCTGCCTGACGCGAATCAAGAAGCCGAACGCAGAGACACAAAGCCACAGAGAAAAGCATGCAATTACCCTATTGGATGGAACTCTGTGGCTTTGTGTCTCTGCATTTGCTTTCTTATATGCTGACTTATCCTAGTTAAGTATCCATATAAGTCAGATGCGTTCCCACTTCATCTTATATCCCTTCTCTGCAAGATTAATAATCTTACAGGCGGAAGATTATTAATCTTATAGCTGTAAGATTATTAATCTTGCAGGAAAAGCAGTTAAATGCGTGCGCTTCGGATAACAATAGAAGCTTATCCGAAACGCAAATCCAACGACCTTAAAGCTTCATCACTTCCTGCTCGAAATCTTCCTTGTTTATTTTCACCTTATTGCGGATGCGGCTACGGTAATTATAAACCGTGGCGAGCGAATAACCCAGGAAATGGGCAATACGCGCTGTGTCGGTCACTCCTAAACGGATTAAGGCGAAAATACGCAGCTCCGTATTCAGCAATTCAGTAGGTTTCGGATAGATTTTACCTTCGTCGGTCAGCAAGTTATTGAAATCTTCTATAAAGTTGGGGAAAATCTCAAGAAACGACTTATCAAACTCGGTATAGAAATTCTTTCTTTCATCGCGTAAGAACTGTTCCGAACGGATAGCCTTGAACAAATCATCGATGCGCGAAGCCATAGCCAACTTTTCCAGCGAACGACGGTACTGCTCCAACTGCTCCAGGTAACTCACACATTGGTCCAGGTAACGGGCAATGTACACTTCTTTAATCTTTCCCGTCTGTGCCAGCTTTCCGTTGACCGCCTTCAGCTCTTCATTTGCCACTGCCAGGTTACCCCGCATCATGGCAAGCTTCTTCTTTCCGTAATACAAATAAAGCGCCAAGACAACAAGCAGGGCTGCCACAACCAGCAAGGTCAGGAACAGAATGCGCGAAATATTTTTCTCCCGTGCCTTTTGTGCCGAATAAGCACGGTCGACAATGGGATAAATCTCCGTCACTTCCAAAAAGCGCAAACGGGCGTTGCAAGCCACCGCATCTTCCATCGAACAGCTCAGGTAATGATAAGCACGGTCAATATCTCCTTTTTCATACAGTGCCCACGCCAGTTTCTGAAGGGAAGCATATTCGCGCACCGACATCTTCAGGTCGATAATAGCCGTCTGTGCCAGGTAATAAATCTGCATGTCCACATCGTTCTTTGCCTCATACACCATAGAGAGCGTATAGTTGACATACGCTTTCTCGCGCATGCCAATCTGTTCCGACAAAGCCCTGTTCAGCAACGGGATAGCCTGGTCTGCCTGCGAATTGACAATCATTTTTTCTGCCAGCGCAATGCTTCGGCTCACCCCTTCAGGCAACAATGACAAGACAGAGTCGCGGTAACAAGCCGTACGGTCGATGTATTTCTGCTTTTCCGACTCGATGATTGTATAATCAGCCATCCAGCCGTAATAGGTCCGCATGGCATAATAATACGACAGGAGCAAATCGGGGAGTATGGTGCTCCTGTCTATTCGTTCCATCGTTTCCAATGCCTCGTTATAAGCCCCCATTACTCCCATCGCATCGGCACGGTTAATCATCACCTTTGCCTTGGCGCCGGGTTTGCCTATACTGGGAAGATATTTTTGCATTTCGTTGACATACAGCAAAGCCGAGTCTGCTTGATAATGCAAATACAAATTGAACAGCTCATCACATAAAGTGTATTTCACCGATGCCTCCCGTTCATTGGCAAGACGTTGTTTCAATTGGAAAATGTTCCTCTCCCGTTCTTCCTGAAATTTATTCTTATGAGCTATCATTTCATCCAGCTCTTGTAACAAACTTTCATACGGTTTCTCTTCAGCCCACAGGCAAAGAGGAGCAAAAAGAGATATCAGCCAAACAATAGCAACATGTTTTATCATATCAGTTCATTTATATTTTCGACTCATTAAATTTAAGGCAAACTTCTTATTTTCTGTATATTACAACAAATTTTCTTTTATATTTGGATTCCAAAGATAGAAAATGTTTTTGAAATCTCCTATATTTGTTAAATATAAATTTAGAACCACTAATACATAACGACCATGAAAAAACTATGGCTTACATTGTTGGCAGCATTCGCTTTCCTTGGATTCTGCCATGCCGCGTCAAACATTGAAATCAAACGGGTTGCCCCCAACTTCTGGTGGGCAGACATGAAAAACCCCGAGTTACAAATCATGCTCTACGGCGAAGGCATCGCTTCGTCTGACGTTTCCGTTAAGGGCAAGAAAATCATCTTGAAAGAAACAGTCCGTCAAGACAATCCGAATTACCTCTTCTTGTATGTAGACTTATCGGACGCACCTGCACAAACATTCGACATCATCTTGACGCAAGGGAAAAAGCAGACCACTATTCCTTACGAACTGAAACAGCGCACCCGCAAGGGCGAAGACATCAAGGGATTCACTTCGGAAGACGTGCTCTACCTCATCATGCCCGACCGCTTTGCCAACGGTAATCCCGACAATGACATCATAGAAGACATGCTGGAAAAGAAAACGGACCGCAATGACCCGTTTGCCCGCCATGGAGGAGATTTGGCAGGTATCATGCAACACCTGGACTACATAGCCGACTTGGGCGTAACCGCTATCTGGCTCAACCCTACCCAAGAAAACGATATGCCCAACGGTTCTTACCACGGCTATGCCATTACGGATTACTATCAGATAGACCGCCGCTTCGGAAACAACGAAGAATTCAAGGAACTGGTAGACCAGGCACACGGGAAAGGGCTGAAAGTGGTAATGGACATGATATTCAACCACTGCGGAAGCGAAAACTACCTGTTCCGCGACAAACCGTCGAAAGACTGGTTCAACTTCCGCTCGGAATATGTCCAGACTTCGTTCAAGACTGCCAGTGTAATGGATATCCATGCCAGCCAATATGAAAAGAAAATCGCTACCGACGGATGGTTTACCCAAGTTATGCCCGACCTGAACCAACGCAACCGCCACGTAGCGCGCTACCTCATCCAGAGCAGCATCTGGTGGATTGAATATGCAGGCATCAACGGCATCCGCCAAGACACGCATCCGTATGCCGATTACAACTTCATGAGCCAATGGTGTAAGGAAGTGCTGGACGAATATCCTTATTTTAATATTGTAGGCGAAACCTGGCTGAACAGCAACGTACTGGTATCTTACTGGCAGAAAGACAGCAAGCTGGCTGCTCCGAAGAACTCGAACCTGCCTACCGTTATGGACTTCCCCTTGCAAGGACTGATGAATCAGGCTTTCGATGAAGAGACCACCGAATGGGCAGGAGGGCTTTACAAGCTGTACGACTACCAGACACAAGACCTGGTATATGCCAATCCGATGAACCTGCTGACTTTCCTTGACAACCACGACACCTCACGTTTTTCTACGACAGACGAGAAGGCAAGCAACCTCAACCGCTACAAACAAGCCATTACGTTCCTGCTTACCACCCGTGGCATACCGCAAATCTATTACGGTACGGAAATTCTGATGACAGGAGACAAGGGGAAGGGCGACGGCGATTTGCGCAAAGATTTCCCTGGAGGCTGGCAAGGCGACGCAACCGATTGCTTTACAGCCCAAGGACGTACTGCCCAACAGAACGAAGCATTCGATTTCACCCGTAAACTGCTGAACTGGCGGAAAGGAAACGAAGTCATTGGCAAAGGTACATTAAAGCACTACTCCATCCAAAACGGAACCTACGTGTACGAACGCCGTTACGGTGACCGCTCGATAGTAGTCATAATGAACGGAACCGACAACGAACAAACCTTGAACCTCACGCCGTATAAAGAAATCCTGCCTGCCTCTGCAGCTGCCGATTTCATCAGCGGACAAACCGTTACCTTGGCAGAGACACTGAAACTTCAGCCTCGCCAGACACTGATACTGACCTTCTAAATAAAAGGCAAAGCATGAAGAATGAAGGAAAACTGCTCTTCAGCATATTCTTCATTCTTCATGACTTATACAACCTTTTTTACCCTTTCTAAAACACTTCTATTTTTCCTGCTCGTCAGCATGTAGAATAATCTGATTTTTAGCTTATTAAGCTTTATACAACTTTATATTTTCCGCAATCATCGAAAAAACATTTTGAAAGAGGCGTAATTTTGCTTCCAGAGAATTTGAAAAACAAAATTCATTAACTTTTAATACCTGAAACGATGAACATCAAGAAAAGTTTTGCCCTCGCGGCAGTGTGTGGCTTTGCCCTTTGCGCAAGCGCGCAGAAGCTGACTTCACCGGACGGGAACCTGGTGATGAACTTCAGCCTCAACGAAGCAGGTGCTCCCGTGTATGACCTTACTTATAAAGAGAAGGCAGTCATCAAGCCCAGCACGTTGGGACTGGAACTGAAACGGGAAGACCCCGAAAAGAAGACAGACTTCGAATGGACGGAAATGAAAGACAAGGCCGGGATAGACAAACGTGCCAACCTGATGACAGGATTTAAGATTAAAGATACCCAGACTTCCACATTCGACGAGACGTGGCGTCCGGTATGGGGTGAAGAAAGCGAAATACGCAACCATTACAACGAGCTGGCTGTCACCCTTGACCAACCGATGAACGACCGTTACATCGTTATCCGCTTCCGCCTTTTCAACGACGGTCTGGGATTCCGTTACGAATTTCCGCAACAACAAAACCTAAACTATTTTGTTATAAAAGAAGAGCACAGCCAATTTGCCATGGCAGGCGACCATACGGCATTCTGGATTCCGGGCGACTACGACACGCAGGAATATGACTATACGACTTCGCGCCTTTCTGAAATCCGCGGAAAGATGAAAGAAGCAGTTACGCCCAACTCTTCGCAATATGTATTCTCGCCTACCGGTGTACAGACCGCACTGATGATGAAAACCGATGACGGACTATACATCAACCTGCACGAAGCAGCCTTGGTAGACTACGCTTGCATGAGCCTGAACCTGGACGACAAGAACATGGTATTCGAATCGTGGCTGACTCCCGATGCCAAAGGAGACAAAGGCTATATGCAGACTCCTTGCCAGTCGCCGTGGCGTACCATCATCGTAAGCGATGACGCGCGCGACATCCTTGCCTCACGCATCACCCTGAACCTGAACGAACCATGCAAGATAAAAGACACTTCATGGATTCACCCCGTGAAATACGTAGGCGTATGGTGGGACATGATTACCGGCAAAGGCACTTGGGCATATACCAACGATGTGTACAGCGTGAAGCTGGGCGAAACCGATTATTCGCAAACCAATCCCAACGGAACTCACTCGGCAAACACAGCCAATGTGAAACGTTACATTGATTTCGCTGCCGAACACGGATTCGACGCTGTATTGGTGGAAGGATGGAATGAAGGCTGGGAAGACTGGTTCGGCAAGAGCAAAGACTATGTATTCGATTTCGTAACGCCTTATCCCGATTTCAACGTACAAGAGATACACCGCTATGCAGCCGGCAAAGGCATCGAAATGATGATGCATCACGAAACATCCTCGTCTGTCCGCAACTATGAACGTCACCTGGACAAAGCCTACCAATTCATGGTAGATAACGGATACAGCTCGGTGAAGAGCGGATACGTAGGCGACATCATCCCTCGCGGTGAACACCACTACGGGCAATGGATGGTAAACCATTACCTGTATGCCGTAACCAAGGCAGCCGACTACAGAATTATGGTCAACGGACACGAAGCGGTCCGCCCGACCGGTCTGTGCCGCACTTATCCTAACTTGATTGGCAATGAATCTGCCCGTGGCACGGAATATGAATCCTTTGGCGGAAACAAGGTAAACCATACGACCATCCTGCCGTTTACCCGCCTCATCGGAGGACCGATGGACTATACACCGGGTATCTTCGAAATGGATTGCAGCAAGATGAATCCGACCAACACTTCGCATGTACGCTCTACCTTGGTACGCCAACTGGCATTATACGTCACCATGTACAGCCCGCTCCAGATGGCAGCCGACATCCCGGAGAATTACGAACGCTTCATGGATGCCTTCCAATTCATTAAAGACGTGGCTGTAGACTGGCAACAGACCAAATACCTGGAAGCCGAACCGGGAGAATACATTACCATCGCCCGCAAGGCAAAAGGTTCGAACGACTGGTACGTAGGATGCACCGCAGGATATAACGGACACGAATCGAAGCTGACCCTCGACTTCCTTGACCCGGACAAGAAGTATGAAGCAACTATCTATGCCGACGCCAAAGACGCCAGCTGGGACAAGAACCCGCAGGCATACACCATCACCAAAAAGAAAGTGACCGCCAAGACCAAACTGAACTTGAAAGCAGCGGTAGGCGGAGGCTATGCCATCTCAATAAAGGAAATAAAAGATTGATTTTTTCAGGAACAGAAGATTAGGAATGAAACAGGAAAGAGCGGAAAAGGAGCCATTACCCGGCTCCCCTCCCACTCTTTCCCTTCGACAATGGCAACATTTCAATAGGTAAACACATATATACAGAGAGAAAGAACCATTTTTATTATTCATACTTAAACTAATAGACATGAAAATGAAAGAATTGAAAAGACGAAACAAGCTCCTGCTGCTATGGCTGGCAGGGATGCTGTTCTCCGTACAAGCCTTTGCGCAAAGCATTACGGTCAACGGAGTAGTGAAAGACAAATTGGGTGAAAGCGTAATCGGCGCCAGTGTAGTAATAAAAGGTACTACCAACGGAACTATTACCGACTTTGACGGTAACTTCACCTTGCAAGCCAATCAGGGTGACATCATCGTCATTTCCTTCATCGGATACAAGACACAAGAACTTCCGGCAGCCGCCAACATGAACGTAATCATGTCGGACGACACAGAAATGCTGGAAGAAGTTGTGGTCATCGGTTACGGACAAGTAAAGAAAGACGATGCCACCGGTTCGGTAACGGCCATCAAGCCCGATGAACTGAGCAAGGGTATTACCACCAACGCACAAGATATGCTGGCAGGTAAAGTAGCCGGTGTAAGCGTTATCTCGAACGATGGTACACCGGGTGGCGGTGCGACAATCCGTATTCGTGGAGGTTCTTCATTGAATGCCAGCAACGACCCGTTGATTGTCATCGACGGATTGGCATTGGACAACAGCGGTATCAAGGGTATGTCGAACGGCCTTTCCATGGTCAACCCGAATGATATCGAAACATTCACCGTATTGAAAGACGCTTCGGCTACTGCCATCTACGGTTCGCGTGCGTCAAACGGTGTCATCATCATCACGACAAAGAAAGGTAAAAGCGGACAGGCACCGCGCGTAAGCTATAGCGGTTCGGTTTCCGTATCTACCACCCAGAAGCGTTATGATGTGCTGAACGGTGACGAATTCCGTGAATATGCCAATCAGTTATGGGGAGAAAGCCTGCCTGCTCCATTGGGCGACGCTAACACCGACTGGCAAGACCAGGTATTCCGCACAGCGGTCAGCACCGAACACAATGTATCTATTAACGGCGGTTTCAAGAACTTACCCTACCGTGTATCGTTGGGTTTCAACAAGAACAACGGTATCGTTAAGACTTCTGACTTCCAACGTTTCACCGCATCTGTAAACTTGGCTCCTTCATTCTTCGACGATCATTTGAAAGTAAACGTCAATGCCAAATATATGAACGGAAAGAACCGTTATGCGGAAGGCATTGGTGGTGCTATGGCTATGGATCCGACCCGTCCTGTATATAGCGACGACCCGATGTATGCTACCGTAGGCGGATATTACCAAAACGTACAGGCTACCTCTTCTTTCTCTGACCCTAACTGGAACTATACATCCAATCTGAACACTCCGGGAAACCCACTGGCAGCATTGGAACAGAAAGATGATACAGCCAACAGTAACGACTTCGTAGGAAACGTTGAAGTAGATTACAAATTCCATTTCCTGCCCGACCTTCGCCTGCACGCCAGCATCGGTGGTGAATATGCTGAAGGAGAGCAAACAACCATCTGGTCTCCCTACTCATTCTCATATAACTATTACGGTAGAAACCAATTGGTGACAGAATATAAGTACAACCTGTCTTATAATGTGTATGCACAATACATCAAAGAAGTGAACGACCACATGATTGACGTCATGGTCGGTGGTGAGGAACAACATTTCCACCGCAACGGATACACGCAGGCACAAGGCTGGGACAGCTATGCCGGAGTAGCGCACGATGTACAAGATCGTGCTCAAACCGCTTACGCTACCCGCAACACACTGGTATCTTACTTCGGTCGTCTGAATTACTCGTTCTTGAACCGCTACCTGTTTACTTTCACCATGCGTTTCGATGGTTCTTCACGCTTTGCCGACGGAAACCGCTGGGGTAAGTTCCCCTCTTTGGCTTTGGGATGGAAACTGAAAGAAGAAAACTTCCTGAAAGACGTTAACTTCCTGTCCGACTTGAAGCTCCGCTTAGGCTGGGGTATCACAGGTCAGCAAGACGTGACTTCCGACTTCGCCTATATGCCGCTGTATGTAGTGAGCGATGACTATGCACAATATCCTTTCGGCGATGAATATTATCATTCATCACGTCCGAACGCATTCAATACGAATCTGAAATGGGAACAAACCACTACTTACAATGCCGGATTGGATTTCGGATTCTTGAACGGACGTATCGTAGGTAACATTGATGGTTATTACCGTAAGACAGACGACCTGTTGAACAGTGTCAAAATCCCGGTAGGAACCAACTTCAACGCCAAAATGCTGCAAAACATCGGTTCATTGAAGAATTACGGTGTGGAATTCTCCATCAATGCCAAAGCCATTTCTACCAATGACTTCTTGTGGGACCTGACTTACAACTTTACTTGGAATCACAACGAAATTACCAAGTTGACCGGTGGAGACGACTCCAATTATTATGTAGAAACAGGAAACTCAATTTCTCCGGGAAACAATACCAAGGTACAAGTAAATAAAGTAGGTTATCCTGCCAACTCATTCTACGTGTATCAGCAAGTGTATGATGAAAACGGACAACCCATTGAAAACATGTTCGTAGACCGCAACAATGATGGCATCATCAATGCAGCCGACAAGTACATCTACAAAAAACCTGCAGCCGACTTCCTGATGGGTCTCACTTCGAAGATGACTTACAAGAACTGGGACTTCAGCTTTGCGCTCCGTGCCAGTCTGAACAATTATGTGTATTACGACTTCTTGGCAGGAAAGGCCAACACCAGCCAATCAGGTATCTTCTCGAATACTGCATACAGCAACACCACGAAAGAAGCGATTGCTTTAGGCTTTACCGGTCAAGGCGATTACTACATGAGTGATTATTTCGTACGCAACGCTTCGTTCCTTCGTTGTGACAATATTACATTGGGATATTCATTCCAGAATCTGTTCAAGAGCCAGGCTTACCAAGGCATAGGCGGACGTATTTACGCCACTTGTCAGAACCCGTTCATCATTACCAAGTATGACGGTCTGGATCCGGAAGTGCAAAGCGGTATCGACGGAAGTCCCTACCCACGTGCATTAACGTTCTTATTGGGATTAACTTTACAATTCTAAACCTTGAAAACAAATGACTGATATGAAAACAAAATATTTCAAACCTATATTATCGGCGGCACTGCTTACTGCCACCGCACTGGGAAGCGTGTCGTGCATCAACGATCTTGACATCAGCTCCATCGACCCGCAAAGCTCTTCCAGCTTCGACCAAGACGCAGTATTCGTAAAACAATATTCCCTGTTGGGACTGACGGGACAGAAAGGGTTGGCAGGCACTCCCGACCTTGACGGACAGGATGAAGGCGAATCCGGATTCTACCGTACCGTATTCAACTGCAACGAACTCTCTACAGATGAATGTATCTGGGTATGGCAGGACAATGTGGACATTCCCCAGTTTACCGGACTTTCATGGAACTCATCCAGTCAACGTACCGAATGGGTATATGTCCGCCTGGGATATGACATTACCCAATACAACTTCTTCCTTGACCAGACAGAAGGTTTGACTGATGCCGAGTCTCTTCGCCAACGTGCCGAAGTGCGCTTCTTGCGTGCCTTGCATTATTGGTATTTTATCGACTTGTTCGGGAAAGCACCTTTCAAGGAACATTTCAGCAATGACCTGCCGGTAGAAAAAGGAGGCAAGGAATTGTATGATTACATCCAAACCGAACTGGCTGAAGCGGAAGCTGACATGTATGAACCGGGCGAAGCTCCTTTCGGACGTGCTGACAAAGCAGCTAATTGGCTGCTCCGTGCCCGCCTCTACTTAAATGCGGAAGTCTATACTGGTACTGCCGATTATGAAAACGCTAAGACTTATGCTGATAAAGTCATCAACTCAGGCGCTTATCAGCTTTGCGATGACTACCGTCTGATGTTTATGGCAGACAACGACCAAAATCCTGATGCCATGAAGGAAATTATCTTCCCCATTCGTCAAGACGGTATGAAGACCCGCAACTACGGAGGTTCCACTTACTTGGTATGCGGTTCGCGCACAGGCGGTATGCCCCATATGGGAACTACCAACGGTTGGTCGTGTATCATTGCCCGCAACGCTTTGGTATACAAATTCTTCCCCAATGAAGACGTACCGATGATTCCGGAAGATGTAGACGTACCGGCACAGGCTGATCTGCCCAATGATGAGGCTATTGACGCATGGGATGAACAATACGGTGTACGCACTGTAGACATTATCGCGGCTGCCGGTGATGACCGTGCCATGTTTTATTCAGGAGCCGGAGGAGGAAGACGCACCATGGATCCGAGTGTCATCAACAGCTTCCAAAGCGGACTTTCCATCGTGAAATGGCAGAATATCCGTTCCGACGGACAACCTACAAGCCACACCGAATATCCGGATACAGACATTCCTTTGTTCCGCTTGGCAGAAGCTTACCTGACCCGCGCCGAAGCCAACTTCCGACTGAACGACCGCAATAGTGCTTTACAAGATATCCTGACATTAAGAAGTCATCGCGGATGTACAACCCAGCCGTCGGCAAGTGATATCGACGAAATGTACATCTTGGATGAATGGGCACGCGAATTCTACCTGGAAGGACGTCGGCGTTCCGACCTCGTACGCTTTGATTGCTTCACCACCGACAAATATTTGTGGGACTGGAAAGGCGGTGTAAAGGAAGGACGTTCCGTTAGTGATATCTACAACGTGTTCCCCATCCCGGAAACAGACATCAATAACAATCCGAATATGACCCAAAATGAAGGTTATTAATAAACTTGTAAAACGATTACAGCCATGAAAAAAATAACTAATATACTCTGCATGGCAGGAATAGGGCTCATGCTATTTTCTGCCTGCGAAACGGATAGAGACGACAATCCGACCTATCACGAAGCATCAACTTTCGTATTGGACGACCCTGAAAACAAAGTATACGATTTGGGAGCGAACGATACCATACGGCTTACCTTGTCACAACCCGATTACGGATTTGCGGCTGCCACCACTTATTCTGTACAGGTAAGTACTGACGCAAATTTCACCGAAGATAATTACGCGACATTGAGCACTACTTACAACGCTACGTCCATCGCCCTGCGCCCCAACGAAGTAAACGAAGCACTGGTAGCTCAATATCAGGAACAACACCCGGGAGAAGAAACCATCGGAAAAACCATTACTGCCTATATACGGCTTACAGCCCAAATCACAGGAAGCAGTTTAGGTATTTCCACTTCTAATGTAATCACTTTAACTCAAGTGAAATTAGGAGAAGTCATCCAGACGATGGAACCGCCTACCGAGATGTACCTTATCGGTTCTACTATCGGTGACGGAAACTGGGGAACATGGTTGCCTATGACGGTTGTCAATGGTATGCCAGGCGAATTCTGGTCAATGGTTTGGTTCGATGCCGAAGCTGTGTTCAAGTTCGGTACGATGGTGAACGAATACATCGGTTATACAGACAGCCGCCTGACAATCGATGACAAAGCGAAAGCAGGAGTTTCCGAAGCACCCACTGACGGAAACATCATGGTAAGCAAAGCCGGCTGGTATATTCTTTACATCAAAGCGGAAGTGAAGAGTGACGATTATGCCTTCACCATGACTTTCTACGAACCGAACGTTTATGTATTCGGAGCTACAGCAAGCGACTCATGGGCATATACCGATGAATGGAAATTCACTGTACCTGACACGAAAGACGGTAATTTCGAGTCTCCAGCCTTAGGTGCAACCGGAGAAATCCGTATGTGTATCCAAGCCAATACTGACTGGTGGCGTTTGGAATTCACCTTGAAAGACGGCGAAACCATCTTCTACCGTGAAAACAATGCAGTCAACAGCGGTTGGACCGATATGGGTTCCGAATACTCCGTAACCGGCAATGCAGGACAAAAGATTTACTTGAACTTTGCAACCGGTACAGGTGAAGTGAAATAAGCAAAGCCTCATAAAAAAAGGAGGAAGAAAAGCGATTTCGTCTTTCTTCCTCCTTTTTTTATGAGGCTTTTTTCAATCCGTAACTAATCAGAACTGGAAAATAGCGGTCATCACCAAGCGGTGGTTCAATACGGAATGCGAATGAAGGGCTTTCGCCTTCTCGTTGAACTCATCTCCATACCAGGCATTGCAGACCGAGTATTCGGCACCGAACTTCCAATGTGGAAGATTGAACGTCAGTTCGGCTGTACCGGTAAAGAGTTGGTCGAGCGTAGTGCCCGTACCCAGCGTGCCGTACGGGACTTCTTCCGAAGCACCCAAGTTCTTCAAATAACCAAAGAACAAAGCCGGACGCCATTTCTTTCCGTATGCCACGTTCACCCAAGTAGTGGAAGTACGCAAAGGAGCATATTCTTGTTCACCCGTCACGGGGTCGATGCTTCGAATGCCATAGCCGCCCACCGTACTTGCTTGGGTCAAGTTAGTGCCCAAAACACTCTTGGCAGCTACCAGCCATCCGTTGTGCGTATATTTTACATGCGCCTCGCCCGAAACGCCTGTGATACGCTCGTCTACCTGATAAGTGCCGTTATCCGTTTCCGACTGGGTACGCGGGGTAATGGAACTGACATGTACGCCGGCACCTGCCAACAAGCCCTCGGCACGGTAATCCATGCTCACATACACTTCGGGGATGCTGCTCCACTTGATGAAATCCTGATGCTTGCGCGTAGCTGTCTCGCCCGGCTTATTGGTATTAGGCCCTACCGATAAATATTGCGATTGCCAGACGGCGGCTGCCGTCAGACGGAAATGATTCGAAGAAAAACGGTACCGGATTTGAGGTGCCCGGCTGAAAGGCTGATAAGGAGCACCCATGTTCAGGTTCAGTATCTCGGGAGCCACATCCCCGTAAAGCGGATGCCACGTCTGTCCCACCAGCAAAGCCGATTTGCCCCAGTCAAGGTTAAAATACACATGACGGATACGGAACAACGAATAGGTCGTTCCCGAACCACGGAAGTCCACCTCCACTTTTGCCGAAGTCTTTGCCTTTCCCAGCATCGGTCCGGTGACGTCCACACCCAGCCGGGTATAAAGTGTATAGAAATCGCTGTTCCCGTTATCATTCAAGTCTTTCCCGTTCGGGTCCATTACCTTGTCGAGCGGATACATATAGAACAATCCGTCCACGGTTTCCGAATTCGAACGGCTATTATAGAACAAGTCCGTACGCACCTGACCATAGAATTTGTAATCGAACCCCTTCTTCTGCGCATAGCCAGCCAGTGTTCCCCCCAGCAAGGCTGCCAACAATACTACGTGTTTTTTCATTTCTTTTTATTTTAAAGTGTGCAAGGATAGAAAGATATGCTTCCGTCTCCCTGCATCCGTTTTACACAAACATCGACCGCAAAAGTAACAAAAAAAGAAAAATGTTTGTATCTTTGTCCGCCTAAAATATTATCACACCGACCATGTACAAGCTACGATATACGATATTATCCCTCCTGTTTTTCTTTCTCGCTTCCGAAGCCGCGCATACGCAAACGGCGCCCAAATACGAAATACGTGCCGCCTGGCTCACCACACTGGGAGGCATGGACTGGCCTGCAAGCAAAGCCGTTTCACCGCAAGGCATCGAACGGCAGAAAGCCGAATTGTGCCGCATCCTGGACGAACTGAAACAGGCGAATATCAATACGGTACTGTTCCAGACACGCTTGCGGGGAGACGTGATTTATCCGTCCGCTTACGAAACCTTTGCCGAATCCCTGACGGGCAAAGAAGGGAAGGCACCCGGATACGACCCGTTGCAATTCGCCATCGAAGAATGCCACCGCCGGGGCATGGAGCTTCATGCGTGGATGGTCACCATCCCCATCGGCAATGCCCGACAAGTCAGACTATTGGGCAAAAGCTCCGTTACACGCAAGCAGCCCGGCATCTGCAAGCAATACAAAGGCAACTGGTACCTGGACCCGGGCAATCCGCAAACGGACAACTATCTGACCAACCTGGTGCGCGAAATCGTGTCCCGCTACGATGTGGACGGCATCCACTTCGACTATATCCGTTATCCCGAGCAGGGGGAAAAGTTTCCCGACCGCGCCACATTCCGGAAATACGGCAAAGGACAAAGCCTGCACCAATGGAGGCGCAACAACATCACCCGTATCGTGCGCCGGCTATATACCGAAATCAAACGACTCAAGCCGTGGGTGAAGGTCAGCAGCTCGCCCATCGGAAAATACCGCGACACGGAACGCTACTCTTCGCATGGCTGGAACGCTTACGAAGAAGTGTACCAGGACGCCCGTCAATGGCTGGAAGAAGGCATTCACGACGCGCTTTTCCCCATGATGTATTTCCGGGGAAACCATTTCTACCCGTTTGCCCTCGACTGGAAAGAACACGCGCACGGACGCTGGATTATCCCCGGGTTAGGCATCTATTTCCTCCACCCTAACGAACAAGACTGGCAACTGGACGAGGTGGTGCGCCAAATCTATTTCATCCGCTCCATCGGATTGAACGGGCAAGCCTATTTCCGCACCCGTTTCCTGCTCGACAACACCAAGGGCATATTCGACGAGCTGAAGCAACATTTCTATCCGCTTCCTGCCCTCGTGCCGCCCATGACCTGGACCGACAGCATCGCCCCTTCTGTTCCCACGAGCCCTGTCTTTATCTCGCCCGAACGGGGTGTACGCCTGCAATGGAACGCTTCGACCGATAACCTGTCGCCGGTATACTACCGCGTCTATGCCTCCGACACGTATCCGGTGGATACCTCCGCCCCCGCCAACCTGATTGAAGCGCGCGTAGAGGAACCCCGCTATACGTACATTCCCGAAGTGCCTTGGCAAGAACACCTCTATTGGGCGGTTACCGCCGTCGACCGATGCGGCAATGAAAGCGCTCCGCTAAACATGAACCAGCCCTTTACCGGCTTTTAAGTCCCGGACTTATACCGTTGCGTTTCCTCATGCAGCTATATGCATGAGCCAATGCAGCTAGGTGCATAAGCCGATGCAGATAAGTGCATAAGCCAACGCAGCTAGGTGCATAAGCCGATGCAGCTAAGTGCATCAGCCGACGCAATTAGAAGGCAGGAACAGAGCGCTAACAGGAAGAATCCGACATCCCGACGCTACATCTGCAATGAAAATCAACAAAAACGCTGGCTGTACGCAAAATAATCACTATTTTTGCATCCTATAAACATATACATTATTCTTATGAGCAACCAACGATACATGCAACGCGGCGTTTCGGCATCAAAAGAAGATGTGCATAACGCCATCAAAAACATTGATAAAGGCATTTTTCCGAAAGCATTCTGCAAAATCATACCGGACATCTTGGGAGGAGACCCCGAGTACTGCAACATCATGCATGCCGACGGTGCGGGCACTAAATCGTCACTGGCATACCTGTACTGGAAAGAGACAGGCGACCTCTCGGTATGGAAAGGCATAGCACAGGATGCTTTGATTATGAATATCGACGACTTGCTTTGCGTGGGAGCGGTCGACAACATACTGGTATCGTCTACCATCGGACGAAACAAACTGATCGTACCGGGAGAAGTCATCTCGGCCATCATTAACGGAACCGACGAACTGCTGGCAGAATTGCGCGAGATGGGTGTAGGCGTATATGCCACAGGTGGAGAGACTGCCGATGTGGGCGACTTGGTACGCACCATCATCGTAGACTCGACCGTGACCTGCCGCATGAAACGTGCCGACGTGATTGACAATGCCAACATCCGTCCGGGAGACGTTATCGTAGGGCTGGCATCCTACGGGCAAGCCACCTACGAAAAGGAATACAACGGCGGCATGGGAAGCAACGGGCTGACCAGCGCGCGTCATGATGTCTTCGCCAAATACCTGGCAGAGAAGTATCCGGAAAGTTACGACCACGCCGTTCCCGAAGAACTGGTATACAGCGGACACCTGAAACTGACCGACGCGGTAGAAGGCTCTCCCGTCGATGCAGGCAAGCTGGTGCTTTCTCCGACACGTACCTACGCGCCCGTAGTCAAAAAACTGCTTGATGCCCTCCGTCCGCAAATCCACGGCATGGTGCATTGCTCAGGCGGCGCACAAACCAAGGTGCTCCACTTCGTAGGCGACAATTGCCGCGTCATCAAGGACAACCTCTTCCCCGTTCCTCCTTTGTTCCGCACCATCAAGGAACAGAGCGGCACCGACTGGGACGAAATGTATAAGGTATTCAATATGGGCCACCGCCTGGAAGTATATCTTTCACCCGAACACGCCGAAGAAGTCATCGCCATCTCCAAGTCGTTCAACATCGACGCACAGGTCATCGGCCGCATCGAGGAAAGCGACAAGAAGGAACTGATTATCCGCTCGGAATTCGGAGAATTCAAGTATGAATAAAGAAGATACAGAAAATAAAGAGGGCATTGTCATCCCCTCGGGTATCGTGGGGATGGCAATAGCCGCCATACTGTGTGTCATCATCGACCTCATCGGGATGCTGGTAGAATATTGCCAAGGAGATAACGTCCACCTGATTCGCATTCTGGTACGCATTTTGGCCATCCTGGGCTGGACTGCCGTAGAATGGTACCTCATAGACGCATGGTGGACATACCGCAAACGAAAGAAACGTACTACACAAAATCAAGTCAAACATTGATATAAATATGTCAGAAAATGAAAGAGTTGAATTCAGACAAAAATTACGTGAAGGATTAGCCCAGTCGCGATACAAACTTATTCGTGAGAAAGCCCTACGTAATGAAAACATCATTGAAGGCAATTATAACGGAGGTACCATTGAGATACCTGCCCGTCAACTACTTAAAGAACTATATGGCGAAGAAATCTACGTTTTGCCAGATGACCAAACAGCTCAAGCAAATTAAAGGAGAGACAGAAAAATGTCAGACAACCATACACTCTTAGAAAAGCTCGACGGCCTCGTAGCCCGATTTGAAGAAGTATCGACCCTGATTACCGACCCTTCCGTCATTGCAGACCAGAAACGCTACGTCAAGCTGACAAAAGAATATAAAGAATTGGGCGATATCATGAAGGCGCGCAAAGAATATATGCAATGCCTTGCCGGACTGGAAGAAGCCAAGAGCATGCTGAACGAAAGCGACCCCGAAATGAAAGAAATGGCACGAGAAGAAGCTGCCCGATGTGAAGCCCGCATACCGGAACTGGAAGAGGAAATCAAACTCTTGCTGGTCCCTGCCGACCCGCAAGACGACCGCAACGCCATCTTGGAAATCCGTGGCGGGACAGGAGGCGACGAGGCAGCCATCTTTGCCGGAGACCTGTTCCGTATGTATTCGAAATATTGCGAACGTAAAGGCTGGAAGCTGGAAGTATCGAGTGCCAGTGAAGGGGCATCGGGCGGATTCAAGGAAATCATCTGCTCGGTAACGGGCGAAAAGGTGTACGGAACCTTGAAGTATGAATCGGGAGTGCATCGTGTACAACGTGTACCTGCCACCGAAACACAAGGACGCGTGCATACTTCGGCCGCATCGGTCGCCGTATTGCCCGAAGCCGAACCTTTCGATGTGGAAATCAACGAAGGGGAAATCAAATGGGATACGTTCCGAAGCAGCGGCGCCGGAGGACAGAATGTCAATAAGGTGGAATCGGGAGTGCGCTTGCGCTACAACTGGAAAAACCCCAACACTGGCGTAGTGGAAGAAATCCTGATAGAATGTACCGAGACACGCGACCAACCTAAGAATAAAGAACGCGCGCTCGCACGCCTGCGTACCTTTATATATGATAAGGAACACCAGAAATACATCGACGATATCGCCTCGAAACGCAAAACGATGGTAAGCACGGGCGACCGTTCGGCAAAGATACGTACCTACAACTATCCGCAGGGACGCATCACCGACCACCGCATCAACTATACCATCTACAACCTTGCCGCCTTTATGGACGGCGACATACAGGACTGCATCGACCACCTGATAGTGGCGGAAAATGCCGAAAGACTGAAAGAAAGCGAATTATAACCCTACACATCCCTCTGTAGTCATGGACAGACAATGGATTTTGCAGACATTCCAAAACGTAGCCGGAGCGTTTCAGCACACAGTGAGACGCTTCCCCGTTACGGTATTGTTTATCTTTGCACTGACTTTCTATCTCTTGTATCTCATCGCCACTGAAGCTGCAGGCGAAAAGAAACTGATTTGGGTGACAGGCTATTACCTCTCTACGGGTACACTCCTGTCACTCACCCTTCACTTATGGTGTGAAGAAATCAGGCGGATAAGCCGCAAATGGCTGATACAAGGCGGAATGCACGCGCTGCTGATAGCAGATGCCTGGTTCCTGTACACACTTTCTTCCGAACAATCATTCACCGAAATAGGCATCGCTCATGGAGCCGCCCTTTTTGCCTTGGCGCTTTCGGTGTTCTTCCTTTCGTTTACCAAAGCCGGAAACGATATTCCCAGTTGGAACTTTGCTTCATCCAGCATCGGGTCGCTGGCTACCGCATTGGTCATCGGAAGCATCATGAGCGGCGGCATCAGCCTGCTGGTGTTTTCACTTCATGCCCTGTTCAGTATGGAGATAAGCAACAAATGCTATTTTTATATCCTCGCTTTATGCAACGTGTGTCTCGTCCTGCTCTTATTCCTCGGGCTTTTGCCGGAAGGAGAAGAGAAGCACAATAACCGTCCGCAACCTAGCACATTCCTGGACGGCATCATGCATTACCTGTTCCTTCCGTTGGAAGTGGGCTACATGGTAGTGCTCTACCTCTATGCAGGAAGCATCCTTGCCAGTTGGGAACTGCCCACCGGATGGGTGTCCTGGCTGGTCACCATCATGATGGGAGGATGTATCGTTATCGAATTCGGGCTTTATCCGACCCGCATGAAGAGAGAGAAACAAGCCGACAAACTGATTACACGCTGGCTGCCCATACTCGCTTTGCCCTTACTGGTACTGATGACGGTCAGCATCGGCAGACGCCTGCAGGATTACGGCATTACCATCAACCGCCTTTACCTGCTGACATTCAACATCTGGTGTTATGCGGTCTGCATCGGATTGTTAATCAACCGGGCACGACGTATCAGTTGGATACCCGTATCGTTCGCGTGCGTCTTCTTACTGGTATCGGTATTTCCGGTGAACTATGCCGGCATCACCCGCAACACGATACATGCCGACATCGAGAACCGCCTGAAACAAGCGGATGCGCAAACACTTCCATTATCGAAACAGGCATACGAAAGCTATTTAGAAACATTACCCTACGTTGAAGCAGCCGACCTCAATAACCGCATCCGCTACATGCGCGACTGGTTCGGATGGGAAAGCCTGAATGACCTGGTGGCTGAAGACATTTCCCTCTACACCTTGCCCGATGCCGAATCGCAGACACGTGCTTATCGGGGAGAAACTGATTCGTCCATCCCCGTCGAACTGCCTCAGGGGTATGGCAAGATGAGAGAAATCGAAACCTATATTTCGGGACAAGACACTCCGTTGCCCGACCACTGGTGGGAGAAAGGCATATTGCCCGTCACACTGAAAGAGACAGGCGATACGCTTTATTTCGACCTCAACACCCTAAAGGAATCGTATAAACCCAAGCCCATGCCGCCGCTCACGTTGAAATGCAATTCGGCGGACCGGATATTTATCCTGACCCGTTTCTCGCTGAACTACAACGAGAACGACGCAGAAGATACATACCTGAACTTTAAAGGATACTTATTCACCAAATAAAATAACCCATAAACTTAGCAATATGAACAAACAACAACTTTTTGAAAACATCAAACGCAAACAATCATTCTTGTGTGTAGGACTGGACACCGACATCAAGAAAATCCCTGAACACCTGCTGAAAGAAGAAGACCCTGTCTTCGCCTTCAACAAAGCCATCATCGATGCTACCGCCCCTTATTGCATCGCCTATAAACCCAATCTGGCTTTCTACGAAAGCATGGGCGTAAAAGGCTGGATAGCTTTCGAAAAAACCGTGGAATATATCAAGAAAAACTATCCCGACCAATTCATCATTGCAGATGCCAAGCGCGGAGATATCGGCAATACTTCGGCAATGTATGCCCGTAGCTTTTTCGAAGAACTGGACATCGATGCGGTGACCGTAGCTCCTTATATGGGAGAAGACAGCGTGACTCCTTTCCTTACCTACGAAGGCAAATGGGTCATCCTACTGGCATTGAACTCGAACAAAGGGTCGCACGATTTCCAGCTGACCGAAGACAAAGCAGGCGAACGTCTCTTCGAAAAAGTATTGCGTAAATCACAAGAATGGGCAAACGACCAAAACATGATGTACGTGGTAGGTGCTACCCAAGGCAAGATGTTCGAGGACATCCGTAAAATCGCCCCCCATCATTTCCTGTTGGTTCCAGGTATCGGCGCACAGGGAGGCTCATTGGAAGAGGTATGCCGATACGGCATGACCGCCGAATGTGGCTTGATTGTCAACTCCAGCCGCGCCATCATCTATGCCGACAAGAGCGAAGCCTTTGCAGCAACCGCCGGCAAAGAAGCCCGGAAAGTACAACAGCAAATGGCAGAGCAACTGAAAGCTGCCGGCATCCTTTAAAAAAGACAGTGTATCCATATTATATTTACAAGGCCGGGATATACCAGCAGGTATGTCCCGACACTTTTTTCATTACCTTCCAACACGGCGCTTTCAATATTCAATTCATAGTCCGATAAGAAAAATTGAACGCATTTTCCCTGTATCAGAACATATTTTTATATTGAAAACCTGTTTTTCATCCTTTAAAAACATAAATAATTGGCATTTTGTACGGATATATAAAAAAAAAATGCGTAATTTGCATAAATAAACCAAGGAGTATAAAAGAAAACACTAATAGAAAAAACAAAACAACAGAAGGTTATGGAGTTTTCAGCCAAACAAATTGCGGAATATATCCACGGAGAAATAATAGGAGACGAGAATGTCACCGTACATACTTTTGCTAAAATTGAAGAAGGAGTCCCTGGGGCTATCTCCTTTCTGTCAAACCCCAAATACACACATTACATTTATTCAACCCAATCGTCCATCGTATTGGTCAATAAAGATTTCGAACCGGAACAGCCCGTCAACGCTACCTTAATAAAAGTAGACAACGCATACGAAAGCCTGGCACAACTCCTGACTTTATACGAACAAAGCAAACCTAAAAAAACAGGTATCAACCCGTTGGCTTCCATCGCCCCGACCGCCAAGATAGGCAACAACGTCTATATCGGTCCCTTTGCCTGCATCGAAGAAGGCGCCGAAATCGGAGACAATGCCTGCATTCATCCGCATGTTACGGTAGGATGCCATGCCAAAGTAGGCAATAATACCATATTATATCCTCATGTCACCATCTATCAGGACTGCCGCGTAGGAAACAACTGCATCCTGCATGCCGGTTGCGTAATCGGCGCTGACGGATTCGGCTTTGCCCCTTCTCCCCAAGGATACGACAAGATTCCTCAAATCGGCATCGTCATCATCGAAGACAATGTAGAAGTCGGAGCCAATACCTGTATCGACCGTGCCACCATGGGCGCTACAGTCATCCATCAGGGAGTGAAGCTGGACAACCTGATTCAGATAGCCCACAATGTGGAGGTAGGAAGCCACACCGTGATGGCCTCGCAAGGAGGAGTAGCCGGTTCCGCCAAGATAGGCGAATGGTGCGTGTTTGCCGGACAAGTAGGTGTAGCCGGACACATCAAAGTGGGCGACCATGTCACCATCGGAGCCCAGTCGGGTATTCCCGGCAATACCAAATCGGGCAGCACACTGATGGGATATCCAGCTATCGACCCAAAACTTTTTGCCCGTTCATCTGTTATATTCAAGAAACTCCCGGATATGTACGAACAGATGGGACGTCTGCAAAAGGAATTAGAAGAATTAAAGAAACAACTTAACAAATAAAACCCATGTTGAAACAAAAAACATTAAAAGGCAGTTTTACACTGAACGGCAAGGGACTCCATACCGGAATCAAGCTGACCGTAACATTCAATCCTGCCCCCGAACACCACGGATACAAAATCCAGCGCATCGACTTGGATGACCAACCCATTATCGACGCGATTGCGGACAATGTAATCGACACGACCCGTGGTACTGTTTTAGCAAAGAACGGGGTAAAAGTAAGTACCGTAGAGCATGCCATGGCCGCCCTTTACGCCGCAGGCATCGACAACTGCCTGATTCAGGTAAACGGGCCTGAACTTCCTATCTTGGACGGAAGCTCGAAGGCATACGTAGAATGCATCAAGCGAGTAGGAGTCGAAGAACAGACCGCTCCGAAGGACTATTACATCATTAAGTCGAAAATCGAATTCCGTGACGAAGAAACGGGTTCTTCCATCATTGTATTGCCGGATGACAAATTCAGCGTAAACGTTCTGATTTCCTATGACTCGAAAATCCTGACCAACCAATACGCTACGTTGGAAAATATGGAAGACTTCCCTACTGAAATCGCTTCGGCACGTACCTTTGTATTCGTACGGGAAATCGAACCGCTGCTCAATGCCGGACTTATTAAAGGAGGCGATTTGGATAATGCCATCGTGATTTATGAAAGACAGATGACACAGGAGAACTTCGACAAGCTGGCAGACGTGATGGGTGTGCCTCACATGGACGCAAACCACTTGGGCTACATCAACCATATACCTCTGGTATGGCCCAACGAACCGGCACGCCATAAGCTGCTTGACATCATCGGCGACCTGGCGCTCATCGGCAAACCTATCAAAGGCCGTATCATTGCTACTCGTCCGGGACATACCATCAACAACAAGTTCGCGCGCCAGTTACGGAAAGAAATCCGCCTGCACGAGATACAGGCACCTATCTATAATTGCAACGAACCGCCCTTGATGGACGTGAACCGCATCCGCGAACTGCTTCCCCACCGCTATCCGTTCCAGTTGGTAGACAAAGTCATCGCCATCGGAGCCAATCACATTGTAGGCGTAAAGAACGTGACATCGAACGAACCGTTCTTCCAAGGACACTTCCCGCAAGAACCCGTCATGCCTGGTGTGCTTCAGATAGAAGCCATGGCACAGGTAGGAGGCTTGCTGGTATTGAACTCCCTGGACGAGCCGGAAAGATATTCTACTTATTTCCTCAAAATAGACAAAGTGAAATTCCGCCAGAAAGTAGTGCCGGGCGACACACTGGTATTCCGTGTAGAACTGATGGCACCTATCCGTCGTGGCATATCTACCATGAAAGGATACATCTTCGTAGGTGAAAAAATCGTTTGCGAAGCTGAATTCATGGCACAAATCGTAAAAAACAAATAACATGATAAGTCCATTAGCATACGTACATCCAGAAGCTGTCATAGGGGAAAACGTTGAAATCGGCCCCTTCGTATATATCGATAAGAATGTAGTCATCGGCGATAACAATACCATCATGCCTAATGTAAACATTCTCTATGGTTCACGGATAGGAAACAACAACCGCATCTTTCCGGGAGCGGTCATAGGCGCTATCCCGCAAGACCTGAAATTTAAGGGAGAAGAAACCACAGCCGAAATAGGTAACAACAATACCATCCGCGAGAATGTAACCATCAACCGAGGTACGGCTGCCAAAGGAAGAACCATTGTAGGCAACAACAATTTACTGATGGAAGGAGTACATGTGGCACACGATACCCTGGTAGGAAGCGGATGCATCATCGGCAACTCCACGAAAATGGCGGGCGAAGTGATTATCGACGACAATGCCATCGTCAGCGCCAATGTATTGATGCACCAGTTCTGCCGTGTAGGAGGATACGTGATGATTCAGGGAGGATGCCGCTTCAGCAAAGACATTCCTCCTTACATCATAGCCGGACGCGAACCCATCGCTTACAGCGGAATCAACATCGTAGGCTTGCGCCGCCGGGGCTTTTCAAACGAACTGATAGAGAATATCCATAACGCTTACCGCATCATTTACAACAACGGCAAGAATGTAACCGATGCCCTGCAGCAAGTCAAGGAAGAGGTCCCGATGAGTCCCGAAATCGAATACATCATTTCTTTCATCGAAAATTCGGAAAGAGGAATCATACGATAAAAAATTTTTGTACCTTTACCGCATCAACCTAAGATTAATGAAAGAGCTATGGTATATAAGTTTAGAATCATATCAGATGAAGTAGATGATTTCTTGCGGGAAATCAAGATTGACTCGGACGCATCGTTTTACGACTTACATGAAGCGATACTGAAATGTACAGGTTACAAGGATGACCAAATGACTTCATTCTTCATTTGCGACGACGATTGGGAAAAGGAAATCGAAATCACACTGGAAGATATGGGAATGGGCAGTTCCGAGGAAGACACCTTCGTAATGAAGGATACCCGCCTGAGCGAATTGCTGGAAGACGAAAAGCAGAAACTGATTTATGTGTTCGACCCGCTGACTGAACGGGTTTTCTTTATCGAACTGTCGGAAATCATCACTGGCAAAGACCTGAAACAAGCCGTCTGCTCGCGCAAGGAAGGCAATCCTCCCCAACAGACAGTAGACTTCGACGAACAGATGAAGAAAATGGACTCATCGCTCGACCTGGACGAAAACTTCTATGGCGACCAAGAATATGATATGGACGACTTCGATCCCGACGGTTACGACATAGGAAACGGAGGCAATCCTTACGACGAAGACAAATACTAATAAAAATCAAAAAATTAAGAGTGAAGCATTCTCCCGATTCTTCACTCTTAATTTTTAATTCTTACTTCTCAATTCTTTATTTCCACATGACCCTGCTTGTACTCATTGGTCCTACCGGAGTAGGAAAAACCGAATTAAGCCTTTCCATAGCTGAAGCCTATCACACGGTAATCTTATCGGCAGACTCACGCCAACTGTATGCCGACCTGAAGATAGGCACTGCCGCACCTACCCCCGACCAACTGGCACGAGTACCTCATTACTTCATCAGCACTTTACGGCTAACCGATTACTATAGTGCAGCACAATACGAAGCCGAAGCCCTTCAAACCTTAAAGGAAGTGTTTACTCAACATCCCGTAGCCGTACTTACCGGCGGTTCGATGATGTATGTAGACGCCGTGTGCAAAGGCATCGATGATATTCCGACCGTAGACGCCGAAACCCGCCAACTGATGCTGGAACGCTATGAACAGGAAGGACTGGAACAGCTCTGTGCCGAACTGAAACTGCTGGACCCGGAATATTACCAGATTGTAGACCTGAAAAACCCGAAACGGGTCATCCATGCCCTCGAAATCTGTTACATGACGGGCAAGACTTACACTTCTTTCCGCACCCGTACCAGCAAGCAACGCCCCTTCCACATCCTGAAAATCGGCTTGAAACGCGAGCGTGAGGAACTTTATGCCCGCATTAACCAGCGTGTAGACCAGATGATGGAAGAAGGCCTGCTGGAAGAAGCACGCCGTGTTTACCCCTACCGCCACCTCAACTCGCTCAACACCGTAGGCTATAAGGAACTTTTCAAATACTTCGACGGAGAATGGGACCTGCCTTTCGCCGTTGAGAAAATCAAACAGAATTCCCGCATCTATTCGCGCAAACAGATGACCTGGTTCAAGCGTGATGCGGATATCACCTGGTTTCATCCCGACCAAAAAAACGAAATCTTGCGTTTTATCAACCAACATCTTTCCGAATCTCTGCCAAACTGTCATAAATAACGGAGTAAATGACTCGTTGTCAGCCGGTAACTGACAAACATTCATATTCCCTGCCAACCTCCGAAATAAACAGATTGATTTTTTTGACTTAGGTCAATAAAACAGGGGGAACATGAAAATATATGCTATAAAACATGTTTTGTATCCAAAAAGGTCGTATCTTTGCAGTGTAATTAAAGAACAACAAGTTCTAGAACTTAACTAAACTAATAAAGGTTTTAAGGTAAAGATTGAAAAAAGAAAAAACATCAAAGGCCGGCCGTGAGGCTCGCCCGAGATTAAACAGATTGAAAAGGATAACAAATTTAGGTATTATTTGTAAGTGATTTAAGTTTTCAGGTATTATTAACTAAAAAAGAAAGGATAACATTATGAAAAAGGTAAAAAACATTTTTCACAAGATTGCCAATGCAGATCCGATGATCTGGGGTTATGTAATGCTGAACGACAGACTCAGCAAGTAAAAACAAGCTGAAGCCAAAAGCGGAAGCTTTTAGTAGAGAATCTGATAAATGCCGAAAGGCTTTTTGTAAATAATCAAAAAAGCGATTGCACGTGTGCGGTCGCTTTTTTCCGTTTATAGAGATAGTAAAAAGCCGGCCGATATGTAATCCCTACATTCCGACCGGTAATGCAACCTTAAACTATTTATTAACAATTCTTTCTTCATAAAATTGCGGACAGCTACAAGCTTCCAAATGCCGGATAACCTTACACGGATTTCCTACTGCCAGACTATTATCCGGAATATCACGGTTTACGACACTTCCCGCACCGATTACCACATTATTTCCGATATGCACACCAGGTAAAATGGAAACCCCTGCCCCTATCCATACATCATTGCCAATAGATACCGGATAAGCGTATTCCAGGCCTTTCCGGCGCAAAGCAACATCAAACGGATGACCGGCGGTGTAAATACCTACATTCGGAGCAATGTAAACATGATTGCCTATCGTTACCTTGCAGCCATCGAGTACAACAAAATTGAAATTAGCAAATACAGAATCGCCTAATTCAATATTATACCCCCTGTCACAATAGAAAGGAGGGCGCAGGATACATCCTTTTCCTATTTTTCCCAACAATTCTTTCAAGATGCTTTGCCGAACCGCCTCTTCTATAGGCAATGTTCGATTATAGTCAAACAACAACAGGGAAGCGTCCATATACTCACCTTGCAGTTCCGCATCATTATTCGCATCATAAAGCATCCCCAAAGCTCCTTTTTCTTTTTCTGTCATAATCATATTATATTTTATGTGGCAAAGTTAATACATGCCGATACACCAAAATAGAATGGAAACCACGTCTTATTGTCGTATATTCATAAAAAAATAAGAATTATCTTAGCTAACACAGTCTTATATCCACAATATTATTTATATTCGCAATACCAATCTCTACATGTCACCATGAACAATATCATCTACGAACAAATTCCACACAATGCCGAAAACTCGTTCTTCTATCGCCGATGCACGTTGTGGTATAAAAACGAGATAGGCTATCACCAACATCCGGAACTGGAAATCAACTTTGTAATCAAAGGCAGCGGAAAACGTATCACCGATGATTTCATCGAGAATTTTAAAGAAGGCGACCTCACCATCATTCCTTCCTATGTGCCACACTGCTGGATATACGACAAGCTGTCCTGCATGGAAGACGAAATGATAGAGGAAATATCCATCCAGTTTCCGCAAGATTTCTTAAACCGCCTTGCCTGCTTTGCAAAAGAATACAAAGACATTGCTACATTCTATACCAACCTGAAACAATGCCTGCAGGTATGCGGAGAAGGAGGAAAGCAAATACGCCATATCCTGTTGGAGTTCGACAAATACAACGAACACCAACGCCTCTTAGGTCTTATGCACATCCTTGCTTTGGCTTCCTATCCGGAAAACAGCAGAATCATCGGATACCACGAATTCAACGGCACACACATCCATAAGAACAGGCAACGTATGCAAGCTATCTATAAATACATAGTCGAAAATTATCACCGGAAAATCACTCTCAACGAGGTGGCAGACCATATCGCCATGAACAAAAATGCCTTCTGCCTTTTCTTTAAGAAATCGACCAACGAATCTTTCATAACCTACCTCAACCGATTCCGCCTGCAAACGGCGGTCAACCTGTTGAACCGCACAGACCAAAACATCTCTGAAATTGCTTATACAGTAGGTTTTTCCGACATTCCTTATTTCAACCGATGCTTCAAGAAAGAATACGGCATCACTCCAGCCGAATACCGGAACCAGTTCGGCAGATAGATTATCAGCTTCAACCACACAAGAATCGGGAAATAAATGCTTATATTTGCATCGGCTCACGCAAATATTTGCATCAGCCCACGCAAATATAAGCGTTGACATATGCAAATAGAAGCATCGACACACGTCCATGCGGGCGTTGACAAGACAAGCTAACGAACAAGTGAACAACCACCAGCAAACAAAACAACCCAATGAAACTGACCTATATCTTCCATAGCGGCTTTGCCATCGAAACAGAGGCTTGCATCCTGGTTTTCGATTATTGGCTGGACCCGGCAAACGTCATGCCGGACCTGCTGAAAAGCCACAAACCGATGTACGTATTCGCCAGCCATTTCCACGAAGACCATTTCAACCGTGACATCTTCGGATGGAAATCCGTGAAATCGGACATCACATACCTCCTCTCGAAAGATATCCTAAAGCATCGCAAGGCAAGACGCGATGAAGCGGATACCTGGCTCGCCAAAGGGGCAAGCTGGCAGGACGGACATATCCAGGTGGCTGCTACAGGAAGCAACGACAGCGGCGTATCGTGGATAGTACGGACAGAAGATAAAATCCTCTTCCATGCAGGCGACCTGAACAACTGGTACGCCCGCTTCCTGACCGATGACTATACTGAAGGCACAATATACAGCCCCGAATTTGATGCCATAATCAACCCAGCAAAAGAAGAAAAACAATACCTGGGCGAACTGAAGGACATCCGTAAGCAAAGCGACCGTTTCGATGTTGCATTATTTCCCATCGACGGACGCATCGGCAACGGCTACACCCGCGGAGCCCGCCAGTTCATCGACCGCTTTCAGGTACAGTTGCTTGTACCGATGCATTTCACTGCTAGCGGATTCGAGTCCGCATGGCGCATGAAAGAATTTACCGATGCGAAAGGCATTGCTTTCTGGTGCATTCGGAAGGAAGGAGAATGCCGGGAAATCTGACCGACAGACAAAACGCAGATATACTGCATTGGCAAAGTAAGATATACTTCATCATGAGCTGTCACATTTAAGTATCCGGACAGCAAAGAAACCTCTTTCATATTTCTGTCGCTTTTCGTATCTTTGCAAAACCGGGAAAACAGAAAAGACATTCCGCCATGACACAGCAACACATCGAAATAGATACCGACAACGCCGAATTTCAAAACGCACTGAAACTGATACAATACACGCGTCAGTCAGTCTTCCTGACCGGAAAGGCAGGCACGGGAAAATCCACTTTCCTGAAATACATCTGCCAAACGACCAAAAAGAAATACGTGGTATTGGCTCCTACGGGCATAGCGGCAATCAATGCCGGCGGAAGCACCCTGCACAGTTTTTTCAAACTGCCTTTCCATCCGCTGCTGCCCGATGACCCTAACTTCAGCCTGAAAGGAGGCAAACTGCACAGCTTCCTGAAATATTCCGCCAACCGGCGCAAGCTGATCAAGAACATCGAACTGGTGATTATCGACGAGATATCCATGGTGCGTGCAGACATCATCGACTTCATCGACAAGGTGTTACGTGTATACTCGCAAAACATGCGTGAACCTTTCGGCGGGAAACAATTGCTGTTGGTAGGCGACGTATTCCAGCTGGAGCCGGTAGTAAAGAACGATGAGCGCGAAATCATCAACCGCTTCTACCCCAACCCCTATTTCTTCTCGGCACGGGTGTTTCAGCAGATGGAACTGGTGGCTATCGAACTGACCAAGGTCTACAGGCAGCGTGACAACGTTTTTGTCAACGTATTGGACCATATCCGCACCAATACCGCCGGAGCCGCCGACCTGCAATTGCTCAACACCCGATACCAGGCACCGCTGGAATCGGGAAAGAATGACCTGTATATCACGCTGGCTACCCGCCGGGACAATGTAGACTACATCAACGAACAACGACTGGCAGCCCTTCCAGGCGATGCCGTTACCTTGAAAGGCGAAATACACGGCGATTTCCCCGAAAGCAGCCTTCCTACGCTGATGGAACTGACCGTAAAGCCCGGCGCACAAATCATCTTCATCAAGAATGATCCGGAAAAACGCTGGGTGAACGGCACTATCGGCATCCTTTCGGGCATCGCCCCCGAAGGTATCCTATATGTAACTGCCGAAGACGGAAAAGAATTTGACGTGAGACGGGAAAGCTGGAGCAATATCCGTTACCGCTACAACGAACAGGAGAAAAAAATAGAAGAAGAAGAGCTGGGCACCTTTACTCAGTATCCCATCCGGCTGGCATGGGCGATTACCGTGCATAAGAGCCAGGGCCTGACTTTCAGCCGCGCCATCATCGACTTTACCGGAGGCGTGTTTGCAGGCGGACAAACCTACGTGGCACTCAGCAGATGTACCTCGCTGGACGGTATTTGCCTGAAAAGGGAAATTACACGTGCCGACATTTTCGTCCGTCCCGAAATCGTAACTTTTGCCAAACACTTCAACGACCGGCAAGCCATCGAACGTGCCATGAAACAGGCACAGGCGGATATCGAATACGTTGCAGCCATCCGGGCTTTCGACCAAGGCGACTTCGAGACCTGTCTGAACCATTTCTTCAAAGCCATCCATTCGCGCTACGACATCGAAAAACCTTTGCAACAACGCTTTATCCGAAAGAAATTAGGCATCATCAACAAGTTGCGGGCAGAAAACCAACGGCTGAAAGAAGCAATGCAGGCATCCAAACGGAACCTGCAAAAGTATGCCAAAGAATATTACCTGATGGGAAACGAATGTGTGACGCAGGCCCATGACACCCGTGCCGCCCTGGCAAACTACGACAAAGCCATCGAGCTGTATCCCGAATACGTAGACGCATGGATAAGAAAAGGGGTCACACTATTCAATGCGAACCGGATAAATGAAGCGAATGACTGCCTGAATCAAGCCGTCAACCTGCGCCCGACAGAATTTAAAGCGGTCTACAACCGGGGAAAACTCCGCCTCCACACAGGCGATATAGAAGGCGCAATGAGCGATTTGGACAAAGCGACTTCGATCAAGCCTCAACACGCCGGAGCGCACGAATGTTTTGCCGACGCCTTGTCGCAGGCCGGAAAAGAAATAGAAGCAGCCATCCATTACCGGCTGGCAGAAGAAATACGAAAGAAGAAAAAATAATAACGGACCCTATGAGCAAGCCGGAACACCCTAAATCTTGCTCATATAGGGTCGGAATATTAATCGTTCGCCTGATGTACGGTAAGTTGCGGGAACGGGAAACCGATGCCCTCCTTATTAAAGGTCTCGTACACTGTTTTGTTCATATCGAAATATACATCCCAATAGTCAGCCGTTTTTGCCCAGGCACGCACTTTTATGTCGACACTGCTCGCCGACAAAGCGCCTAAAGCAATCATCGGGGCAGGGTCTTTCAATATACGGGGGTCGTTGTCTATAATGCGCTGAAGCACAGCTTTCACCTTGTCAAAGTCTTCTCCGTATTCTACACCGAATACCCACTCGGCACGGCGTGTTTCCTGCTTGCTGTAATTGGTAATGGCATTGCTGCTCAACAAACCATTAGGAACATAAATCAGACGGTTGTCTACCGTAGTCAGCACCGTATGGAAAATCTGTATCTCCTTCACTGTGCCGCTCTCATCGTCCGGTCCGTCGATGTAATCGCCTACCTTAAAGGGCTTGAATACCAAGATTATCAGTCCGCCGGCAAAGTTAGACAAGTTGCCTGACAATGCCATACCGATAGCCACACCTGCCGAAGCCAACAGGGCTGCCAGGCTAGTGGTTTCCACTCCCAGTTTGCTGATAACCGCAAAAGCAAGTACCAAATTAAGCAACAGACTTACCAAACTCTCTAAAAATGTTTGTACACTGATTTCCAGTTTACGACGTTCCAATATTCTCCGGAACAATCGGTTAATCTGTTTGATAACAAATCGTCCTACAACGAAGATAATCAAAGCTGCCAAAATATTTTTCCCCGCTTCGATACTCCAGTTCAATAGCTTGTCGAGCAATTGCTCCACATTGACCAACTTGGTTTCTGACGCTGCAGCCAACGTCCACGCATTCAATAAAGTTGATAACATCATAATCAATTAATTTTACAATTCCAGTTCTCCTTTTCCTTGCCGAATCACTTCCGGCATATCATCACAACAATTTATCACGGTAGAAGGTTCGATACCTCCTATGCCTCCGTCGATTACAAGGTCTACTTCATCTCCGAATTTCTCATCTATCAGTTCCGGGTCGGTCACATATTCGACGTCTTCTCCTTCGCGCAAAGGCAAAGTAGTAGTCAGAATCGGCGCATCAAGCAAACGGCAGATTTCACGGATAATTGCATTGTCGGGAACACGGATACCTACTTCCTTACGGTTACGGAAGATTTTAGGCAAACGGCTGTCCGCTTTCAGGATAAAGGTAAAAGGACCGGGCAGACTGCGTTTCATCAGTTTGAATGTAGTGTTTCCTACCTGGGCATATTCGCTGATATTGCTCAGGTCGTAACAGATAATGGAAAGATTGTTTTTCTTCGGATTCAGGTTTTTCAGGCGGCAAATCTTCTCGATAGGGCGTTCCTTCAACGCATGACACCCCATCGCGTACATGGTGTCGGTAGGATAAATGATAATCCCTCCGTCGTTCAAGATATCCACGATGTGCTGCAGCACATCCGGATCATTGTTTTTGTCGTATAACTTCTGTATCATAAAAATGCATTATTTACAATTTGACCATTTACGATTTACTACATACAATGAAGCCGTACATCGTAAATAGTCAAATCGTAAATAAGAATCATTTCCGGTCAGCTTTCAAGCGTTCAGCCATGGCCACAGCCAACTCTTTTGCCTGACGGGCTGCGCTCTGGCTCATGCTTTGCTTCATCTCTACCGGATTGCCTACAATTTCGAACTTCAGCTTCTCGGCATATTCCGCCAGTTTCTTGACGGCAGCACTTGCCCATGTGTACGAACCGAAATAACCCATAATACGGTTCTTCATCTCGCGGGCGGCAATCTTGCTGAGCAAGGCTTCCATTTCGGGATAAAGGTGCATGTTATAAGTGGTGCATCCCACAATCAAGCCTTTGTAGCGGAACACGTCGGCAAGGATGTACGAATGCGGAGTCTTCGACACATTGTGCAGGATAATGTTCTTGATGCCTTGGGCGCTCAGTTCTTCAGCGATGGTCTCCGCCAGCTCTTCGGTATTTCCATACATTGTACCGTAAGCGATAACTACTCCTTCCTCGCCTTCGTAACGACTCATGCGGTCGTACATATCCACTACTTGTGGAATCTTTTCGGTCCATACGGGACCATGGGTAGAACAAATCATCTGGATGTCAAGCCCTTTGCACTTCTGTAAGGCTTTCTGTACCGGATTGCCGAACTTGCCGACAATATTCGAGTAATAACGGCGCATTTCGCCTTCATAGATTTCGGTATTGATGTCCTTGTCAATGCAACCGCCATTCAATGCGCCGAAGCAACCGAATGCGTCACCCGAGAACAGGATGCCTTCGGTCTCGTCGAACGTAACCATGGTTTCGGGCCAGTGTACCATCGGAATCAAATAAAAACGCAAGGTGTGATGACCTAACTTCAGGAAATCACCTTCACCTACGACATAACGTTCGCCGCCAATGCCATAATAACCTTCCACCATATCGAATGTTTTCTTGTTTCCTACCAACACAATATCGGGATAATACTGCTTAATCAATGAGATAGAGCCCGAATGGTCAGGTTCCATATGGTTGATGATTAAATAATTGATTTTACGGTCACCAATCACCGCTTTAATCTTCTTCAGGTACACCTCAAAGAAAGCGACATCGACAGTATCCACCAACGCCACCATCTCGTCATCGGCTATCAGATAGGAATTGTAAGACACTCCGTATGGTAATGGCCACAAATTTTCGAACAAAGCTTTGGAACGATCGTTCACACCTACATAATGTACATTCCCTTTCAGTTTCATGATTATTTTTTAGTTTTTAAGTTTGTGAGTTCTTGAGTTTTTTAGTTCTTAAGTTTTTAATTTTTTGAGTTCCTTCGTTTTCCTTGCCAGGCATCACGCTCGTTCATGCGTTTCAGCAGACGGGCAGTAAACTCGTGGTTCTTCAATCCCCAATCGGGAGCTATCAGCAATTCTTTGGGTGACTGGGAAATGAAACGCTCCAACACCAGGTCGGGACGCAAATGCTCGATATAATCTATCACCACGTCAATATATTCGTCTACCGAAAACAGATGAAAGTCGGCAGGATTCATTTCGTATTCATGTGCCATCCGTGTACCTCTTATCAGTTGCAACTGATGCAGCTTCAATGTCGTCAACGGTAATCGCGACAATGTTTCCGCCTGTCTGAGTACAGTATCCCTTCCCTCCTCACCCGGAAGTCCGACTATGATATGCCCGCCTGTCAGTATTCCTTTTTCCACCGTGCGTCGGACAGCATCCTCGGTACAAGCAAAGGTATGACCGCGGTTAATGCGTCGCAAAACGGCATCGTCTGTACTTTCTATGCCATATTCAACCAACAAGAAAGTTCGTTTGTTTAACTCGGACAAATAATTTAACAACGTTTCAGGCATACAGTCGGGACGTGTACCGATAACCAGCCCTACCACATCCTTTACACTCAACGCTTCCTCGTACATCCGCATCAGCTTGTCCAATCCGGCATAGGTATTGGTGTAAGCTTGGAAATAAGCCAGATACTTCATCTGCGGATACTTGCGGGCAAAGAACTGTTTCCCTTCCTCCAATTGTACAGCGATGGATTTCTCCGTACGGCAATATTCGGGATTGAATGTCTGGTTATTGCAATACGTACAACCGCCATATCCTTTCGTCCCGTCCCGATTGGGACAAGTGAACCCGGCATTTACCGACAACTTCTGCACCTTAAACGGAAAATGTTCTGCCAAAAAGCCCGAAAAATCTTTGTAACGTGCGCCTCTGTCCATACAAACAAAATTTCGGGTACAAAGATACGAGTTTTTACTGAATACACAAAAGCGCGAAGAATTGTAATGACTACAATTTTTCGCGCTTATCACTTCTGTTAACAACTGCCAGTATCAATGCATGCCTATACGCAGTTTCCTTTATTTGAATTTATACAATCCACACGCATGAGGATTTAATTTCACGCTAAAATCATTCGAAACTTTGCCAAGCGATTCACCAGTCCATAAGTTCGTGACTTCTACATCCCCGTTCAATCCAATGGATTTCAGATTTACCAAGATATTCATATTCTGCTTATCATCCGAAATATTGAACAACGCAAGATAAACTTCTCCCGTAGTCGCGTTACGTGAAGAGATACCCACTTTTTCCTCATCTTGGAATAACTGGAATACATCCGTGCTTTCACGATGCATCCGCAATACCTCTTCGTTGGTCAACAAAGACAAGGTAAACTCATCGTTGCTGGGCAAATCACCACCAAACATCAACGGAGAACGGAAAATAGTAAATAAGGTCATCAATGAATACTGTTCATCGGGAGTAAGCCGTGTCATACGTTCTTCTCCTCTTTCACCTCGGATAGAGATACGTCCCAATGGAATCATATCGCAATCGGGCCATGTGCCCGGAGCTATATACGGATACCACTGCTGACTCACATTAAGCAAATGTTTGACATCACGCCACAAATCCCAGACATCGTCAACCATCCGCCACATATTGGCATGTTCTTTCACATGGTCTGCCTCGGCTATCGGTGTTTCTCCCGGCGAAAGACTCAAGACAATAGGACGACCGCACTGGTCGATAGCATTCCGTACAAGCTCGATTTCCGCCTTATGATAAGGGCGGCTCATATCGTCTATCTTTACGAAATCCACTCCCCATTCGGCATACATATCGAAAATCGAATTATAATATTCTTGTGCTCCCGGTCTGTCTGCCACAATGGTATAATTGTCGCGTAACCATTTACACTGCAAATCTGTACTATAAATCTGGTCAGCAGTAATTCCGTCCGTTCCTTTTATAGGCAACTTCTTGGCTACAGCCTCTTTCGGTATGCCTCGCATAATGTGAATGCCAAACTTTAAACCTTTCGAATGCACATAATCTGCCAATGGTTTAAAACCTTTTCCTTCTGCAGCAGAAGGGAAGCGATTAACTGCAGGCTGATAACGTCCATATTCATCCAATACATAACGGGGGTCGGTCTGATTGTATCCGCCAGCCTTGTCATTTTCTACAAACCAACGGATATCCACTACAACATACTCCCAACCGTACTTTTTCAGTTTTTCTGCCATATAATCGGCATTCGCCTTCACTTCATCCTCCTTTACCGTAGGTCCATAACAGTCCCAACTGTTCCATCCCATAGGAGGTGTCTTCGCCCATTCTTTAAACTCTCCTTTTGCAAAAGGCTCAGGTTTCTGTTCTTTTACAGTACTACATGCAACCAATGCACATACCAAAGCCGCACCAATCAGTAAATGTTTCATATATCCAAAGTTTTTATAGACACATCGATAACATCTACTTACAGGCTAATCCTGACATGCTATCGGTGTGCAATAACAACATTTATTTTATCAGTTAGTATATCCTGGATTTTGTGTCAGATTCGGATTCTTTTCCACTTCTGTCCGCAAGATAGGCAACCAATACATTTTGTCATCCCACAAACGATTTCCGCCTACATCGCTTCTTAAATCGCTCACTTCGTAAGTCTTATGTCCATCCGGATAAAGCTTGACCGTAACAGCATGTACCGTTCTTCCCAAATACTTGTCGGCTTCCTTCCAGCGGCGCACATCATAATAACGATGTTCCTCGAATACAAGTTCGATACGACGTTCGTGCTTGATATCTTCCAGCAACTGGGTACCTGTAGAAGTGATATCGGGCATACCCGCACGATTACGCACCTTGTTTACGGCCGTACGTGCCTTATTCTCATCACCCGCATGATACCAAGCTTCAGCTTGATTCAGATATAATTCGGCCATACGTAACCAAATCCAATTCTTGGCGCTGAAGTTATACGAATTTCCCACATAACTTTCATCCATGAACTTTTTCATATTATATCCTGTAGGCGAAGTGTTCCAGTCATCTCTTCCATATCGGGTATCCTGACCACCACCCGTAATATTACCACTGGCATCTACTGTGAAATAGGTTTCCAGTGTTCTTTCTTTCCAAGGAGCTCCATCATACAAGATGCTTGCATAAAAACGCGGGTCACGGTTCTCATACGGAGCGGCTGCCATTGTAGGATCGGCCCAGTTAAAAGGTTCTGCTTGAGTAAGGTCGGCATTTACCACTTCATAATCATCCACCAATTCCTGAAGCGGGCAGTTGCCTCCCCAGCCTCCCCAACCGTTCGGGAAGTTCCACTGTTCCAAAGAAGAAAGACCTTCACCTAAATTACTTGCCGTACCCATGCGGGCAAACAGCACCTCGGTATTAGAGGAAGTATTGTCAAGGAAGATATTTTGATAATTCGCGGCTAAGTCGGTTACATTCGTCGAAGAAGTTTCCAATAATTTATATCCGGCAGCTTCTGCTGCAGCAACAGCCTCGTCTGCCGCTTGTGCGGCTTTCTGCCAGCGGTCCGGATCAGGATTCGTATAACCGATTTCAGACATTGTGACATTTTCGTTCATCAAAGGACTGGCAGCATACAGCAAGATACGAGACTTCAATGCCAATGCAGCCACACTGGTCGCACGTCCATAATCATCTCCACTATACGTAGCCGGCAATTCTTCGGCAGCCTGGTCAAGTTCTGTTACCATAAAGTTGACACAATCTTCGTAGGAAGCACGTACCTGTTGTCTGATTTCATCTACATCATTGATGGTAAAGCTTTTCGTAATCAAAGGCACAGCTCCCCAACGCATAATCAGGTCATTATATTCAAATACACGCAAGAAACGGACTTCCCCTTTCAGGCGATTTTTCAATTCCTCATCTGTAAACGGCACCTCATCTACCCGTTCAAAGAAGATGTTACAATTGGTAATGTTATTCCACTTGGTAGACCACGAACGATTGTCCCAACCATACCATCCACCATTCATTCGTCCTAAATCGCTGGGAGTCACACGGGCAAAATTATGCACTTCACAACCGCGAAGCCAAGTCAGTTCGGTTTCGTCGACAATCGAACTTTGCATAGATTCCGTCCATCCGTGTCCTACCTGGTTATAACGAGAGTTTACAAATGCTTGCACCAATACAGGGTCAGACCATAATTGTTCTTCTCCGATTTCGGTCAAAGGAGTTTTATCCAATATATCTGAGCATGACGAAAGAAGAGGAGTTGCAAGTACTCCCATCAGCATATATTTTATCAATGAGCTTTTCATATAGCAAGTAAAGTTTTTTAAAATGTTACATTAATACCGAAGTTATAAACTTTTGACTGAGGCGTATTCCAGGCAGCCCATCCCTGGCTGTTCTCCTGAGTTTCGGGGTCGATATTCTTGATACCGGTTATGGTAAACAAGTTATAGCCGCTCAACGAAAGACGTATACCTTGAATCGGAGTATTCTTCAACCATGATTTCGGGAAATCATAAGCCAATTCGATACTCTTCAGACGCAGGTAAGAAGCATTATCCAACCACATGGTATTCCGGTAGCTTCCGGCACCCGTTACAGTTGCATCACGGTTGTATGTTCTCGGATATTCGGCATTGATATTATCTTCAGTCCAACGGTTTTCATAAAAATCCTTGGTAAAGTTACCAATCGTTCCTGCTTCCATAAAAGTATATTGCCATACTTGAGCCGCTCCTTGCCACAACATACTCAGGCTCCAATTCTTATAATTAACACCCAGGTTGATGCCATACATAATACGTGGAATGGCAGGTTTATCCTGACGGACTTTATCATCGGCTGTAATAGAGCCATCGCCATTTACATCCTTAAAGCGTACATCACCTACACGAGCTTCCGACAAATGAGGATAAGCATCCAGCTCTTCCTGCGTACGGAATATACCGTCGGCTTCATACATCAGGAACATGTCGCTGTCTGTTCCGATAGACAGACCTGTACGGCGTTGCCACGGCAATGTTTCCGAAGGTTCATCGATAAAATCAATCGTACTGTGATTGTAAGTAAAATTACCGCTTGCCATAATCGACCAGTCTTGATTCAGTTGTTTGGTAAATCCCAACGTAAGTTCTGTACCTATATTCGAACAGATACCGATATTTTCATCCGGAAGAGTCAGACCTGCATATTCAGGGATAGCTGCATTACGGGTAGCCAAAATGTTGTTACGTTTTGTCTTGAAGAAATCGGCTTCAAAATTGAAATATCTCAAGAACTTGGCTTCGATACCTACATTATACGTATTGGCGACTTCCCAGGTAATGTTCGGATTGGCCGTACGCAATAACCAAAGACCATTATTGATAACACCTCCATTCAAGATGGCAGGATTGTCATACGTATAGGCAGTGATATACTGAAAAGCATCTACTTTATCGTTACCCATCTGACCCCACGATGCACGTATCTTGAAATAATCCATCCATTCCACGTGTTCTTTCCAGAAATCTTCTTCCGAAATTCTCCATCCTATTGATACACCGGGGAAGAAACCGAAACGATTTCCTTTCGGGAAGTTTTCCGAACCGTCATAACGCCAGTTGAACTGGAACAAGTATTTCCCTGCATAATCGTAATCCAAACGTCCGAAATAATTCATACGTGCGGTTTCGCTGGCACGACCGTCATTGGTGGCCGAATTGGCATCGCCTGCAAATATTTCGTCGATAGAAGAAGAGATAAAATCCTGACGACGAGCCTGCATATAGTCATAACGGCTTTGGTATTGTTCGTAAGCTACAAAAACATTCAGATTGTGTACTTCGTTAAATGTACGCTTATAGTTCAAACGGGCATTCATGGTAATGCCTAACGTCTGGCTCATGTTCTGGTCCAAAATGTTCTGTCCCTGTTCTTGCGGCTGGTATTCATCACCTATCTGCTGGTACAGGTAATACTTCTTTTGGAAATTCTTGTAGAAAGTATCCGCACGGTCGATATACAGACCTGCATCAATAGAAAGACCCGGAGTAATCCAAGGCAAATCCCAGTGAAGAGTCAAGTCGGCATTCAAGTACGACTGACGGTCACGCTGATAACCGGATGAACCGTCAACACCGGTTGCTGGCGAGAAATTATCTTGCGAAGAAGATACATTACCATAATTTGTACCCGGGAACCAGATATTTACCATCGGGTTATATTTCAACAGATAACGCCAGATATCTTCCGAACCTGTAATAGGCGAGTTACGGTCTTCCTGACGGAAAGCTACATTAAGCCCAATCTTCAAATCCTTAGACGGAGTGAAATCAATGTTCGTACGGAAATTGTACTGGCTATAGTTACTTGCGCTGTTCTTGTAATAGTTGTCTTGATACTTATAACCTAACGAAGCATAGAAGCTTACATACTTTCCTCCGGCTGAAGCCGAAACGTTATGCTGAGTCAGGACTGCCTGCTTCAGCATCACATCAAGCGCATTGACATTGGGATAATTCAACGGGTCGCTTCCGTCTTTGAACTTCTGAATGTCTTCGTCCGTATAACTGCCCGGAGTAATCTCGTTCAACAGCTCGGCATATTGCCACGACTCACACATTTCGGGCAGAACGGTCGGCGAACTGATACCTACATTACCATTATAATTAATGGTCAGACGCTCCGATGTACCACGCTTGGTAGTAACCAAGATAACACCATTGGCTGCACGCGAACCGTAGATGGCAGCCGAAGCATCTTTCAGGATGGTGATGCTTTCAATATCATTCGGGTCTATACGTCCCAAGCTTCCGGCACGGTCTGCTACTCCATCTACGACAACCAATGGAGAAGAGTCGCCCGTCGTACTGGCACCACGAATCAACAACCCGGCGTCATCATAGCCCGGTTCACCGCTTCGGTTATACGAAATCAAACCAGGCAAACGTCCTGCCAAGGTATTGGTGATGTTAGGAGTAGGCACCTTCGATAAATCACTACCTTTTGTACTTGCCATAGAACCGGTAACTGATACCTTCTTCTGTGTACCGTAACCTACTACTACCACTTCCTCCAAATTCCGGGTATCTTCACGCATCGTCACTCGTCCCACTCCTTTATCAGTCACTTTCAACGCCTGGGTCTCATAACCGATATAAGAAATATTCAGAGTGGCATTTTCGGGTACATCGGTCAACATATATTTTCCATCCAAATCAGTAATGGTTCCGTTATTCGTACCCTCCACCATAATACTTGCACCGATAATCGGTTCACCGTTCACATCAACCACTACTCCATTCACTGTCTTGGTCTTTACCGGACCTGAACTTTTTTGCTTTTCTGCGCCGCTACACAAAAACACTTTCTGTTTCCCGATTTCAAACGTAATTCCTGTCCCGGCAAACAAACGTTTCAATACACTGGCCAATTCTTCCCCATTGGCATTTACACTTACTACCTTGTCCGGGTTCACTGCAGGACGGCTGTAAGCTACCGTCAAACCTGTTTGTTGGGTAATTTCGTTAAATACAGTCTCCAGCTTCACTTCGTGGAGATTCATTGTCACTTTTTGGGCATAGACCGAAAAACCGGACGCCACACAAAAGCACAAAGCAAAAAGAAATCTGCGTCTCATTGATTAGATTTTAATTGGTTCAACATAATTTTTGTTTTTTCATAATATAGACACACAAAGAATAAAAAAGTATGAGGAGAAATGCTCAAAAAAACATTTCTCCTCATATTTTTCCAGTTACACCAACCAAATCCTGCCATTCTGCTACTCCACTTCGTATATCCATCCTTCCGGCACATCACCGGCATCAAGCCAAGTGGTTTTCCGTAAAACCACTTGGTTATTCCGTTTGTCAGCCGGCAAATTTATTTCCGTCAGACTAAGCCTGTTTACCCGGTCGAATACAAAAGCCGGACGAAAATCATCCGCTTCCAAACGTAGCTTAATATCTTTCATCTGTATCCCGTCGACATGACGCACATAGAATCCCCACGAAGGCAACTCTTCGAACATGGTAAACTCGGGATATCCTTTTTCATTTTCCGGCACATCCTCCAACCGGCTTAAAGGCAAGTATGCCATTCCCTTCGATGCCCTGCCAGGACAGACTATCTCGATATTCTCCAGCCGTACATCCTCTATGTCATGACCCGGTATTCCCGATATCGAGCTGGGGAACGGATTGTGGAAGAATGCCAATGCCGGTCCGCGCAAGTCATAATCAATATCAGGACGGCCAAAAGGAACTTCCACATACAGGTTTTTGATTGATACCTTGCGCAAGTATCCGGGCTTGTCACCCGAACGATGCCCTAAGCGGATAAAGAGAGCGTTTCCCGTATTTATGGCACGCACATTGCTGACCTGGATATTTTCTATCTCTGCCCCATCAACTGACTCGATGGCTATCGCCGAGCGGTAAGTGTCTTTTACCCAAATACTGTCTATCGTGACATTCCGGAATCCTCCTATCGACTCCGTGCCAAACTTAATGGCACTGGCACTGCTGATAATGTGGCAATTCGAGATAGAGACACGGTCGTTCCAGGCATTGCGGTTATGGGATTTCAAGCAGATTCCGTCGTCCGCCGAGTTAATGTAGCAATTCGAAATGCGCACATCCTGACAATCGCTGATGTCAATCCCGTCGTTGTTCCAGTAAGCTCTGTTCTCCACCTGAAGACTATCCAATGTCAGCCCGAAACATAATTCGAATGAAAGCCCCCACGCCGCACTGCTACAGGCTTTCACATGCTTTATTTCGATATGCTTGCACTCGTGCAGATAAAAAAGTTTAGGACGGGTACCGGGACGCTTGCGGTAAGTGTTATAATTCGGGTCGACCAACTCACCCGTATGATGCAAGCTGTCAATGGTCAGAGCCAGTTCCCTGCCTTGCCCGTCTATCGTGCCATACCCCATGATGCCGATATGCTCCGCTCCGTCGGCATAAATAAGCGCCTGATTGAAATTGTCATTATCCACTTTCAGGTCACCTTGTGGCTTGAAGCGCGGATAATCATAAGGACTGGTGCTTCCCAATAACACGGCATCCTTTTCCAAATAGAGCGTCACATTAGATTTTAATTGCAGGCTTCCCGTCAGATACGTTCCCGCAGGAAAATAAAGTTGTCCGCCCCCACAAACATTCAGCCGGTCAATAGCAGTTTGCAAACTATCCGTATTCAATTTTTTCCCATCACCTACTACTCCACACTGAGTGACATCAATCACAATATTTCCAGCCCATCCTCCCATTGTATACAACAGGCAGGTCATAAAAAAGATGAATCTATACCACATATCAGGATGTATTCTAATTATCAAGTTCACGATAATACACCTTTACCCGTTTCTCGCGTGCATCGTAATCGAAAACCAGTGGAGTTATCTTCTGCAGGTCACGCAAGACATTTTCCAAAATGGTCTGGTCGGACGTAAGGGTAATCAGCAAGTCTTGCGGCACCTCGTCTTCTATCTCAAAAGCTACGTTATACCAACGATGAAGTTTAATCACTACTTCCGGCAATGAAGCATCCTTGAACGCAATGACATTTTGTTTCCACATCGACTCGTAATGCATATCTTCGCCCGTCATCACATGACACTCATCATACGTCTTGTCATACACTACCTGCTGACCGGGCATAACGGCCACTTCTTCAGCAGAGCGAAGTCTCATCTTAATCCGTCCTTCATCAAGGCACACCTTTATTTTATCGCAATCGGGATAATTCTGCACATCAAAAGCAGTTCCTATTACCCGGATGGAAGGTCCGTCCAAATGAACAATAAAAGGACGGTTTGAATTTGAGGAAACCTTGAAGTAAGCCTCACCCGAGAGTTCCACTTCACGAGAGTTCAAACCGAATTTCTTTGGATAACGAAGCCGGGTATCCGAATTGATGTATACTTTTGTACCGTCTTGGAACATCATCTGCAGGCGTTCCCCTTTGGGTACATAAATCTCTTCGTAACCGGCATTGCCGAATAAATCAACCCGACTGTCAATTCGATAAAACAAACCTGCCAATAGAAGAACGGGGATCAAGACCGCCGCTGCACGGAACATCATACGACGCATACGGGCACGACGGATTTGCCGTTTGATACGCGACCAAATCTCTTCGGAAGGTATCGCATGAGGCACATACAAATCTTCATACCCCGGACGAACCTTCCGCGCATCCCGCTCGAATTCCTCAGCTATATACGCCGCTCCCTCATCGGTGGCAAACCATTGTGCTACCTGCCTTGCGTCTTCCGTCGAAGCCAACCCTGCCAATACATCCCCTATTTGCTTGTCTGTCGGTCTATCCATATCCATTGTCCACTATTTTCATTTCTATTGATGACACTTGGATTCACTCCAAGTATCACTGCAATAACAATCATTAATATTTTCAGCAACTCTTTACGCAATATTTTCACGGCTTCCGAGTAATGGGATTTTACCGTATTTACCGATATATGCAAGCGGTCGGCTATCTCCTGATTCGACATATCTCCCCGCAATTTCATCAGACAAATCTCTCTTTTCTGCTCCGGAAGCTTACCCAGTGCCTTGTAAAACAAAGAAATCCGCTCACGCTTCTCCAACTTCTCAGCCAAATCATCTTCGTATTCAGCAATCTGTTGTGCAATCTCGTACGACTTCTCCAAGGCCGTATTTTCATTCCGTATCAGATTCAGCACATGGTTTTTCGCCATAGTAAACAGAAAATTCTTTAAACTAACCCCAATTTGTAATGTCGCTCTGTACTCCCAAAGCTTGACAAAAACATACTGCACTACGTCTTCCGCTCGTGCCTTATCCTGTAAATAACGATAAGCCAATACATAAATCAGCTTATTGTAACGCTCGTATACAATGGTAAAAGCTTTTTCATCACCTTTTTGCACACGGGCGAACAGAGCATCATCAGCTATTTGGCTATCGGTTAACTTAAACATAGTGATAAGATATTTACCTGCAAATATACGCATTATTATGATAAGTAGTTACTCACAATCCGCTTATTATTAAATGCAAAACACATGCTCCACTCAAACCGATGCGCCTATATTTCAAAAAAGATATATCCGTCAGCAATTTCATAGTCATAAAATCCAACTGATTTAATTATATTAACTATAAATATTAGTTGAGTAACTAAAACTTTTAGTTACTTTGTAACAGACAAAAGAAAATAGTATGAAAAGACTGACTGCTAAAGAAGAAGAAATCATGGGATTTTTCTGGGAGAAAGGTCCAATGTTTGTCAAACAACTGCTTGAGTTGTATCCCGAACCGCGCCCGCATATCAACACCCTGTCTACCATCGTGCGCGGACTGGAAGAGAAAGGTTATCTGGCGCATACGGCATACGGCAACACCTATCAATATCATGCCGCCATATCGAAAGAAGAGTTCAAACGCGGAACACTGAAAGGCGTCATCAGCAAGTATTTCAACAATTCCTACCTGGGAGTGGTATCCACCTTGGTAAAGGAAGAAGAAATATCCATCGACGAGCTGAAAGCGCTTATCAAAAAGGTGGAAGAAGAAAATGCCCGGTAAAACGCGGCTGAATATATTATATATAATAAGGTATTGTTATGGGAGTGTTTTTCATCTATATACTGAAATCGGCGGTCTGCCTGGCGATGTTCTACCTGTTCTACAAAGTCCTGCTAAGCCGGGAGACGTTCCATCGTTTCAACCGCATCGCGCTGCTGGGCATCATCGCACTGGCTTTCTTCCTGCCTGCCCTCAACATAGCCGTGACAGAACCTACGGCAATCAACCGCACGGTGTGGAGCATGGAAGACTATTGGCTGATGGCACAAGCGGAACCCCTCACCGAAACCGAAACGGAATCCCACGGCTTGGGATGGAAAGAAAGGCTGATAGGTGTATACTTTATCGGCATAGTCTTTTTCTTCCTCCGAAACCTGTATGCCATGCGACGGATGCATACACTTATCCGGCACAGCCGCATCACGCAGATGTCCGACGGCAACTGCCTGGTGATACACCACGAAAACCTGTCACCGTTCAGCTGGATGCACTACATCGTGTTGTCGGAGAAAGATGCTTCCGAGAATGCCCGGGCCATCATCGCGCACGAGCAAGCCCATATCCGCTACCGCCACTCATGGGACTTGCTACTGGCAGAAGCCTGCATCGGACTGCAATGGTTCAATCCTGCTGCTTGGCTGATGAAGCGCGAATTGCAAAACATACACGAGTATGAAGCCGACGAAGCCGTACTGGCATCGGGCTTCAACGCAAAGGAATATCAATTATTACTCATAAAAAAAGCCGTTGGCTCAAGGCTCTACTCTCTCGCCAACAGCTTAAATCACAGTTCACTTAAAAAACGTATCACTATGATGATGAAGAAAAAATCAAATCCCTGGGCACGCGCCAAGTACTTTTATGTACTTCCGCTGGCTGCCGTAGCGGTAGCCGCTTTTGCCCGTCCCGAAATCTCTCAACCACTGAATGAGATTTCAAGTGTCAAAGTTACTGATTTATCCGTTCCCTACAAAGGGAATAGCGTTAAAAGCTCAGAAACTGAGGCTAATGGCCACAAAGCCTCTACAGACAGCCTCAGCGGAAAGCCGCAAACGATAAGAATTGTAGGTCATCAGGATAAAACAGGCAATAAAAAAGAACCTTATGCCGTAGTTGATCAAATGCCTCAATTCCCCGGTGGTCCAAGCGAATTGATGAAATACATCACAGCCAACCTGCGTTATCCCGAAGATGCCAAACAGGCGAATAGCTCAGGGAGGGTCATTGCTCAATTTACCGTAGAAGAAGATGGAAGCATTACTGACATAGAAATCAAGCGTAGTGTCTCCCCTAGCATGGATCAAGAAGCGATCCGCGTACTCTCGGGCATGCCTAAATGGCAACCGGGCATGCAAAACGGTAAAGCCGTGCCTGTGAAATATACCGTACCGATTGTATTCTACAATGACAAAGACAATCCGGACAGCACAAACGTTTCTTTCAGCCAAAATCAACCGTTGATTATCCTCGATGGGAAAGAATATACAGGCGATATCAATCAGATTGACCCGAGCACCATCGAGAAAGTCGAAGTGATTAAAGACCCGGCGGCCACGGCTCCCTACGGAGATAAAGCCAAAAACGGAATCATCCGGATTACAACTAAAAAGGGACTAGGTAACTAGTTGACTAGGTGACTAGGTTTTAGATAGTTTTGCAAAGCTATTAAAAACCTGGTCACCTAGTACCTAGTTACCTAGTCCCCTAGATATATCACTTTTCCGCTTCCAGCGATTTCAACGACTTTCCGCGTTCACGTTCTTCCTTGCTTCCTCCATAAAGTCCGTCGATAATGCCGTCGGCAAGACCGATGGTAGGCACATAAATGTATTTCGAACCTAACAGACCGGCTATGGTGAGGAAGATATTGCCCGCAGGCACAATTACGTCTGCACGGTCAGGCTTCAGGTTGTACTGGTCCATACGCTCCTCTACCGACAAGGCACTCAACCCATTATATAATTCCTGGAGTGTCTCCACCCCCATGCGTTGCAACTTCTTGTCCTTCTTTTCCGCCAGGCGATACAGTTTATTGATGTTTCCGCCCGAACCGATGATGTTCGTGTCGGGATATTGCTGAGCCAACTCTGCCATATCCGTCTTCAGGCGTGTCCATTCGCTTTCCTTCGCCGCTTTGTTCAACAGGCGCACGGTTCCGATGTTATACGAACGGCTGCACTTCAGTTCGCCTTGCGAAAGCAGGTTGATTTCGGTAGAACCACCACCCACGTCCACATACAGGTAATTGCCGGTACGGTCTTTCATGTATTCAATGTGGTTGTTGTAAACGATTTGAGCCTCTTCCTGCCCGTCGATGATTTCGATGCGGATACCGGTTTTCTTCTCGATTTCCTTGATGATGTCCATACCGTTCTTGGCATCACGCATGGCCGATGTGGCACACGCGCGATATTTCTGCACATCGTAAATCTTCATCAGGTACGCATACGACTTCATCAGGCGCACCATGTTCTTTTCGCGTTTCTCCGAAATCTTGCCCTTGCCGAACACATCAAATCCCAAACGGAGAGGCACACGCAACAGCAACTCCTTCGTAAACTTCGTTTTCCCTTCGTTCTCCTCAATCCGCTTCACAAGCAGACGGGCGGCATTCGAACCGATATCGATTGCCGCATAATTCATCTCTGTCATTCTTCTTCCTCGTTTTTAGATACATAGTAATTATACAATGCTTCTTGCGAACGGAAAGGCTTTTCGTCACCGATCAAGGCATGGAAATCATTGTCGCCCGTGCCGTCTACGATACGTCCCTGCAAGGTATCCTTCAGTCCGTATTCCACTACGCGCTTCATCTCTTCCTTGATATCCGGGTCGTAAACCGGCGTGATAACCTCTACACGGTTGTCCAGATTACGGGGCATCCAGTCTGCCGAGCCAATGAATACTTTCTCCGCTCCGCCCGCAGCGAATACAAAGATACGAGAATGTTCCAAATATCGGTCAATAATTGCGTTAATTCGTATATTTTCGCTCACATCCGGCACGTCGGTGACCAAAGAGCAATTGCCGCGCACCAACAAATCGATATCCACACCCGCCTGCGAAGCCTCGTAAAGCTTTTCCACCATCACTGGGTCGGTAATGTGATTAATCTTGATTTTGATATAAGCCGGCTTGCCCGCCTTCTTATTCTTTATCTCATCCCGAATCAGGGCACAGAACTTGTTTTTCATCTCATTGGGCGATACCAACAGCTCCTTGAACTTGATGGGGGCATAAGGACGCTCGATGAAGTCGAACACGGCGTTCACATCCTTTACCAGCCGGGGCGAAGCCGTCATCAGCATACAGTCGGTATACATACGGGCATTGCCTTCGTGGAAGTTTCCGGTACTGATGCAAGCAATGTCCGGTCCACTCTTCATTTCGATGTGGGTAATCTTGGAGTGTACCTTCAAGCCCTCCACACCGAAGATGACACGGATGCCCGCGTCCTGCATCTTCTTCGACCAGTTCACGTTGGAAGCCTCGTCAAAACGTGCCAACAACTCGATGACTACCGTCACCTTCTTTCCGTTTCGGGCGGCAGCTATCAACGCACGCACTACCTTCGATTCTTTTGCCAGACGATATAAGGTGATTTTAATGCCCGTCACCTGCTTGCTTACGGCCGCTTCCTGCAAGACACGGATAAACGAGTCGAAACTATGGTAAGGCACATGGATGAAACGGTCTTTCTGCTGGATTTTCTGAAGCAGACTGTCAGGTCCGTCCAGGCTCTTGCGCAAGATAGGAGGCCAGGCAGGATATTTCAGGTCGGCACGGTCGCAATCGGGGAAACGCATGAAATCCTTATGGTTCTGATAGCGTCCGCCCGCCATCACGGTATCGTTCTTGTCTACATCCAGCTTGTTCAGCACACGTTTCAATAAGTCCTTCGGCATACCGGCATCGTAGAGCACACGCAAAGGTTCGCCGTGCTTACGGCTCTTTACACCCTTCAATATCTTCTGCAGCGTGCCGCTGTTGGCATCGTTGTCGATTTCCATCTCCGCGTCGCGGGTAAACTTATAGGTATAGGCTTCGAAATGATTGTATCCCAACCCTTCGAATACCAACGGAAGGCAACAGCGTATCACATCGTCCAGATACATCAGAAAACGCTTCTCCCCTTCGTTCGGCAGACGGACAAAACGTCCGCATATCGCCACGGGCAATTCCAGAAAGGCATAGTCAAACGAACGGGCATTCGCGTCCTTGCCGACCTTTACCGCCAGGTAAATGTTTTCATCGTTGCCGAAATCGAGCGACTTGACCGTAGAAAACCAGATTGGAATCACGCTTCCGCTCAGTTTTTGCTTATAGAATGAATAAATGTATTCTTTTTGTTCGGGAGATATTTCTGTATCCGAGAGCAAGTAAATGTTTTCTTTACGCAACTCTTCGGTAATGTTACGAACCGCCTCGCCATATTCTTTCACATAACGGGCGTTCAACCGCGAAATCTGCTTAATCAGTTTCTTGGCGTGTTCACTTTCTTTTGCCGCCGTCTTGTCTCCATACTCGGCTATACGGCTTTGCGAAGCTACCCGCACACGGAAAAACTCATCCAGGTTGTTCGAATAAATACCCAAGAAAGACATCCGTTCCAGCAAAGGCACGTGCGGACGGCATGCTTCCTGCAAGATACGACGATTGAAAAACATCCAGCTTATATCCCTATCCAAATAAGGGGATTTCTTTTTCTTCTGCACCATACTTAAACATTTTTCTGCAAAGAAAGCAAAATCTTGTTACATTTTGATTGCAAAACCGAAAAGAATAGCTAAATAATTCTAAACAACCGCCACTTATTTTTCACACATATTCTTCTACCATATACATTTCCTGCGTCCAGCCGTGCGAGATGAATTTCTCCAGCTCGTTCAAGATGATATAACGCGACGAGTCCACCCACGTGTTAAACGTCGGGTCGGGACGGAATATCTCGGCAAAAGCCAATAACTTATCCAGGTTAAAACCATCATCCACAATGCCTCCGCCTCCTTGTGTGGCGTCGTAGGCATTACATTCCTGCTCGATATGAGCCGGCACCATCAGGATGGGCTTGCCCAGATACATCGCCTCGCATATCGACTCGAAACCTGCCGTACTAGCATACGCCTTGCAGCCCGCCATCTGTTTCAGAAATTCACGGTCGTCCAACTGGTAAAACCACAACGTGTCGTCCACCTTCTTAATGGGTTCTTCCTCCCAATGGTCCCAAAAGAAACGCAAAGGCACTTCAGGATGTTCCTTATGCCAGCGGGACACATATTCGGAGAAACCCGAATTGACCATATAGCCGTGAATGTAATCGCCCTGCACCGGTTCTTGTTCGAACACTTCCTGACGCAACAAGGGCGGAATGATGCTGATGCGATGCTTGTCGTCGTCTTTCATCGCACGGAACGAAAGCGCCAGCCTACGCGAAGCTCCCAGCGAAGTCAGGCGCGTAAACATATTCATCAGAAACGAGCTGCAACGGTTCTTCTTCGGCATCCGGAAGTCCTTGTGCAAGAACAGGTACTGATGGCCGATGCACACCAAAGGCACCTGCGGACGGAAGAAAAAGTAAGTCAGCCCTGTCAGCAGTTCGTAGAAATTGATGACCAGGTCGGCTCCCGTCTCCTTGATGCGGCGGCGAATGTAGCACATGCTTTCGTAGTATTCGGGCAATTTCCATAAACTGTACATCACGCTCCGGCTCAGGTTGGCACGCCGGTTGGCACGCGTAGGCAGAAAGTTGGGACTGATGATATGCTTGATAGGCGCCTGGATATTCCGGATAAAGAAGCCCGGCAGACGGCGTGTCTCGCTCTTTCCGACCAACACTTCCACTACGTCGTGACCGTTTTCACGCAACAGTTTCTCTAATGAAATCGCTTGGGTCAAGTGTCCTCTCCCCTCACCTTGAACAACGAACAATACTCTCATGATGCAACAGGTATAATTGATAAAACTGATTCTTTTTCCGTTTTTTCCTTTAATTCAACCATTTCGGTATAATAGCGCACCTTCCATACCCCTTCCTCGTCCTCGGTCAGCGCCGACAAGGTTTCTACCCAGTCGCCCGAGTTCAGGTAATGGATGCCGTCTATCATGCGGTCTTCGGGATGGTGGATATGTCCGCATATCACTCCGTCGCATTTGCGGTTTCGTGCAAACTCTACCAGCACCGTCTCGAAATCGGATATATAATTCACTGCCTGTTTCACTTTCTGCTTGACGGCTTGCGACAGCGAGTAGTAAGGTTTGCCCTTGCGCAGGCGGTATTTATTATACAGGCTGTTTATCTCCAGCAGCAGCGTATAGCCGATATCGCCCAGCTTCGCCAGCCATTTCATCCCCGAAGTCACCTTGTCGAATACATCGCCGTGGGTCACGAAATAATGTTTCCCGTTGCTCTCCAGGATATAATCCTTCACAATGCTCAGGTTGGCAAACTGAATGGGAATCAGACTGTCCAGGAAATCATCGTGATTGCCGCGCACATAGATAATCTCTGTCCCGCAATTTTCCATCATCTTCATCAGAATCTTGAAGAAACGGGTATGCTCGGCTTTCCATTTCCGTACGCCCGACTTCCGCAGGCTCCATCCGTCGATGATATCACCGTTCAAAATAAGACGGTCGCAATCTACCGAACTTAAAAAATCACTCACCTGATTCACTTTCGAATGGGACGTGCCCAAGTGTATATCCGAAAGCACTACCGTGCGGTAATGAGGTCTTATGTCCATCATATATTCCGATTTAACTACAAAGAAAGCGTTTTTTTACAATAATCCAATCATTTAGACAAAATATTTTTTAACTCACGTCCTCAATGGTGTAGAGCAAGGCTATTTCACGGAAATATTCTTCCGCTACTTCCTGCAGGTTTTCCAATGCGTCATCTTCCGTTTCGCCGTATGCGCAACACTGGTCATAGTCCGACAAATAAGCATAAAAACCTCCGTCGGGAGTGCATTCCAACACATAATTTTCTGAATAAGGAACACTGATATTCATAGCTGTCATTTTTTAAAACTTCCCAAAGGTCTCCTTTTCATATTACAATATGATGTATAAAATGTTACTTTTCTGTTTATTCGGAGATGAAATGTCGCTGATTTGCGTCAATTATCGTATCTTTGCCCCGTGAAATTACTAAAAAGGTCTAAGTGATTGAAAATGAGTTGCAGTTACCAACTCATAGTAGTAATAGGTTATGAATTAGTTAGTTATCTACTGTTTTATTCTTCTGAGCATTGTGTAACCTTCAAAGAACTCTTCGCATGTAAAAGCAGCATTTTAATGGCATATATTGAAATAAAAATCCAGCTTTTTAGCTCCACAGACAAATCTTTCCGTAAAAAGCGAATTTAGGCGCAGGAACATTATCATCAATAAATTGACGACCATGTTCCTGCTATTGTATAAGCGATATATCACAAATAAGAAATTGATGTTAAAGTGATTACATGGTATTATGCAATAAATAAATCATTCTTCACTATTTTCCAATAAGAAGAGGTACCTGATCCAACAAGTCAGTAATGTCGTTTTGATGAGCTTCTATTTCCGTATCACCCCATTTTCCATAATCATGAGTAATTTGATACATTACGCATCTGTTAGGTTGCAAACCAGGCTCAATCTTAGCTTTCTCGGTTGGTCCTTTATCATTTAGACTAGAGTTCTTTCGTTTGCTTATAAGGCAAAGATTGCCTATTTTATTTATATTATCCTTGCATACACTTTGATAAGATTGTGGAAGATGATGCTCCACAGAGTTGTTGTATTTAAATTGAAAATCTTTAATACGATTTGCATATCTAATTGTTGATTTTTCTTGTTGCGATGCAAGCCAATAGAGATAGTCAATAAAGTTCATCAGAAAATGAGGAGTATTTGTTCCTGCACACATAATGTCATTCTTTTTATCATTCCATTCCTTCATCAAATTATTGTAATATTGTACAATCCAACTGTCGAGATAATTTGTCAGTTCTTTCTCCGAAATAGACTCTATAATATCACATTTTTCATACAGCCAGCATAAAAGGTCATAAAGCCACCTCTTGTATTTTCTCTGTCGAAATGTGACCTGAAGCATAGATTGTTGTTTGATAACCCTACTATTTTTCGAATACTTCTCATCTTCGTTATCGTTGTCTTCTGAACCCGAAAAGGTGTTTTTTAATTTCAATGTCTGCCTGCCATGATAATCATATCTATACGGCCGAAGCAATCGCCATTTCAGATTCTCATCTTCGTCATCGTCGCCTTGCATCTTTATGACATATCTATCAAAAATTGTACGGATCTTTAGAAGGAATTTAATAAAATCCATTGAATTCGTAATATAGCACGGTTTCTCTGTGGGCATGGAGTCGGCATTAAGAGGAATCTCGGTACCGTCAGACGGACATACCTTACTCTTATAAAGTCGAAAAGCATGCATTAGGAAGTTCGGAAAGTCTATTATTGCGCGATATTTTACATCTGGTTCCTCTCCCGATTCATTTAGAATTCTTTGGGTATCATTGGAATTATCATTCAATATATCCTCAATGTTTCTCTCTTTTCTTTTATTACGCTGTTCGTTTTCAGTGGTTTCCAAACAATTAAAATCAAGAGAATCGAAATTATTTCCGAAAAGCCCCATGGCTCGATAATGAGATAGTGTCTGCTGTATAGGCAGGTTCATTTGTGAACAGCCGTCCCATATTTGAGCAAATATATTTCTTTCACTATCCCCCAATCCATTCATTAGCATCGCTTTCACAATCTCATGCGATTGCAATTGTTCTCCACGGTTGTTCATTATTTCAAAATATGATGCGACATCGGTATCTTGCGGTAATGGTATACGTACAAGAATTACTTTAGACAAAATGAACTTTGCAAGAAGATTCCGTTGGTCAAGTGTCATTTCTTTAAGGGTTATATTTTCGTCGCCTTTTCCTATCCTGATCTTAAAGTTTTCCACTATTCTTAAAGCATCTTTTAGACGACTAATTTTTCTGTCATCAATTTTATCATACCCCTTTATAAAATCATCCCATGGTTTCACAAATAAATCAGCAAAGAATCTTTCAACTTCAGGGCGTGAGTCGTATGTCAAACAAGGTTTTTTGAGAATATCCAAATATTTGCAGATAAGATGCAAACATGTTAATCTCTGTTGGCCGTCTATTACCTCCCATACTCCGTCCTTTCGCTCTAAAACTACTAATGATCCGAGATAATAGTTTCCACATTGGTCGCTCTCTGATTTTGGTGCATTGTCGTATATATCTTGTAATAGTTGTCCGATTTGCTATTCCGCCCATGCGAAGTTCCTTTGGTACAGAGGTATGACATATTTATCTTCCCATATTTGGGCAATTGTTTTATTTAAAGATTGTTCTTTGCTCATATCTAATTGTCAAATAATTCATTTATTTTTTTTACCTCAAAATTCTTAGGCGTTTTTTTCTTGTATTCAGAAGCTCTACTGATTATCTCCGATAAGTCGGAAATATTTTTGGCGTTGTTTATCTGAGCGAAAATCCATCCAGAAGAAGAATAACTGCTCATTGTGGTATATCGCACTTGCTTCTTTTCAAGCCTCATACGGTAAAGACAGATGTAGACAGGTTCGTAGAGACGATTAACGCCTATTTCGCCAAATCTGTCAAAGATGAGTATTATTGCTGATTTGTACACTTCCCTTATATAGCTATCACCATTGCGTTGACAGCCTTCGTATTTACAAAATGAACGATAAAAATCCTTAAAGTTTGATAGTTGTGAGGAATCAGGTTGCATGAATATCCTTTTGTATATTTCAATGTATGTTTCAACCCAGTCAAAAAAAGGTTTGCCATTTATAATAAGTTGGTTGATATTGGCAAATGGCGACATATTATCTGGGTCTCCGTGCTCAAATCGGCTTTTTACCTTGAAAAGCCCGGCATTCATCATTCGCATCAAGTCTGATGCAATTTGTTGTTGCACAAGACAGTTCTGATAGGCAAATTCTACTGGAGTATCTCTGTCAATAGTAAACCCTTTAAATTCATCAATACACTGCTTAGAGAATCTACCAGCCTCCTCGCTTCGAGACCACAATCTGCATCGATACAGATGTTCATTAATAAGTTGTCGTAGGAGGTCTCTTGGAGCATTGTTTTTGTCTGTATACATGGCTGCATCCTCCCATCTTACATCGCAATCAATCTTTTCTTTGCGAGATAATGACGTCATTGCACGGATGTGATATGCTTTCAACAGATTATATGCTTCCAAATCTTTACCACGTCCATTTTGGGTTTCAAACAACTGAAATGCTTCACTAAGTTCTTTTACTGTCACCTTGACCACTTGGCAGTTGTCGAATATATAATCAAGAAAGTCTTGCCTATCAGATTTAGCAAGATTCAATTCTACCCATTCATTGATGAATACGTTATTTTCTCGTATGTGAAAGAATGAGTCAGTGTGATTGAATGCCAATTGAGGTAATGAACCTTTATAATCCAAGGCTCTTGCTATAAGATATAAAGTTGTGATACGTTGTTGCCCATCCACTATGTCTAGTATGTTATTCTTCTTGTGTATAATCACGCTACCTATCAAATAGTCTTGTTTCCCATTTGCACGGGCTTTATTTATGTCCGCGAACAATTGCTTTACATTTTTGATGGTCCATCGGTATGGGCGTTGGTATTCCGGGATGTGTAGATTGGGTAGTGACATCAAACTGCTCACTTTTATCTTTCGTGCATCAACATCGCTTTCAACTGAGTTTCCATTGTCTCCGTAGTATACCCCTTGGCTACGCTCAAAACTTAGGATATGCGGTCGCATAATTCTATCAATCTCCAAGAAAGCGTCTTGGATTTCCTCCCATGATAAAAGATCACGCTGTAGTGTCAGGCAACAACGCTGCCTCCACCAATGTTCAGCTATAATACGTGGGTCGGATACAACTCTATCGAAATAATTCCTTATGGGACGCCAATTGGGACCTTCAATATGAAGATGTACTTTCCCATTATGATATTCGTAGTGTAAATCTTCCCCCATTAATGTTCCCGCCTGAATATACCACCAATTCCCATCTCCAAGATTTACAGCCTTACCCGGAAATTCTTTATTGGCAAATTCCAACTTCTGTTCATTTGATATATCGTTCATATTAAATTAACGTGAGTTCGATATAAGGATATAATATATTTATTTGGTTATTAGGAACATAGCGATAAAAGTACTAAATTTATAGTGATAATCATAACATTTAAACGATTACCACTATGTTCCCGGAGTCTAAAGTTACAGAGATTTATTGTATGACCGATGATTTTTGCAAGGAATTTGCATTGCAGGAGAAAAATATATAATTGAAGATAAGAATACCAGGCATCGTAACAAGCCCAACCGTATGAGCGATGCTGAGATTATGGTCATTCTCATTCTGTTCCATTCCGATGGTTTCCGCTGCTTCAAGCATTATTACAAGGAATATGTCTGCTAACATCTGAAAAACCTTTTCCACGTCTGGTGTCCTATTACCGTTTTGTGGAACTGGAGAAAGAAGTACTGCTTCCACCGACCATCTTCATCAAAAAAGTATTGCTGGGAACCTGTACCGGCATCAGTTTTGTCGATTCCACCCCTTTACGTGTCTGCCGTAACCAAAGAATCCTTATCCATAAGACATTTGAAGGGTTCGCCGAACGTGGAAAATGTTCCATGGGATGATTCTTCGGATTCAAGCTGCATCTGATAATCAATGACAAGGGTGAGATTCTCTATTTCATGTTCACGCCTGGAAACGTGGATGACCGAGAGCCGTTGAAGCAGGGCAAGTTTCTGGAGAACATCAAAGGAAAACTATGTGCAGACAAGGGATATATTGGCCAAGCTCTGTTTGAGAACCTTTTCCTTAACGGCATTCAACTTGGCACTAAAGTTAAAAACAATATGAAGAACTCACTGATGAGTGTTGCAGACAAGATTTTGCTCAGAAAAAGAGCCTTGATTGAAACGGTCAATGACGAGCTGAAGAACATTACACAGATAGAACACTCTAGACACCGTTCATTCAATAACTTTATAGCCAACTCCTTGTCGGCTATCGCAGCATATTGCTTTTATGAAAAGAAGCCCACCATTGATGTGAAATTTGTCAGTGACGGGCAACTAACTATTTTTTGATTTTATATCGAACTCACGTTATTTATATAGTATTATATTCTTCCGACCTCGTCACAACCTGTTTCGGACATAGTCACGAATTGGTAACGTTGCGATGTCCTAACTTGGCTTTTTCATTGCTTTTTCTGTCTTTCATTTTTTCAAGCCATCTTCCTAAAACGCCTATCTGCCAATAACTTTGCTGCATTTTTCTATTTATCACTTTTTATTCGTACTTTTGTCCCGGAAACACAAAAATGACACGGAAATGAAAAAACTGATAGTATTCGACCTCGACGGTACCTTGCTTAATACCTTGGCCGACTTGGCAGGAGCCACCAACTATGCGCTTGCGTCATGCGGCTATCCCACTCATGAAACAGATGCTTACCGTTTCTTCGTCGGAAACGGCATCAACAAGTTGTTCGAACGGGCTTTGCCCGAAACAGAACGGAACGAAGAAAACATCCGGAAAATCCGCTCCCTCTTTATACCTTATTATAATATACACAATGCCGACCTGAGCCGCCCTTATCCGGGCATCACGCAAGCATTGGAAACCCTTCAGGCGCAAGGATGCCAGCTTGCCGTAGCTTCCAACAAATACCAGGAAGCCACCGTCAAGCTCATTACCCGTTATTTCCCTCAGATCTCCTTTGTCCGCATCTTCGGACAACGGGAAGGCGTTCCTACCAAGCCCGACCCCAGTGTGGTATTCGAGATTATGGAGGCTGCCCACGCAAATGCCGCGGACACAGCCTATATCGGTGACTCGTGTGTAGATATGCAGACGGGCATTCATGCCGGTGTAGAGACCATCGGAGTAAGCTGGGGATTCCGTCCGCGCACGGAGCTGGAAGCCTACCACCCCGCTTTCATAGCCGATACGCCCGAAGAACTTGTTGGCTTCTTGAAGTAAGTTTTTTAGTTAACAAGGTATCAGTTGACAAGTTGACAAGGTTTTTTAGTTGATAAAGTGCTTTATAAATAAAGCAAACAGATGCGCCAGCAAATTCATTAATCACACGGATTAAGGATTTGCTGACCGACATCATATGCTGACCTTAAATACATCTCCAAACCTGAGTTTTGGATAAAAAGATGCTTAAAAATTAGTTAGAATGCTCTATTATATGTATCTTTAGTCAGTTTTTTCTCCAACTTCCCAGTATCCGCTATATCCACTGCCAATAAATCTGATGTGTGGCATTTTAGCTATATGACGTTTAATCGTCTTTGATGTTTTACCAGACATTTTAGCCAGTTCTTCTGTCGTTATTTTAGGATAAGTGGCAACCTGTTGTTCTATCCAGGCATCTAAATCTTTGTCTTGAGGGACATCTTGAGGGACATCTTGAGGGACATCTTGAGGGACATTTGTATCCTCAACATAATTTATCTCTATATCAGGATGTTCCTCTTTCCATATTCTTATAAGATTTTGGAAAGTAACCGTAAACTGAGCTCTATCTGAATAGAAAGTCGGTAGCATTCTTTCAGTAAAATAAGGCATAGATCTATATGGACCAAGAATTTTCCCTATGCCGGACCCTTTTCGTTCCATAAAGCCGAGCTGAGTAAATATATCAGCTATTACGGGATTTCTTCTTACAGAAGGAATGTCTTCAAGATTCATATCCTGTATAATTCTTCCTTCGGGCATTGCCCCGGGGGAATAAATCACCATACGGTCGTCATACATATCTACATGGATTTCACTCCCGAATATCAGGTAGTCTCTGTGTGCCAGTGCGTTGACCGTCACCTCCATTACACTACGTTCTATGTACTCAGGAATTTCTACACGTTGCATGGGTTCTTTATACCATATTGTACGCATGTTGCGGCGGATGAAAGCCATAGTCTCTTCTAATAAAGTAACCAGACCTCCTGATATCTCACTGCTATCTAAGGCATCTATCGTACCACTTGCCTTTGTTTTGCCATTCCATCTGGTACAGAAAACTCTGCTTTGTCGGATGGGGCATTCATCGGCCATGAGTAAACCTGCATTTGTAAGTATTCCTTTGGTATCAACCAATCCAAATGAACGATATAATTTGTTGTCAAAGCTTACGCCATTCCAAGTGTAATAACGGCTTCTAAGTTTGGTGAAAGCATAGTTATCTATTGATTCATCGCTCGGACGTGCGTCGAATGATGTGTTTCTGCCTCTCAAAACGAGACGCTTATGTTCTGTCGCATCAGCAACAACAGACTCATTACCGATACGGACAAAAGTTTCAAGCACGCCATCACCTATATAATAGTAGGGGGTATCTTCACCTGGGTAGACATGTAGAATCAGAAAATCTTTATCCTCTTCTTGTTCAATCTTCATTACTACTTGTGGTACTGGGTCGATGCGTTCTTTTATCTTCTGACTGATAAATTCAGCATCATCTTTAGCATCTTTCAATCCTACAAGAGTGTCATCATCTGCAATGCCAAAGAGCAGACTGCCACCTGTTCCGTTAGCAAATGCGCTGACACTCTTTAGCCAGCTTTTAACCTTACGACGTTCTAATTCCTGCTTCTTGTCGTATTCTGTAGTTTCACCTATATATTTGTTAATATTCATATATACTATTTTATTTAGTGATAATGATTCGTTAGTCCTCTTTCAAGACTCTCAATTCTTTCTTTTTGCCCTTGTATGCTTCATGTAAGCGTGGAGCGGGTGTTCGCTCTGTTCAATGTGATGAATCATGGAGTGGCAGTTAGAACACAAATTTAGATATAAATCGCGATTTATATGCCAGTGAGATAAGAAAAAGTCAAGACCACCCTTATCTTTATGGCGTGGAGGTCTCGGTGAGCGAGCCTCAGAATAAATGTTTAACGGACTTGATGTTCCAAAATGTAAAAGCCTATGCGGATAGTATGTGGACAAAGATATAGATTCCTGGACCAAAGAAAATCTATCTCTAACCGGATGTCGCTCCGCTCTACCACACCAAAAAAGCGAATTGATTTTAAAACAAGAAACGGAACACCCTAATTACAAATTATTTAAGAGAGAGTCCTTCAAAAGTCCCAGATTCCTATCATTCTGTCATTTTGAATGCAAGCCGATGGTTCTACTATATAAAAGTAGTATCCATTTCGATTCCGCTGTGTTTCGCTCAATTAGGCAGAATGATAGGTTGTTCTAGTGTTGACACACTTTCTTCGTGTATTTTTCAATACTCGCAGAGCATCACTTGTTCATAGAGCAATCAAGATTGGCAGATGTGAGATAGTGTGCTTTCTTCAAATCAACACCATATTTATGCATAAAGGCAACTGCTATTTGTTCTTTGCCTTGCGGAGTGTTTAAAGGGTTGGACGTGTTAGGAGTTACGACTTCTATAGTCATTCCTTTCTCGATGCGGACGCCATTGATAGTGCCCGATCTCTTGGTTGTAAATTTCCAAAGTGCCATAATGATTTGTTTTTTAGAGTTATACTTGAGTTGTTATTTCTGCTATAATCTGTTTCCTGCGCTGGTCTACGATTGCTTTCCAGAGACCGGTATCCAGCAAGATGTCTGTGGGGATATGTTTTTTATAGCGTTCATAAAATTCAATGGCGATATTCTTGAACGAATTTTCCCACCACCGTTCGACAATCCTGCTCCAATCCCAATAATCTATATACTTGTCCAGAATGGCTGGCGTGAGCTTGAGGTCTTCATTGTCCGACAAATAGCTCCAGTTCCATTTATCGATGAACGTGTCGATGCATTCTTCCGTGAGCGATTCTTCACAGATGCTTTCCGACAACCTGTCCCAATCAATCCGATCCTTGAACCTTTGCAGCATAGGGATGCTCCACCGTATCTCTCCATTACTTGATATTTCTTTCCAATCCACTTTCTCCTTGTATTTCTCCAGCAGGCTTTCCGACCAAAGAAATCGGGAACAAGACGACAACTGCTTCCATGCTTCTTCATCTGCGGCACGTTGCAAAGAATCATTGCTTAAATTAATTTTTTCCATACTTTTGTTGTTTACTGATTATAGAGACGAAGTTAGCAGGGAGATACGCCAATGGATGGCAGAGGGAAGAAAAAAGTAAGGTCAGGAGCTGTAATCACATTCAACCGTGATTTCTATGTTGAAGTCGCGCACCCATAGCAGGTCGAAGATAGAGAACCCCGTCGTTTCCCACAGGTTATGAAAAGCAAACGTCAGGTGCATATCGGCAGTCAACTCCGGGTCCAGGCCTTCGTTCCAATTACCTTCGGGAGTGTCATCGGGCCAAAGCAACTGGTTGGCTGATGTCGGCTGTTCATCCGAGTTTATCGTGAATTGATCTGCGCCGTCATCATATGTGGGCATATAGCAGTCATAGGTAGCGTTGAGCACTTCCCACATCTGCCGGGCCCGTGAGGTTTGTACTGGGTGAATGCTTGAATACTCATAGCCCAGGAAGCATTTGCCCGTGGCGATTATGTCCTCTTCTTGTTCGCAACTGCGCACGGCATTGTACATCTTGATTGTCTTTTCCCTCATCCTGAGCAACTGAACGATGAGGGCTTCGTTGAAGTCATAGAGCAATGACTTGTAGTATTCGTCCATTACGAACAAATCGTCCAGCAACTGTTTTCTGGTTTGCAACAACTCTTTAATGGCCAGCCGTGCCGTTCTATCCTCAATCTTTCTTTTTTGTACTTGGTTGAACAGTCGGAGTATTTGGTACTCAATTCTAACTATGGCGGGCGTGGCAAAGATTTCGTGTACAGTCATAGTGATAGGTAGTGGAATTTTAATAATATGTAACAAGTTCCCTCATAATATCTTCCTCGCAATCCAGGCACAAGCTTCCGCATCCGCCAAGGCATGGTGATGATTTTCTAAACAATAACCGCAGGCGGCTGCCACGGTGTGAAGCTGGTGATTGGGCAATCGGGGGAAGACTTTCCGTGAGGCACAAAGCGTATCATAGAAGTCGTAACCGGGATAGTGCATCTGATATACGCGGAAAACGGCTTTCAGACATCCTTCGTCAAAAGATTGGTTATGAGCCACGAGGGGTAAACCGGCTATCTTGGGCTCTATCTGTTTCCATACTTCAGGAAATACAGGCGCATTTTCGGTATCCTCGCGCGTCAACCCGTGTACACGCGAGCACCAATACGTATAATAGTTCGGTTCCGGATTGATGAGCGAATAGAAAGTATCCACAATCTCTCCATCGCGCACGATGACGACACCCACGGAGCATACCGACGAACGTTCAGCGTTGGCTGTTTCAAAATCTATGGCTGCAAAGTCTTTCATAAATCTTCATTGTATTGGTTCCACATTCGTTTGATTTTACTTGCCAATTCCTTCCGCAACCAGAGAGGGGCAAGCACTTCAATATCCTCGCCGTGACTCAGTAGTTCCTGCTGGAAATCGAACGTAGGACGAAGGTAATAGGTAAAAATGCTGTATGCATCGTTGCGCTCGGTTTCCTCTTGGGATTCGTGCAATTTGAGGTCGCGGATATAATTGGCCTGACCGGCATTGACCTTCAGTTTTACATATTCTGCTTTCGTCTTATCGCAAGCAATCACACCGAAACAATCGGCAAAAAACTCTTGGGCATACCAATCTTTGGGCATTTCGAAGGTCTTATCCGTTTTCTTGATGTTCTTGATGCGGTCAAGACTATAGATTCTTGGGCCTTTTTCATAATAATAAGTGTAAGTACTGCGAGCCACCAAGTACCAACGCTGGCGGAACAATTTCAAACAAAAAGGCTCGACATCGAAATTATGTTCTTCGTCTTTCCAATAGTTATGATAAGTGATGTTGAGGATACGATTCTCTTTTATCGCATCAAGGACCGGCTGAAGAAATTCTTGCCCGGAAGGGACATATTCAAGCAAGATACGGTCTTTAATTTGCTGGCAATCGGCCAAGGCATTACTCACACAGAATGTATTATAAAGCCACGAACGAAGCCCATTCTTACTAATATCTTCCTCATTCAAGATATAGTAACGGTATTCTCCTTTCCGCTCGTTTTCAATAAACAGCCCGAACAAATCTTGGATGGCATATCGCCAGTTGTCAAAGGTACGTTTAGGAATGTCCACACCTTCACTGATTTCATCGCAAAGCCACCGCCGATTAAGTTCCTCGAATGAAATTTTCCCTGCCCGATGAATAGTGTCTACCACCCAGACATATTTGCTTATCAAATTCTTTGCCATAGCATGTTCTCATTTTCATTTCTACAAATTTATAGAAAGCCTACGACAAATTGTGGCAGAGGTTTGATTTTTTTCTTTGCATACAGTTTAAATTCTATGTCCTCCATACGGAAAACGTACGTCCTCCAATTGGGGGATATACGTTCTCCATACCAAGAACGTACGTCTTCCGATTGGAAGACATAAAACAGAACTGTATAAAAAGACAAATAGACACAGAAACACAGAGATTTCATTCTTCGTTCTTCATTCTTCGTTCTTCATTTAATTAATCTGTGTAATCCGTGATGAAAATATAGATTTCAAATGAAAAAATCGTATCTTTGCTTCAAATCTGCTTTTTGCCGGCTGGCAAGACGCAAAACAAGGCATCTTTTATTAAAAGCAAACATTTGGCTTATGGCAGCATCTATACTGATTGTTGAGGATGATTTGGTTTTTTCCACCATGATGAAAACATGGCTGACGAAGAAAGGATTCGAGGTGAGCACAGCAAGCAACTGCGCAAGGGCACGCAAGCAGCTTGCCGGATATACATACGACCTGGTCTTGTCCGACCTGCGGCTGCCCGACCAGGACGGCATCCACCTGCTGGCGTGGCTCAGAAACCAATCGTGCCAGACACCGTTCATCATCATGACCAGCTATGCCGAAATACAGAGCGCCGTAGAAGCCATGAAGCAGGGAGCAAGCGACTACATCGCCAAGCCCATCCAGCCCGACGAACTGCTGAAGAAAATAAAAGAAGCCATCGGCGATGCCTCGGCAAGCACTCCTGCCCGCCCTGTGGAGAAAACACCGCAGGCAGCACCGCAAAACTTTCTGGAAGGGGAAAGCGAAGCCGCTCACCAACTGTTCAACTACGTGCGACTGGTAGCTCCCACACAAATGTCGGTGCTGATAAACGGAGCAAGCGGAACGGGAAAAGAATACGTGGCACACCGCATCCACGCCCTGAGCAAACGGAGCGGAAAACCATTCATCGCCATCGATTGCGGCTCGATACCCAAAGAGCTGGCTGCTTCGGAATTTTTCGGACATGTAAAAGGCTCGTTCACCGGAGCCTTGGCAGACAAGGCTGGTGCCTTTGAGGAAGCCAACGGAGGGACCCTCTTCCTGGACGAAATAGGGAACCTGAGCTACGAAGTGCAAGTGCAACTGCTGCGCGCCCTGCAGGAACGGCGCATCCGCCGCATCGGCTCGACCAAGGAAATCGAGGTAGACGTGCGGCTGATCTGCGCGACCAATGAAAACCTGAAAGAAGGCATTGCCAAGGGGACTTTCCGCGAAGACCTGTATCACCGCATCAACGAATTTACCCTGCGCATGCCCGACCTGAAGGAACGCCAGGAAGACATCCTGCTCTTTGCCAACTTCTTCCTCGACCAAGCCAACCGGGAACTGGAACGGAACCTTATCGGATTCGACGCGGCTGCCAGCGAGGCTTTACAACGCTACACGTGGCCCGGCAACCTGCGCCAACTGAAAAACGTAGTGAAACGTGCCACCCTGCTGGCACAAGGCGACTTCATCACGCCTGCCGAACTGGGCGAAGAAATCCTGACACCGCCTGCCGAACCTGCCACATCGTTTGACCTGCACAACGGGGAACTGGAAAAACAACGCATCCAACACGCCTTGCAGCACACTGGCAACAATAAAAGCAAGGCTGCCCAACTACTGGGCATCGACCGCAAAACGCTGTACAACAAGATGAAACATTACGATATAAACTAATGCCAACAAGAAGGGACACAACCGGCTCAGCTGATCTTACACGCAGGAGAAGTGTGGAATAATTCCACAACATTGTGTCCCATCTTCCCCACTTTCCACACACTCCTCCTAAAAAAGGAATCCCATACACAGCTAATAATCAACATTTTACTTTTCTCGAGAAAGTTTGGCACAACATTTGCTGGTACTTCTATGTGCGAGAGAATTGAAACTTAAAGATAATAAGACATAAAAAGGCTAAACAAACAAAGACTAAACTAAACAAAGAAAACCCAACCCCATAAAAAAAAGAAAATCAAAATATAGTATTTCAAGATACTGTTTTGATAAAATGAAGATGCCTATGTGTTAATATGAGAAGAGGACGCTGTGAAGCGTCCTCTTTTAGTTTTTATCCTATCGTCTGGAAAGCTTTCCACAGATTGCCTTCGGGCAAGGGAGCCGTGACCTCGACCGGTTCTTTCGACACGGGATGGACAAAACAGACCTTGCGGGCGTGAAGACAGATGCTTCCGTCGGGGTTGGAACGGGGGAAACCGTATTTCAAATCGCCCTTGATGGGACAACCCATCTTTGCCAACTGACACCGAATCTGGTGATGACGCCCCGTCTTGAGGTCAACCTCCAGCAGGTAATAATTGTCCGAATGCCCGATAAGGCGGTAATGAAGCACCGCTTTTTTCGAGCCTTTCACCTCGCGGTCGTAGGCATACGACTTGTTTTGCTTCTCGTTCCGCACCAGATAATGCACCAGCTCACCTTCTTCGGCAGGCGGACACTGCCTGACAATCGCCCAATAAGTCTTCTTCACTCCTCCCGTACGGAACATCTCGTTCAGGCGTGACAAAGCCTTGCTGGTCTTGGCAAACACCACCAGCCCACTTACGGGACGGTCGAGCCGGTGGGTCACCCCCAAGAATACATTGCCCGGTTTGGCATACTTCTCCTTGAGATATTGCTTCACCGTTTCCGACAAAGGGGTATCTCCCGTCTTGTCTCCCTGTACGATTTCGGAAGCGGTCTTATTGACGATAATGACGTGATTGTCTTCGTACACTACAGTCATACGCGCGGTCATGCAGCATTACATGTTCATACCGCCGTCTACCTGAATCACCTGACCCGATACGTAAGACGACATATCCGAAGCCAGGAACAAGGCGATGTTTGCCACATCATCAGGCGTACCGCCACGGCGCAACGGAATGCGCTTGTTCCATTCAGCTTTCACCTCATCGGAAAGCTGTGCCGTCATATCGGTGATGATGAAGCCCGGAGCAATGGCATTGGCACGGATGCCGCGCGAACCCAGTTCCTGAGCGATAGACTTGGCAAGACCAATCAGACCGGCTTTCGAAGCTGAATAGTTGCATTGTCCGGCATTGCCGTGTACACCTACCACCGAAGCCATGTTGATGATATTGCCGCTGCGCTGGCGCATCATGATGGGTGTGCAGGCATGGATGAAGTTGAAAGCCGACTTCAAGTTAACATTGATAACGGCATCCCACTGGCCTTCGCTCATACGCATCATCAATCCGTCTTTTGTAATGCCGGCATTGTTAACCAGGATATCAATCGAACCGAAATCGGCATGAATCTGTTCAACCACTTTTGCCGTATCTTCGAAGTTGGCAGCATTCGAAGCATAGCCTTTCACCTTTACGCCCAAGGCTGCGATTTCTGCTTCTGTATTTTTGCCGTTTTCGTCGATAACCAAATCCGTAAATGCAATGTTAGCGCCTTCCGAAGCGAACTTCAGCGCGATAGCTTTACCGATGCCACGTGCAGCGCCGGTGATAATAGCTGTTTTTCCTGTTAATAATCCCATTTTCTTAGTTTTTAAAGTTATATAATTCTATTCGTTTCAGGTATCAGGCGACAAGGTATCAGGTGACAAGGCTTTCACTTACATCAACCAAACCATTAAAACCTTGTCAACTTGTCTCCTTGTCAACTGACATCACTTTGTCTCTTTTCTCCCCAAGGCGCCGTAAACAATCTTTGCCACGTAACGCCAGCCGATTTCGTCATCCAGGTCTTCACCAATCTGCCCGCGGATGTAAGGCACCTCGATGCCCTTGATGCAATAGTGGAGGATATCGGCGGTAATCTCCACATTGTCGATATCGAACAATCCCTGCTCTTTCCCCTGCTTCAATACCTCACGGAACAGCTTGACCTCGTTGGCATCGAAATGCTTGCGCATCGCTTCTACGCGCCAGATGTCGCGGAAGAAATTGGCACGGAGCGTACCGTTGCGGTACACCGCCAGCTTTACAATGTCCAAATGGGTGGAAATCAGTTCCAGAATCTTTTTATCGGGAGGGATGTTCTTCTGTGCAACTTTTTCCATCGTGTCGGAAAGCATTTCGAGCTCCGACTCGACCACCGCCATATAAATCTGTTCCTTGCTCTTGAAGTAAGTATATAGCGTACGGCGTCCTTTCTTCGAAGCCACGGCAATATCATTCATTGTCGTAGCATCCACTCCTTTTTTAGCAAAGAGTTGTCTGGCTACGTCTACCAGTTTTGCTCGGGTCTTCAGTACAGTCATCGTATATCCTTGAAATTGCACAATGTCTAATAGTGTGAGCAAAAGTACAGCTTTTCTTCCGACTACACAAATTATCAATCTATATTTTTAAACAACGAGGCATATTATGACCTCCCAATATCCATCCCGATAAAAGACCTCAAAAATCCTTATCAAAAAAAGCTATATAATATATATATTTTATATATTTGCACAAAAACTGATTATGGAAGCAACGATACCCCATAGAAAGAAAATCATTGACTTGAAAGAAGACACCTTCCGTTCTCTTTCGGTTATGGCTGCCAGGCAAGGCACCAACTTGAAGCGCCTGATTGAAAACCTGCTCGACAAAACGGCAGAAGAATACGATGAGGAAGAAGCCTACCGCTATTTATCCAAGAATTATCCCGACGGAAAAGTTATGCTGGAGAAGAAGGAACGCAAAGAATTTATGGATTGGCTTGGAGTGACTGAGAAATGAGAGTTGAATTTTCAAAAGAATTCGAAAAGGAAGTCCGCAAGCTGTCCGGGAAAATGCTTGATTCAGTCCGTGAGACCGTGCAGGAAGTCATCAATGCGAAAAGCATTGAGGATTTGACGGATTGCAAAAAATTAACGAGCTATGACTTCATATACCGACTGAGAATAGGAAACTACCGTGCCTTTTTCAGCTTTCATGTGCAAATTGTAAATGATTGCGTGATGTTTCTTTATCTAGTACCCAGAGGCCAGGCATACGATAAGAAAACAGTAAAGAACTTGCAAAGAAAAGATATATAAAGAAGGAAATGACAGAAAACAATAAAAAAGTCTGCAAAACATTTGCATATTTAAAATAAAGTCCATACCTTTGCACCCGAATTAAGAAATTAAGCATAACATCGCGGAGTGGAGCAGTTGGTAGCTCGTTGGGCTCATAACCCAAAGGTCGTCTGTTCGAGTCAGGCCTCCGCAACTAAAAAAGACATAACATCGCGGAGTGGAGCAGTTGGTAGCTCGTTGGGCTCATAACCCAAAGGTCGTCTGTTCGAGTCAGGCCTCCGCAACCAAGAGGTAAGAGAGACGAGGAACGTTTCTCTTTTTTTGTTTTTCATCCGGCTAAAAGACACATTATTTATATTATCAACCATCAATTATTCAACCATGGCACGCATTTATAACCAACTGACCGAACTAATCGGACACACACCCCTCTTAAAACTGAACCGGTTATGCGAAAAATATCAGACACAAGCCTCTATCATAGCCAAACTGGAATGCTTCAACCCGGGCGGAAGCGTAAAAGACCGCACAGCCCTATCGATGATAGAAGATGCTGAAAAGAAAGGAATAATCGGCGCCGGAGCCACCCTTATCGAGCCTACCAGCGGCAATACGGGTGTGGGACTGGCGTGGATAGCCTCCCTGAAAGGATATAAAACCATCCTTACCATGCCCGAAACAATGAGCATAGAGCGGCGTATGCTGCTGAAAGCTATGGGCGCACAACTGGTGCTCACGCCGGGAGCGGAAGGCATGAGCGGAGCTATCCGGAAGGCGGAAGAATTGCAACGCGAAATACCCAATTCGCTCATCCTGAAACAATTTGAAAACCCAGCTAACCCCGAAGTGCACGTGCGTACCACGGCAGAAGAAATCTGGCAAGACACCGACGGGAAAGTGGATGTATTTGTGGCCGCAGTAGGAACCGGAGGCACATTGAGCGGAACCGGCAAAGGACTCAAAGCGCACAATCCCGCCATCGAAACCGTAGCCGTAGAACCTGACGCTTCGGCGGTGCTCTCGGGAGAATCGGCAGGAAGCCACCGCATCCAGGGCATCGGTGCCGGATTCGTGCCTAAAACATATCATCCGGAAGTGACAGACCGCATTATCCGCATCAAGGACGAAGACGCTTTCCGCATGGAAAAAGAACTTGCCGCCACCGAAGGCTTGCTGGTGGGCATTTCCTCGGGAGCAGCCGTTTGCGCCGCACTTCAACTGGCCCTGCAACCCACATACGCCGGCAAACAGATTGTAGTCCTTCTCCCCGATACAGGCGAACGGTATCTTTCTACATTTTAAGGTACCTAGTCACCTAATTTATTTAAACAATTTCTCGATGTCTTCTTCCCGAAGCAGGGCAAGCACCGTCTTGCCGTCTGGGGTATAGTTGGGGGTAGGTACGGCAAAAAGCTCGTCCACCAGATTGTTCATTTCCTCAGATGTCAATACCTGTCCGGGAACGATGGCAGATGCCTTTGCCAGCGAAAGCGCCAAAGCAGACTGTACTTCCTCCTTTACGTCCTTCCCTTTCTCCAGAGCAGTCTGTACGAGGTCGGTCACCAGCCGCTCCGGATTCAAGCCCTCGATTCCAGCCGGTACTCCGTTGATGGCATACGACCCTCCTCCTAAGTTGCTCAGGTCGAAACCCAATGCTTTCAGGTCGTCCATGATGGACTCAAGCACCGGAATCTCCGAACCGGAAAAATGAACCATTTCGGGGAAAAGCATACGTTGCGACACATTCCGTTTGTCGGCTATCTGCTTCATGTAGCGGTCGAACAAAATGCGCACATGCGCCCGTTGCTGGTCGATAATCATCAGCCCCGATTTCACGGAAGTCAGGATATAGCTTCCCTTGTACTGGTAATGCTGGGTCACATTCTCTTTTACCGCCGCCTCGGGATGCGCATCGTATATCGTAGGCGAATCGGCATGTGTCTTTTCATCGCTCCACCCTTCTTCAGGCACCGATGCACCGGCATCTTCCTGTACGTGAACCGATTTCCGCTCCAGTCCCTCGAACAAAGGTTCCCATTGGGTATGCTTCTGACGTGCCGAAGCAGGCGAATACGAGGAAGGAGGAGCCGCGGAAGACTTTACATTGAAAGGATTGTACGAAGGGTCGTACGAAAGTGTAGGAGGCACTACTCCAGCCTGATGTTCCGGTTCGAAAGCGGGAATGTCAGGCATGCCTTCGGTATCAAAGTCGATAGAAGGAACCGCATTGAATCGTCCCAAAGTCTCTTTGACCGCCGCCGAAAGAATCTGCCAGATGGCTTGCTCGTTCTCGAACTTGATTTCGGTTTTGGTGGGATGGATATTGACGTCGATGTGTGCCGGGTCGACTTCGAAATAAAGGAAATAAGAGACCTGTTCGCCGGCAGGCACCAGATGCTCGTAGGCATCCATCAAGGCTTTGTGGAAATAAGGATGGCGCATAAACCTGCCGTTGACGAAGAAGAACTGGCGCGCTCCTTTCTTACGTGCGGTCTCGGGCTTGCCGATGAAACCGTGAACACGCACCATGCTGGTGGTAATGTCTAACGACAACAATTCCTGATTCAGCTTCTTGCCGAACACACCCATAATGCGCTGGCGCAAGGGAAAGACGGGCAGGTTCATCATCTCCGTGCCGTTGTGGTGCAAGGTGAAAGAGATATCAGGATTCACCAGCACAATCCGCTCGAACTCGGTCAGGATATTGCTCAGTTCCGTCTGGTTCGACTTGAGGAACTTGCGCCGTGCGGGCACATTGTAAAACAGGTTTTTCACGCTGAAATTACTTCCCCGCGGACAAGCCACCGCCTCCTGCCCTTCCACTTTCGAACCTGCAATGGTGAGCTGCGTGCCCAGTACATCCCCTTCCTGGCAGGTGCGCAATTCCACCTGCGCCACCGCCGCTATCGAAGCCAGCGCCTCTCCCCGGAAGCCCATCGTATGGAGGGCAAACAGGTCGGAAGCCTCACGTATCTTCGAAGTGGCATGGCGTTCGAAAGCCAAACGCGCATCGGTTTCCGACATACCCTTTCCGTCATCGATGACCTGCACACAAGTCTTTCCGGCATCCGTTATCAGCACATCTATGTGATGCGCGCCTGCGTCTACTGCATTCTCAACCAATTCTTTTACCACGGATGCAGGACGTTGTATCACTTCGCCCGCCGCAATCTGATTAGCCACGGAATCGGGCAACAAACGTATTACATCGCTCATATATGCTCCTGCTAAAAAAATGTCATTTATCTTCCTCTAAAGCGGCTTCCGAAGCTTGAGCTTCTTCTTCCTTTCCGGCATCCTCCGCCTCTTGTTCCGGCTTCTCTTCAGTGGAAGATTCCTTCACCTCTTCCACTTTCTCCGCCGCTTTCTCTACTACTTTTTCTACCGCCTTTTGAGAAGGAGCCGCCAGATTATCAAACAAATGCTGGTTCGGAAGTTCTATCGGACCGCGTATATTCTTCTTCAACTGATCTTCTGCTTTCTTGCCTCGCCAGTTGAAAATATCTTCTTTATTCAACGGCCGGATATAGTCGAACCACACGAAGTTATCCAGCTTGTCTTTCCCTTTCGGAATCATCAGCATCGGATACAAGGTACCGTTCGATTGCGGACTCATCACCATCCGTTGCAATTTCTGATGCTCCAGATAAATCTCCAGTTTGCTGGTTTCCGACACGTTCATGCCTATCAACGTACTATCGGAATCCATCGGATAATAAACCAGCCGTACCGAACCGATAACCTCGGTCTTATACATCTCGCCATTGCGGAAATAAGCTTTCATTTCTTTTCCGGTCACCTGATTGTACATCGTCGAGTCCAGCTCTTCTACCGACAAAGCCTGATTGATGATGTGTGCCCAGTCGATGGTGCTATCGTTCATGTAAATGCAAATCTTCTCGCCCACCAGTTGCTGGTTTTCATTCCAAAGAATCGGGTCTTCGTACATGGTCAGGCAACTATCTTTCGTAGAGAACACCAGCGAGTCGGCTACCCCCTGCACATCGGTACGGTAAAAACGCACCTTATGGAACGCCGCCATTTCGCGGAACATTGTATCGGTTTCCAAATGGAACGTACGCATCAGCAACGTATCGGCATGCAGGTACAAACTATCACCTTGCGAATAATCGATACCTACCGCCTTATCGGTGGCAAAGGCATATTTTGTCTGCTCATTATAATATCCGTATTCGCCGGTCATCATGTTCTTGTTGATGGTATCGGTCATCACCATGTTGCGGAACGCCTCGCCCGTACCGGCATCGCGGTCGTAATACAAGGTATCCCCCGTCAATTGCTTGCCATCATTGGTCAGAATCGAACGGTTGTACAGGTATGCCTTTCCGGTCATCGTATTATAGGTGCCCAGCTCCGAATAAATATGGTTGTTGTCGCTATCGATATCCGAAGGTCCCACAATGTTGGCTATCTTCGTCGCGGTATTATATTCGAGCGTATCCGAAGTAAGCGTAAATTGCGGATTAACCAGTTGCACATTGAAGTTGAACACCGACTGCTTGGTGCTGGGATTATATTCTCCCCATTCCGAAGTCAGGACGTTCTGCTCGTCCATCAGCGTACCCCCATCGAAGAAATACCCCAAGTTGTATACCCGGTCATAATTCAGGCTATCGGTCAGCAAAGTGGTATTTCTGTTCTCCATCCGCACGTTCATCCGCACCTCGGCTATCTGCGTATTGCCATCATAATACAAACGGTCTCCGTAAAGGAAGAGCGTATCGCCCTGATTCATCTTGACATTGCTGAATGCCTCGAACGAACTAATCTGGTCGTAATAATACGCGCTATCGCAATACATATACACGCTATCGTGACGGAACACGACATTGCCTACCACCACCTGTGCATCGGGATGACGGGAATCCTTACGCAACACGTCCGAGTGAATCAGATACACCTTGCTCTTGGGCTGTTGCTTTTTAGGGGCAGGCTCTTGCTTCCGGACTGGCTGGCGCTTTTGCACCGTCGAATCGTTCTGAGCTTTTGCCGCCGGCGTACGGACCGGCTTTTGTGCCAGAAGACAAAAGCCGAAAAGGCATAGGACACACATCAATAGTGCCCTATGCCCGTTTAGCGTATGTTTCTTTTGCTTATCTTTCTGTATCATACGTTATTCAATATCATTGCTTAATCCATCCCGGATATTTGAAGTCGCACTTACGCCACTTCGGGTTAATGCGCACATACGTATTCTTTTGCTTGTCTACAATCCATTTCTGAAGCTTCTCTTCGCTCCGTTTGGAGGTCACCATACTCTTCAGGCGCTGGTAATCTTCCGTAATCGTGGCTTTATGTCCGTCGATGCGGTTCTTCAGCTTCACGATGGCACATACCTGCTTGCCTTTCGAGTTAATCATCGTAAACGGCTTTGATATCTCACCAATCTGCATATTTTCAACCACCTTTGCCACATCTTGCGAAACCAGTCCGGCAAGTTCCTGCATCTCGAAACGGGAAGTGTTCGAACGCGGGTTGGCAAGCAAACCATGGTTATTGCGGGTGTCTTTATCCATCGAAATCCATGTAGCAGCATCATCGAAAGAGAATTTCTCCTTGCGGATATCATCGGCGATGGAATCCAGACGGGCCAGCGCGGCATCAATGTCTTTCTGGTCTACCTTCGGGCGAAGCAAGATATGACGGTAATTCACACGGTCACCCCGTTTTTCAATCAACTGGGCAATATGGAAACCGAATTCCGTCTCGAACACCTTCGATACCTTTTTCGTATCGGTCAGGTTGAACACCACATTGGCAAACTCGGGCACCAACTGTCCCCTGCCGGTAAAACCTCCTTCACCGCCACGCGATGCGGTACCGGGGTCTTCCGAATAGAAACGGGCAAGTGTAGACAAGGTTGTCTCGCCCCGGTTCACACGGTCGGCATATTCACGCAACTGAGCCTTTACACGCTCAATTTCCTTTTCCGAAATCTTGGGCTCCTGGGTGATAATCTGCACCTCTACCTGTGTAGGCACAAACGGGATACTGTCCTGGGGCAACTTATTGAAATAATTGCGCACCTCGGCAGGGGTCAACTTGATATCCCCTACTATCTCTTGCTGCATCTGCTGTACGGTAAGCCCGTCGCGGATATTTTCACGCAACATCTCGCGTATCTGCGTATACGTCTTGTTGTAATATTCTTCCATTTTCTCACGCGATCCGATTTGCTGGGTCAGCCACGAAAGCTGGTCCTCGACCTTCTGAATCACCTCTTGGTCGGAAACAATGATACTATCCAGCTCCGCCTGGTGCAGGAACAGCTTCTGCACCGCCAGCTCTTCGGGAATCACACAATAAGGGTCGCCATCGAAATGCCTGTTCTCGTATTGCGCGTTCAAACGTTCGTTCTCTACATCCGATTTCAAAATAGCCTCATCGCCTACTACCCAGACCACCTCATCGATTACGTTGTCTTGTGCATAGGCAGAAACCCCTGCCAGCGACAGAAGCATACATACACACCATCTGATTGCTCTAAACTTACTCATTGTCAGGTTTATAATAAATTATATCATTATCTTCCGAAGCCTCCCGGTACAAATCTTCTTTCATCCGGTTGATAAACTCCACACGCTTCAGATTGATTATCATTTCCTTTATCTCGCTCCTTGCATACTCCAACGGCAGGCGGTCGCCTTTCGAAAGAAATTCTTCCACATGCAGGAAATAGCAGAAAGCCGTGTCGCGCACTTCCACATCGGAATGCTTCCGCAGATAATCCGGGTCGGTATCCAATGCCTCCAACGGCATTTTCGAAGCAAACTCGGACACCGGGCGCCAACGGTTGTAGAAATAATCATAGCCCACCGCATGAGCGATGCTGAATTTCTCCAGCCGGTCGATTGCCTCTTGCGTATGCTGCTTATACCACGTCCGCACCTGATTCAGGTTACGCGTGGACAAAGGCACTTTCAGAAACACACCTTGTATATAAGGCTGCTCTGCCCGAAACTGGTCGGGATGTTTCTCGTAATAAGCATTTATCTCGTCCTCGCTCACTTCATTGCCCAGCTTTTGCCTTACAAGTTCCTCCTGATACACATGCATAATCAATGCCCGCCGGTAAGCCGCCACCTGCGCGTCTATCTTCGCATTGTCCGGAATATTTCCTTCGGCTTTCCGGTAAAGCAAATAGTCTTCCACCCAATTGCGGATATACTCATCGGCAAACCGTGCGCTATCGGCTCCGTGCAGACCTAAAGGCATGGCGACATCCAAATCCTCCTGATACAGCACCGCATCCCCCACTTCCACCAATGGAGTCTTCCCCTGGTGGTTAAGCGTCTTGCCGCATGCGGTCAAGACCAGCAGTCCTATCATCAAGAAACATCGTTTGTCCATCTGTGCCGTTTTCGTCTGAATGAGCGAACGAAGATACTGCTTTAATCGATTACTTCCGCTACAATTAACGGTTTTTATATATCCATACGGGTAATTTTAGTGCAATTAGCGGACAGATAACCGCTCCTTCAATTCCTCCAATTGTTTCATCTTCATCATCAGGCGGAAATCTTTTTCTACCTCCTCGTGTACATCGGTATAAGACTCGGGACCTTTCTTCAGCTTTTTACCTACAATCACGGCATACGGATAACGCGCATCGTGTGGAAGCTCGCCACACCGGAAAGCCAGCTTGTCGACATACGGATTTTTCCCTATCCGGAACAATCCTGCCTGTATTTGCGCGTCGGCTTCGGGATGTTCTTCCATCCATGCGCGGAATGCCGCCTCCATCTCTTCCATTGGCACTTTCTTCAAACGCTTGCGGAGGCGTGACGCCACCTTCTTTTCCCGGCAAAGCACCACCGCTCCTTTATAATGCGGAAACTCCCAAGCATAATCTTCCTTATTCACCTTGAAGAATCGTTCCAGCTCCTTTTCGTCATCGGAAGCCGGCAAAGGATAACGGGCGTTCCACCAGGCTATCAACTGGCGGTTTTTCACTTCCTGCATGCACCGGACGATAACCGTATCTCCTACTCCGCCCTTTTGCCATTGGGCATAATGTATGCGGTCCAATGCCGGATTACCCGCCCCCAGACGCTCCAGGTACAATTGCAAATAAGGGCAAGCCTCCTCGTAGCTGATAGCCGGTTTCCAGTCTACCAACCGGATGATATGCACCCCCAGAGGCGAGAGGAAAGGCTCGGAATAATTCCCTTTCCGCATGGTATCCAGCCGACAGGAAAACTCTTTCAGCAGAGCTACCGAGGGACGCCATTGCGCCACGCTTCCTTCTTTCAGGTACACATCAAAAGGTGTTCCGTTCCGCAACGAAGCATATATCGAGTCCATCTGCCGGCATGCCCGGTCCACCTCCTTACGGGTAGCGCTTTGTGGAAGCAAAAACGAAATTTCCTCCAGCCTCACCCAGCCTTTTGCCGAATAACGCTCTACACTTTCCCGGTAAAGCGCATGGAGCAGAGAGTCCATCTTACCGGTATCCAACATAACAGACCGTAAGGCTTTCCCTTGCTCTACCTTGCAACGATGCCGGAAAACAAGCAAAGTATCCCACCCGCAACGCTCGGCGTCCGCTACTTTCAACCGGCACAATTCGTCATCCAGCTTATCGGCATAAGCGGCACACATCGTCCACACCAGGCACACGGAAAATAAAAAAAGTCTGATTACTCTCATACGGATGCATGTTTCAAACAAACAAAAGACACGAAAACCCCTATGCGTCTCCGTGTCTCTTTATGCGATTCGATTCTGTTCTTTATTCCGGACGGCTATAGTTAGGAGCCTCTCTCGTAATGGTCACATCGTGCGGATGGCTCTCCAATACACCGGCGTTGGTGATGCGGGTAAATTTGGCGTTGTGCAATTCCATGATGTTATGCGCACCGCAATATCCCATACCTGAACGCAATCCGCCGACCAACTGGTAGATTACCTCGTACAGCGTACCTTTATACGGAACACGTGCCGAAATGCCTTCGGGAACCAGTTTCTTCACATCGGTCGTAGAACTCTGGAAGTAACGGTCTTTCGAACCGTTTTCCATCGCTTCCAGCGAACCCATACCGCGGTATGACTTAAACTTACGTCCGTTAAAGATAATGGTGTCGCCCGGCGATTCTTCGGTACCTGCCACCAGCGAACCAATCATTACGCAATAACCGCCTGCAGCCAAAGCCTTGACTACATCGCCCGAATAGCGCAAGCCACCATCTGCAATCAAAGGTACACCTGTGCCTTCCAAGGCTTTAGCCACATCATATACAGCCGACAACTGGGGTACACCTACACCGGCCACCACACGTGTCGTACAGATAGAACCCGGACCGATACCTACTTTTACAGAATCAGCACCAGCTTCTACCAGCATCTTGGCAGCTTCGCCCGTAGCTACATTACCCACTACGATATCGATATCGGGGAATGCCTTCTTGGCTTCTTTCAGCTTTTCGATAACATATTTTGAATGTCCGTGAGCCGTGTCAATCACAATGGCGTCGGCTCCAGCCTTTACCAATGCCTCCATGCGTTGCAGGGTATCATTGGTGACACCCACACCTGCTGCTACACGCAAGCGGCCTTTCGCGTCCTTGCAAGCCATCGGTTTATCTTTCGCCTTCGTGATGTCTTTATAGGTAATCAGACCAATCAGCTTACCGTTTTCGTCCACTACCGGCAATTTCTCAATCTTGTTTTTCTGAAGGATATCCGAAGCTGTCTCCATGTCTGTGCCCGGAGAAGTAGTCACGATGTTCTCTTTGGTCATCACCTCATCGATACGCTTGTTCATGTCGCGTTCGAAACGAAGGTCACGGTTGGTCACGATACCTACCAGGTAATTCTCGTCATCCACTACCGGGATACCGCCGATTTTGTATTCAGCCATGATGTCGAGCGCATTCCGTACCGTAGAACCACGCTTGATTGTCACAGGGTCGTAAATCATACCGTTCTCGGCACGTTTCACGATGGCCACCTGGCGCGCCTGCTCCTCGATAGACATATTTTTATGGATAACGCCGATACCTCCCTCGCGGGCAATGGCAATCGCCATCTGGGCTTCGGTAACGGTATCCATCGCTGCCGTTACAAACGGAATCTTCAATTCAATGTTGCGTGAAAACTTAGTCGTGAGATCGACTGTCTTGGGTAATACTTCCGAATAGGCGGGAATCAACAATACATCGTCGAATGTCAATCCGTCCATCACTACTTTATCTGCAATAAATGACATAGAGTTTATGTTTAGATTTTATTGCGTGCAAATGTACGGATTTTATTTGGAATCTGAAAGAATAACAGGACAAAATTTCAGTATGTCCCCTCTTTTTCATCGAATCTGACCCAGCAAGGCTTCTATATTTTCACAAACGACACACGTTCCGCTTGCTGGATGCCATACAAACCCGTCCTCTTCCGAGGCACCTGCATCAATCAAGACATCCGATTCCACATCCCTTCCGGCACGGATGGCATACCGCCGCAAGGCTTTTTGCGCCATGGCATACCGCTGACCTTCTCCCGTCAGGCGGATACTCCTTACATAATGAGGCTCGATTCGGAACAAACCGCTCTGCCGGTCGAATACGATTCCCTCTCCCTTGAAAAATGTCTCCAGCGTTCCGTTCAAGGCAAGGTCTTCGGGAGTTCCGATGACGACTCGTTCCCGATTCATCAGCCAAAGCTTGTCGGCTATCTGGAGCGCCAGCTCCAAATCGTGGGTGGACAAGAAAATGGTTTTCCCCAACTCGTGCGCCAAGGAACGCAGCAGGCGCATCACCTCCACCTTGCTGGGGAAATCGAGAAAAGCGGTAGGCTCGTCCAAGAGAATGACGGGAGTATGTTGCGCCAACGCCTTGGCTATCATCACCTTCTGCCTCTCCCCATCGCTCAAGGTCTGCACCATGCGCCCGGCAAACCCCGTAATGCCCACCAGCCGCATCGACTCGTCGACCACCTGCTTGTCTTTATCCCGAAGCGTCCCCCAAAAACCGGTATAAGGACTTCTGCCCAAGCCTACCAGTTCTTCCACGGTCAGGTTATTCACCTCGCAACGCTCGGTCAAGACAATGCCTATCATCCGCGCCAGCTCCTTGTCCGAATAGTCAGCTATCCGCCGGTCTTCCAGCCATACTTCCCCGCTTATCGGAGGTTGGGAAGCCGACAAAGTACGCAACAAGGTGGATTTTCCCGCCCCGTTCGCTCCCAGCAGGCAGGTCAACTCGCCCCCATATACCGAAGCATTGATATCGGTAGCTACCCGTATGGCAGCATGTTTTCCGGAATAGCCGGTAGAAAGATGGCTCAGCCGAAGCACCGCTTTCGAAGTCATACCCCTTTACCTATTATTATATATTATTTATAGAGAAACAAAAAAGAGAAGCCACCCTCGCGAAAGGATGACTTCTCCTATCATAATTGTTTATTAATCAAAACACGTCTGATGACTGATAATTAATCGTTAACTGATGCCATGTGAGCAATCAGATCCAATACTTTGTTAGAGTAACCGATTTCGTTGTCATACCAAGAAACAACTTTAACGAAAGTATCAGTCAAGTAAACACCTGCGTTTGCATCGAAGATAGAAGTCAAAGTGCAGCCCAGGAAGTCAGAAGATACAACTGCATCTTCAGTGTAACCCAGAACACCTTTCAATTCGCCTTCAGAAGCTTCCTTCATGGCAGCGCAGATATCAGCTTTAGTAGCCGGTTTAGCCAAGTTTACAGTCAAGTCAACTACAGAAACATCCAAAGTCGGCACACGCATAGAGATACCAGTCAATTTGCCGTTCAGTTCAGGAATAACTTTACCTACAGCTTTAGCAGCACCAGTAGAAGACGGGATAATGTTGCCAGAAGCAGCACGACCACCTCTCCAGTCTTTCATAGAAGGACCGTCAACTGTCTTCTGAGTAGCAGTTGTAGAGTGAACTGTAGTCATCAAACCGTTTACGATACCGAATTTTTCGTTCAATACTTTAGCGATCGGAGCCAAGCAGTTAGTAGTACAAGAAGCGTTAGAAACGAACTGAGTACCTTTCACGTAAGTCTTTTCGTTAACACCGCACACGAACATCGGAGTATCGTCTTTAGAAGGAGCAGACATAACTACGTATTTAGCACCAGCCTGGATGTGAGCCTGAGCTTTTTCTTTAGTCAAGAACAAACCAGTTGATTCAACTACGTATTCAGCTTCTACTTCGTTCCATTTCAAGTCAGCAGGATTCTTTTCAGCTGTTACGCGGATTTCTTTACCGTTAACAATCAGTTTGCTATTTTCAACGTCAGCTTCGATAGTACCGTCGAACTGTCCGTGCATAGTATCATACTTCAACATGTAAGCCAAGTAATCTACCGGGCACAAGTCGTTAATACCTACGATTTGGATATCGTTTCTTTTCTGAGCTGCACGGAATACGAAACGGCCGATACGACCGAAACCGTTAATACCTACTTTAATCATTTTGCTTAAATTTTAAAGGTTTTATAATAATGTTATAAACACTCGCTACTTCTTTCTGCCTCCGGGAAACAAGACCCTCATCAGCCCCTTTTCCTTCCCGACTGCGTTGCAAAAATAAGTAATTCTTTGATAAGTTGAGCATGAAAAGTATTAAAATTAAGAAAAAATTGAGTTACATTTTAATTTAATCTTCATAAAAGCCGTTTTTCCTCCTTCAAATGACATCGTTTTGTAATCCCCACTTTGCACGTACAGCTCCTTTCGACTTTAAATTGACAAACGTACTTGTAAGGATTCAAGCAATAACCCAAACATAATCCGAGAATCGGCTCTCTACCTTATTTAATATAGCACACCGGGAACAATGATTATCCGCGAATTTACACGAATGACAAAAGAAAAAACTCGACGCTTCCGTGCTTCTGTATTCGATTTAAATTTTCAATTTACAATTTAAATGACTACCTTTGCACAATCTTTTTCAACATTTTATACAGAACTGAATATGCAGGAAAAAATTATCATTCTCGATTTCGGCTCGCAGACCACGCAGCTCATCGGGCGCCGCGTGCGCGAACTGAACATGTATTGCGAGATCGTTCCCTACAACAAGTTCCCACACAACGACCCTTCCGTCATCGGAGTCATCCTCTCGGGCAGCCCCTTCTCGGTATACGACGAAAAGGCTTTCCGCGTCGACCTGAGCGAAATCCGCGGCAAATACCCCATCCTGGGCATCTGCTACGGCGCGCAGTTCATGGCGTACACCAATGGGGGTAAAGTAGAACCTGCCAACACCCGCGAATACGGACGCGCCCATCTGGCAAAGTTCGACCATGAGAATCCGTTGCTGAAAGGCGTACGCGACAACTCGCAAGTATGGATGAGCCACGGAGACACCATCACGGCACTCCCCGAAGGCTTTAAGATCATCGCGTCCACCGACAAGGTAGCCGTAGCCGCCTACCAGGCTGAAGGCGAGAAACTGTGGGGCGTACAATTCCATCCCGAAGTGTTCCATACCGAAGACGGCACCCAAATCCTGAAAAACTTTGTAGTGGGCATCTGCGGAGGCAAACAAGACTGGAGCGCGGCATCGTTCATCGAAACCACCGTGGCACAACTGAAAGAGCAACTGGGCGACGATAAAGTCGTGCTCGGACTGAGCGGCGGCGTCGACTCGTCGGTAGCGGCCGTATTGCTCAACAAGGCCATCGGCAAGAACCTGACCTGTATCTTCGTCGACCACGGCATGCTGCGCAAAAATGAGTTCCGCAACGTGCTGCACGATTACGAATGCCTCGGGCTGAACGTCATCGGCGTAGACGCCAGCGAGAAATTCTTCACTGAGCTGGCCGGAGTGACCGAGCCCGAACGCAAGCGCAAAATCATCGGCAAAGGCTTTATCGACGTGTTCGACGAAGAAGCGCACAAGATACACGACGTGAAATGGTTGGCGCAGGGAACCATCTACCCCGACTGCATCGAGTCGCTTTCCATCACCGGGACGGTCATCAAGAGCCATCACAACGTGGGCGGGCTTCCTGAAAAGATGAACCTGAAACTGTGCGAACCGCTCCGCTTGCTGTTCAAGGACGAAGTGCGCCGGGTAGGTCGCGAACTGGGCATGCCCGAACACCTCATCACCCGCCATCCGTTCCCCGGACCGGGACTGGCAGTACGCATCCTGGGCGACATCACCCGCGAGAAAGTACGCATCCTGCAAGATGCCGACGACATCTTCATCCAAGGCTTGCGCGACTGGAAGACCACGGATGCCGACGGTAAGGAAACCGCACTCTACGACCAGGTATGGCAGGCAGGCGTTATCCTCCTCCCCGTGCAAAGCGTAGGCGTGATGGGCGACGAACGCACCTACGAGCGTGCCGTAGCCCTGCGGGCCGTGACCAGCACCGATGCCATGACCGCCGACTGGGCACATCTCCCCTACGAGTTTATGGCTAAAGTCTCGAACGACATTATTAATAAAGTGAAAGGCGTGAACCGCGTCTGCTACGACATCTCGTCAAAACCGCCTGCAACAATCGAGTGGGAATAAGAATCATATACCCCTTATTCTGAAGCACGGAGAGAAAGGAAATTGGACACCCTCTCTCCGTGCTTTTTTCTTGTCGCGCTGATTTACAGAATGAAACGAAAGTAACAACAACGTTTGCTTGTCATGCCGGATGTCCGCCCTGCTCAAACCACATGTGTAATCCAACGTGACGGATAACCCATTTATCGTTTACCCCCAATATCCGTTTAATTTTTAATCTATGCGCGCGGCGCGGCGAAACTATATGCTATTACTTGTGAAACTATTTTGTATGGTTTATACATGTAAATGCGATGCATCTATAACCTGCAATAATTCCGGAATGATTTATATTCATTCAAACCGTTACGGCATTACAGTTAGCAAAAACAACAATCATTCTATCTGTTACGGGAAATCCGAGATAATACAAAAACGAGTTGGCAAAGTTTTTAAAGAACCTTGTCAACTCGTCAACTGACACCTTGTCAACTATAAAAACTTGTCAACTATCAGAACTAAATAGACAACTCGTCAAGCACCTTTATCAGCGACTTGTCGAGCGGCTTGTCTTTCTTGATGGCTTCGCTGAAAGGCACATATACCACCTTATCATTACGGATACCAATCATCACATTGCGCTGGTCTTCCTTCAGTGCCTCGATGGCGCCTACACCCAGACGGCTCGACAAGATACGGTCGTAGGCACTGGGAGAACCGCCCCGCTGCAGGTGTCCCAAGATGGTGACACGCACATCATATTGCGGATATTCCTTCTTCACACGTTCGGCATAATGCATCGCGCCTCCGTCCTTGGGCGACTCGGACACAATGACGATACTACTGTTCTTCGACTTACGGAAACCACGTCCGATGAATTGCTCCAACTGGTCTACGTCGGTCTGGTCTTCGGGGATGATAGCTGCCTCAGCACCCGAAGCGATGGCACTGTTCTGCGCCAGGAAGCCGGCATCACGACCCATAACTTCCACAAAGAAGATACGGTCGTGCGAGGTGGCTGTGTCGCGAATCTTATCCACACATTCCACGATGGTATTCAGTGCCGTATCATAGCCGATGGTAGAGTCCGTTCCATACAGGTCGTTGTCAATCGTACCCGGCAAGCCGATGCAAGGCACATCAAATTCCTGCGCAAAAGTCAGCGCACCCGTCAGCGAACCGTTTCCGCCGATAATCACCAGCGCGTCGATGCCGGCTGCCACCATATTGTCGTATGCCTTCTGCCGTCCTTCGGGCGTCATGAAGTCTTTCGAGCGTGCCGTTTTCAGAATCGTACCTCCACGCTGGATGATGCTACTCACGTCTTGCGTGGTCAGTTCCTTGATTTCGTTACGAATCAGTCCTTCATATCCGCGATAGATACCTTTCACCGTATAGCCGTTGAATATGGCGCTTCGCGTCACGGCACGGATAGCTGCGTTCATTCCCGAAGCATCGCCTCCCGATGTCAGGATTCCAATACATTTAATCTGTTTCATACCCAATTGATAAGTTAGTTAAATCTCCTGGTTTCCCGTTAGGGGAAAACAAGCACCTCAAAAGTAAAGCATTATCGGCTAACAGCCCAATTTCCAAGTATAAAATTTATAAAATCCGATTCTTTTCACTACTTTTGCCCGAGCGAATGAAACAGAAACCTAACATATAGCGACGCAAAAAAATAAATTATTCAGCCTTATCAAGTCACGTATCGAAGAAGAAAAGCGCGTGGTGGAGCAGATGATTGCCCTGTATTGCCGCCGTAAAGAAGGCAACGCCACGCTTTGCCCCGACTGCCAGAAGCTGTTGGAGTATGCCCATGCACGCCTTTCGCATTGCCGCTATGGCGAGCAAAAGCCGACCTGCAAGCAATGTCCCATCCATTGTTACAGTCCCCGTATGCGTGAACGAATGCGTACAGTAATGCGCTATGCCGGTCCACGCATGCTACTCTACCATCCGCTTTCAGCCCTCTTACACGTGTGGCGGGAACTTAATAAATGAAGAATGAAGAACGAAGAATGAAGAATCTGCGTTTCAAATAATATCGAACGCAGAGACGCGGAGGCGCAAAGTTTTCTCTTTTTTGAGAAAACAAAGCGCACGGAGATTTTTTTATTTGAACACAGAGACACAAAGACACAGAGAAATAATTTTTTAATCTGCGTAATCAATGATGAAAAAAATCTGTGTAATTTGTGGTAAAAGAAAGCATAAAGAGGATTCAACGAAAAATCACAAAAAGGTTGCAGGTAATAAAATAATTACCTAACTTTGTCATATTAAAATAATGATTAAGTGATGCCCACTATATTTATTTTATTCGGTTTCCGATTTATGTTCTATGCCAATGACCATGAACCCATTCATGTGCATGTTATAAAAGGCAATACGAGTGCCAAATTCCTTTTATTCCCAATAAAGTTGGTAAAGAATAATGGTTTAAAATCTTCCGAACTTAAACTGGTAGAATCGATAATTGAAGAAAACCAAGAAATTATTGCAGAGCACTGGAACAAATTTTTCAACAATACAAAATAAAACAATTATGGGAAAGATTGAAATTGAAAAAGTATGGCTGACCGATACGGCAGTATGGATACGTACAACCGACGGGAACGAATCTTGCGAGAAATTTTCTGATTTCCCAAGATTGCGATTTGCAACGCCCGAGCAACGAAAACATTTTACGTTAAGCGATGAAGGCATTCATTGGAAGGAAATCGATGAAGACCTTAGTTTTGAAGGATTTTTCCGCAAAAAAGAATCCAATCCTTTATATGAGTTGTTTATAAATCATCCGGAATTGAATGCCTCTGCCATTGCACGCCGCCTGGGTATGTCACAAAGCTTATTTGCCCAATACATTAGCGGAAGCAAAAAACCATCTAAAGAACGGATGGAAGAAATCTTTGAGACCATACGCTCGGTCGGCAGGGAACTTTCTTCCATTTCCGTTGCTTAATTTATTGAACGCAGAAACGCGAAGAGAATGAAGAACGAAGAATGAAGAATTAAAAATCTGCGTGAATCTGCGCTAATCTGCGTTTCAAAAAGAAAACATCAACTGATTCTTCATTCAGTCTATTTTGATATTTTAACATCAAAAGATGCAAGATTTGCTATTGCTCCGCATTTCATAGACAAAGTAACACATAGAACTTATGAATATGAATGCAATGAGCAAATGGACCAAGACCTTGCTGCTTGCCACTGCGCTAAGCGGCACACTCGCTTTCTCATCGTGTCTGGACGATGACGATACTTATTACGTTGCATACAACAATGCCATCGTAACTGCCAAGACGGATACTGACGGCACGTTCTACCTGCAACTGGACGACAGCACTACCGTACTGCCGGTCAACATCGCCAACTCTCCTTTCGGTGAGAAAGAAGTAAGGGCACTGATGAACTTCGATTTCACCGAGGAATCGGCAGGCAACTACGACCAAGCCGTAAAAGTCTACTGGATAGACAGCATCCTGACCAAACCGATGGCGACCGACTTGGGCGAAAAAAACGATTCGGTTTACGGAACCGACCCTATTGAAATCGTAAACGACTGGGTGAACATTGCCGAAGACGGATACCTGAACTTGCATTTCCGGACGAACACGGGCGACGCAAGCACCAAACACTTTGTCAACCTCCTGTCGACCAATAACCCGGAGAATCCTTACGAAGTGGAGTTCCGCCATCATGCTTACGGAAACAACTACGGACAGGCGGGCGACGGGATGGTGGCGTTCAAGCTCGACCAACTGCCCGACACGCAGGGCAAGACCGTCAAGCTGAAACTGATATGGAAATCGTATAGCGGAGAAAAATCGACTGAGTTCAACTACCGCTCACCCGAAGAATAACCGCGAACCAATTACCTGTAAACGGCAGCCGAAGCTATCCGCAAAGACAGAGGCATATTACTGCTCTCCGTGTAAGATTATTAATCTTCAAGCTGTAAGATTATTAATCTTCAAGCCACAAGATTATTAATCTTACACGAAACGCAGCTAACTGAAACATCCGACTATCACTTCTTTTTCCTCCGCGTCTCTGTGCTTCTGCGGTCCATGCAATGACTTTCCTACGAAAAAACAGAAGGACAAGAGAACATCCATAGCGAAAAATCGCGAAATTTGCGGCAGTAAAAACAAGCGATTATGAGTAAATATCTTGTCAGACGATACATCTTATTCGTCATCTCTCTGTTTATCAACGCATTCGGCGTTGCTTTCATCACCAAAGCCTTATTGGGGACTTCCCCCATCACCAGTGTCAACTACGTATTGAGCATGTTCACGCCGCTCACCATGGGGCAATGGACCATCATCGTCAACCTGCTTTTTGTCGTGCTGGAAACACCGCTTATGAAACGCGCCGACTTCCGGACCGATAAACGGCTTTTCCTGCTCCAAATACCGATTTCGCTGTGCTTCGGACAATTTATCGACTTCTCGATGAACATGCTTTATTGGCTCGACCCGGTTTCTTACCCCGGCAAAATAGCCAGTCTGCTGGCTGGATGTGTCATTCTTGCCATCGGTATCGCGCTCGAAGTCAAGGCAAACGTGGCGATGGCATCGGGCGAATACTTTGTAAGGGTCATTGCGCGTCGGTTTCATGGAGAGTTCGGTTATGTCAAGCTGGGATTTGATGTGTCGCAGGTGCTGATAGCCTGCAGCTTCTCGCTGGCATTCATGTCGGGCATCTACGGCGTGCGCGAAGGCACGGTGATAGCCGCTCTGATAACGGGACCGATTGTCCACTTCGTCACTCCCTATCTGGCTGTGATTGACCAATGGATAAAAGAGGCAAAAACTGTACCCACAAGCAGCAATGCACAGCCTCAGCATATCATCATCACCATCGCCCGCGAGTTCGGAAGCGGCGGTCACCTGTTAGGCGAAATGCTTGCCAAGCAACTGGGCATCGCTCTCTACGACAAACAATTCATCCATCTGGCTGCCCAGAAAAGCGGCATGGACGAGCAATACATCATTGCCAACGAGCAATCCATCCCGTCATTCTGGCTGAAATGTATTTTCTCGCAAAACTATGAATCGGCATTGGAACACAGCCTTTCATCGGATGACGTACTGTTCGTGGCAGAAAGCAAGATTATCCAGGAACTGGCCGAGAAAGAAGCCTGCGTCATTGTGGGAAGATGTGCGGACTACATTCTGAAAGACTATCCGCACCTCATCAAGGTATTCTGTTACTCGGATGCCGCAAGCGCGCTGAAGCGGTGCACCGAAGAGTACGGCATCTCGAAAGAAACAGCCGAAAGCGAAATCAAGCGCATCAACCGTTCGCGTGTTGCCCATTATGAATATTATACGGGACAAAAATGGGGCGAACCGCATCAGTATAATCTGATGATTAACACCGGAAGCATGCCGCTCGATGTCGCTTGCGGACTGATAAAAGACCTTTACCTCAGAATGCAAAAGGCGGAACCAGCATAGCCGGTACCGGAAGGTGCATGCCTGCCAGGGTCAAGCCATTCTCCTTGGCATATTGCAGGTAATGCTTGCGTGAGCGGATGGCTTCTTCCGGGTCCATGTCGAACGAAGCGCAGATATCGGGATGAGCCAACTGAAGCGCCGCGCCGTGAATCAGGTCGCCTATCACCAGCAGTTTGCCAGCCTGATACACCGTATGTCCCGGTGTATGCCCGATGGCTTCCATCGCCACTACCTTGCCCGGCAAGGTGTCGCCGAACTCGAAGAAATGCAAACGCTCTCCGTATACCTCCACCAGCTTTTCCACTTCCGCACGCCGGGAAGCTTCCATCTTCATCCAACCGTCATACTCTGCCTTTGACGCATACACCTCGGCACGGGGAAATACGGCAGTATCTCCTTTCAGCATACCGCCGATGTGGTCGTGGTGGAAATGGGTCAGATAAACATACTTCACGTCTTCGGGCTTCACGCCGATGGAGTCCAGCCCTGCCGGCAAACGACTGTCGGGCGCACCCAGTCCGGCATCGAACAGAATCTGCACTCCTTCCGTCTCTACCCAGAAGGTACTGATGGACGAAGGTATGCCAGCCTCCAGCCCCAGGCTCTTGATTAAGCTGTCCGAAGCTGCCGCAAACAGGGAAGGCGGCATCAGTTTGTCTTGCGCATTGTCCTGCATCCAGGTCACGCTTACCCCTTCCACTTGCCGTGTCTGCACAGTTCCTACCGCCTGTACCGAATCTTTTTCCATACTTTCACCTTGTTTTTTCGTGTTTCCTCCACAACTGCAGACCAGCGTCATGCAGCCCAGCAGCAACATCCAATTCCATTTCTTTCTTGTTTTCATACGCTATATATTATTTGATTGTGTTGTCAAAACAAAGCAAAAATCCAGCATGTCCATCAATTTCTCCATTCTTCATTCATTCAATGCTCCGCAATGCGGACAAATACCTTTGGCACGCATCTTGGCACCACACGCGCCACATACATACGGATAGCGGTTCGATTTGCATAGCCAGCGAACGCAGCCTGCCCCGTATGCCAACAGACAGACATACGCCACATAGACATTGACATACGTAAAGAAGATATAAATGAAAATGCAACACGAAATCAGTCCTACGAGGTAGAAAAATGCCACCTCTACTTTCGTCTGATGGAACAGGTCGTCGAGCATCGCCACACCTACCAGCACAATCAGCCCCACACATACGATGAAGAAACCCAGGATGAAAGGCACATCGAAAGGATTCAACGAAGGGGCGTAATAATAGTGCTCCCACGTTTCGGGAACAAAATGCTGGATGCTGTTATATGTAGTGGCCGCAACCGCCATCAGCAAAGACAACAGGATGGGAAATACACTATCGATGTCGTTCAGCCAAATGAGCTTGATTTGCTTGCGCCGCACCGCCCGATAGACAAACCACAAGAAAAACACCGCCAATACCAAAAAGAAAGGCAAGGTGTGCGCATTGCTGAAGAAATGAATGAAACGCGAAATGGGGTCGACCGGCACGATATTCTCCAACAGGCGGTGTTCCTGAATCCAACCGATGGTCTCCTGATCGCGTGCCACCTTCACCCAAACCGAATCGACTGAATCTTGCGGATGTACATCAAACTCCGCTACCACCACTTCATCGCCCCTCACCAACGGGACCGTATCCATAAAGGGAAGCACGTGCAGCCACAAGGTGTCTGCCTCCACCTGAAAATTGCTGTTCAACGCATACATCCGCGAATAACAACGAACCGAATCGCCTCCTTCCTTTCCGGCAAGATGCGTCACCGGCTGATAACGGCAAGCCGTCACCAACACCAGCAACAACAGGAACGGTACGAAATACTTACTTTTCAGCATATACTTTCATCTGACATTGTTTACAATCGAACTCCAACCGAAAGCGTTTTCCATCGCTACTCATCAAGTAATACGGTTCACGGTAAGGTGAACGTTTCTTCTGATGTACGGGACACCAGCCCAGACTGTACCGGATGCAATGCTTGCAAAACATCAATGCCGCTCCCGCAGGTGCCTCTTTCTCGAAAGCGGGAGCTATCTCCCCTACTCCGTGCAGGCGATAGAAAGCCATCGCTTCAGAGTTCATCACGTTTCCCCGATAGCTCAACTCTTTTTCGGGGAAAGGATGAGCGGTCTGTATCCATCTTCTCCGCTCCTGGGGATAGGTGATGCGGCGTGCCTGAAGCAGGCGTTCCACTCCTCTGCGGCGTAAATCCGAAAGCTCGGACGAAGGGATGAACCAGTCTCCCGTCAAGTCTATCAGAACCTCCCGTGCCTCGAAAGGCGTATTGCCCAACTTGCTCAACTGGGTCTTGAAATTCTCTGCCTGCGAAGTGCGTGCCGGTTCCTTCTCGCGTGCCAGCACCACGCTCACACGGTTATGGTCTTCATCGGTCAGGGTCAAGGTGAAACCGAAATTGTTTTCTGCCAGCCGCATATCCAAAGCCAACTTCCGTTCGGCAGACTTTTTCTGCATAGTCCGTTCAAATTCCTGGTCGAAGTTGCGGTAAAGCACCGCCTTCGGACGCAAGCGGCGGGGCATCTCCTGCGGAAAGAGCTTGTTGTTCTCCACGCGGTTCACCCGAAATCCTTGCAGCTTGCCTTGCTCGTCCAGGTAGCACAGACCGTCTCCGTTGGCAAAAGGTTTCACCCCGGCAACCGTCAGATAATTGCTTCGCACCTCTTTCACCGTGCCCACTTCCTCGCCCAATGACTTGGGTGTATTCAGATTGAAGATGCCCGGATTGCGTCCGTGAGCAAAATAATCGGTAAATCCTCGGCTGAAACTTTTATCCAACTGGGGACAGAAAGCCAAACGTACCTTGCCCGACGAGGCAGACACATATTCTTTCCGGCGCTTGAAAATGGCATCCAGACGTTGGCGATAGTATGCCGTGACATTCTTCACATACGACACATCTTTCAGCCGGCCTTCTATCTTGAGCGAAGAAGCTCCGGCATCGAGCAGCTCTTCAAGGTTCTCGCTCTGGTTCATATCTTTCAGAGAAAGCAGGTGCTTGTCGTGTACGATAACCTTTCCGTCGGCATCCGTCAGGTCGAAACCCAACCGGCAGAACTGGGCACACTCACCGCGGTTGGCACTTCGCCCGTAGCACGCCTGGCTTACATAGCACTGGCCGCTATAGCTCACACACAAGGCTCCGTGAACGAATACTTCGAGCAACGTATCGGGACATTGCCGATGGATATGCCGGATTTCGTCTATACTCAATTCACGTGCCAAGACCACCTGACGGAATCCCGCTTCTGCCAGAAACTGCACTTTCTCCGCCGTCCGGTTATCCATCTGCGTGCTGGCGTGGAGCGGGATGGGCGGAAGATTGAGCCGGGTAATGCCCATATCCTGTACAATCAAGGCATCCACCCCGATGCGGTACAAGTCCCATATCATAGCTTCGGTAGCTTTCAGTTCCTCTTCCTTCAGGATGGTATTGACCGTGACATAGATGCGTGCCCGATACAGATGGGCATACCGCACCAGTTCGGCAATGTCTTCCAGCGAGTTTCCTGCCGCCGCACGGGCACCGAAACGAGGCGCACCGATATACACCGCGTCCGCTCCGTGATTGATAGCTTCCAATCCGCACTCCAGATTCTTGGCAGGAGCCAAAAGTTCGATAGTCATTTTCAGGTTTCTGTTTTTATGTTTCACCACAGATTACACAGATTAAATATATGCAATTTATTTCAATAAAATAAATCTGTGTAATCTGTGGTGAAACTCTCGTCAACTAATTTCATTGATATCATACGGGGTCTCCTGGTAGACGTAATAGTTCAGCCAGTTGGAGAACAAGAGGTTGGCAGTGCTCCGCCAACGCACCAACGGTCCCTTGTCGGGGTCATCGTCACGGTAATAGTTCTTCGGCATATCAATGGGAAGCCCTTTGCCCAAATCGCGCCGGTATTCCGTGTCGAGGGTATAAGGAGCATATTCCGAATGACCCGTCACGTAAAACTCACGCCCTCCGCGAGCCATCACGATATGTACACCCGCATCTTCCGACTCGGATATGACCTGCAAGCCGGGACAGCGCTCGATGTCCTCACGGCGCACTTCGGTGTGGCGGCTATGGGGCACGAAAAACACATCGTCGAACCCACGGAAGATAGGCAGCTTCTGGAAGCCTTCGCACACGTGATGTTCGAAGATGCCGAACATCTTCTTGTCGAGCGGATACTTGGGCACACCGTAATGATGGTACAAGCCTGCCTGCGCCGCCCAACATATATACAGGGTGGAAGTAACGTGCGTGCGTGTCCAGTTGAATATATCTTGCAGTTCGCTCCAATAGTTCACGTCCTCGAACGCCAGGTGCTCCACCGGTGCGCCGGTGATAATCATCCCGTCGAACTTCTCGTCGCGCATCAGTTCGAAGTCACGGTAGAACGCTTTCATATGCTCTATCGGCGTGTTCTTCGAAGTATGGCTTTTCAGCTTCATAAAGCTGACCTCTATCTGCAGGGGGGAGTTCGACAATAACCGTATCAGGTCGGTCTCAGTGGTAATCTTTATCGGCATCAGGTTGAGCACGACGATTTTCAGCGGACGGATATCTTGTGTGCTTGCCCGCGAGGTATCGATGACGAAGATGTTTTCTTCTTTCAGCAGGTCGATAGCGGGCAACTTATCAGGTAAATTTAATGGCATAGAAACATTGGTTTTTAAATCACCCGCAAAGGTAAGAAAAATTTCGCACATCGGGAAGAAGGGAGGAGGGAGAGAATCGAAAAAGCCGGCAGCCTTGCTTTTTAGTCATGCCGGCTTGCAAATCTGCTGGGACGGGTGATTGCCGTTTTTACAATAAAGCTGTTATGGCTATGGCTGGTATCTCTAATTTAGAGAAGGCAAACATCTTTTTGCCGAGGTCTTTCAGTGAGGCCCCGATGTGATAGATGTCTGTTCCGTCGATAATCAGGAAGCGGTCGTGGCATTTCTTGTAAGTGTGCAACTCTATCGGAGGATATTGGCTGTTATGTTTCTGCAAGTCCAGCTGCAACTGGTGGCTGACGGCTTGTGTGTAGATGTCGGCTGTCACGTCAGCATTCCGTTTGCTGAGCATCAGCAGAACCGATTCGTCCACATAGTTGTCTATCAGCAACAGGGATTTCCTGGCAGAGCGTATCAGGTCGGTGGCAAACTTGTAGGCATCAAACAACTGCCCATCGTAGAAGATGCCTTCCACGGGTGGAAGTGAGGTGCGGACAAAGAAGTCTATCTTCCGGGAATGTTCTGCCACGGTATGTTCCAGTTCGGTCAGGCGGCGGTTCACTGAATAGCCTTTCAGCAGGTATTCCTTCAATACGCCGTTCGCCCATTGGCGGAATTGTGTACCTCGGATGGATTTCACTCGGTAGCCTACGGAAATGATTACATCGAGGTTATAGCACGTGATTTTACGTTTCACGTTGCGGTTGCCTTCTTTTTGAACTGTCAAGTATTCCTTGACAGTTGCCTCTTGCTTTAATTCGCCTTCCTTAAAGATGTTGTTGATATGCAGGCTGATATTCTGCTTTGTCGAACTGAACAGTTCAACCATTTGCGCCTGCGTCAACCATACGGTCTCGTTTTCCAACCGCACTTCTAATTTCACTTCATTATCCGGCTGATAGATTATAATTTCTCCTTGGTTTTCCATTGATATTACATTTTCTTTTAAAAACGCAAACATACATAAATTTCTACGTTTTTATGCCGGTACAATAAAAAATGGCTAAAGTTACTTTTAGGGGGAGGAAGCGTGCGACAGTTGTCAAGTATTTCTTGACAACTGCCCTGCCGCACAAATCTTCTACCGTTCCATCGGATTTGAAATCAAGCATGGCAACCCCCGTTAAATGCTTGGTAGCTCTATGACCGCATCATAATCCCATCGTCATTAGCGTCGAGAAGTCCGTCCCCATTAGTGTCTCCTCCCCTTATACGTGTGGAAGTTTTCACCGCATCGCCATTCTGATAAGTAATTTGCATCGTTTCTGTAAATTTCCCCGGGTATGTTCCGCAGCAACCAGATGACCTTCGGCATCATATTCCAGCATCCAGACAGAATCGCCGTAATAACGTTCCGTCTCATTACATACTTCTGCATAGCCATCGCTATTGAGCTGCAACTCAAGAACGGCATCCTGCTCGCCTTCATCATCCGTTACCGTGATGTTTACCAGATTCTGTGATGCAACCTCATCATCCATAAATTACGGTCTTCCCAGTTCCCTTCAGAAACCTATTTAAATGTTAAACCACGGAGCGTGGAATTGAAATGTCAAATACGCACAACACCCCTTAATTGCTTTTATTGACCAATTAAAAAAACATTAATAAGATACAAAACAGTATACAAGAATTATTTGCCGGCAAAAATGAAAAAAGCCGACAATCTTGCTTTTCATTGGCAAAACTGTCGGCTTTAACTTCTCTAACTCCTTTAACTTCTAACGAAGCGCAGCGAAGTGATAACTCCTTTCAATCATAACCGGTTCTTGTAAATATCCGCCATCAACTTCTGGTACTGATTCTCCAGCTCGATGTATGCCTGAAGGTTGCGGTAGATATTGTCCGCTTCGGTATAGAACTCGATGATGGAAAGCTGGCCGGCTTTCACCGCCTCGTTGAGCAAAGCCAAAGTTTTATGCATCAAAACGACATCGTATGCCCGCATCGCCTCGCGCAACTGGCACATTTCGTTATAACGGCTCTGCACCTGGGCTTCTGCCTGCAAGCGGGCGTTTTCCATCTGCAGCTTGGCACCGGCTGCCTGCGCACGGGCTATCTTCCCTTTCTTCCGGTTGGAGAACAAAGGAAAACTCCCCCCTACCAGGAAACCGTTGCTCTTTTCGTCCAGTGACGTATTGCGTCGATAACCGACTTCTATTTTAGGCAACCAGCTCTGGCGGTTCACCTTCAATTCTTTCTCGGCAGCACGGGCGTTGGCATCCGCCGCAAGCAGAGTGGCATCGGTCGACATCACCTCATCATAAAGTGCATTGTAATCGTTCAGTTCCTCCATACGGGGATATTCATCCGCCGAGAACTCCAGCGGCAAGTTCCCGTTCATTGCCAGCAATTGCTGGAGGGCTGTGCGATGGGCGGCATTGTTCTGAGCCACTTCGGTCTGCACACTCATCCGTTCCATCTTGATTTTATTCACCTCGAGCACACCGGCATCGCCTTCCTGCAAGCGTTTTTCGAACAAAGCAAGCAGCTCGTCGGCATTCTTTGCCCGTGCGGCAAGCAACGCCTGTTGCTGGTTCAGCATAATCAGGTCGAAGCAAAGATTCTTGGCGTTCAACAGGATATCACGGCGCACCACTTGCTGCTGGCGGTCGAGAGCTTCCTGTTTCCATTTGCCCGATTGCCGACGTGCCGCATAAAGAGTGGGAAAATCAAATCCTTGCGTCACCACCAGCTCGGAGCTGGACATCCCCGTAATGCCTCGCGTATAAAACGGGCTGTACTCCACCGACGGGTCTTCCAGATTGTTTTCCGTCTGCACTTCCAGTTTCGAAGCCAATGTATTTTGGCGTTGTGCCTGCAGCTCCTTGTTGTTCTGTTCTATCTGAGCCAGCACTTCTTCTATCGTTTGTGCCTGCATCGTGGAAAAAGCCAGGCAGGCCACGGCTAACATATATTTCAGTTTCATAGTTGATTCTATATTAAAATTGATTTTCACCACAGATTACACAGATTTAATATTTTAATTATTCTACTGATTTAATCCGTGTAATCTGTGGTAGAAGACCGGTGCATCAGTTCGTAGACGATGGGGACGATGAAGGCATTGAGGAAGGTCGAGGTAAGCAGACCGCCCAGAATGACTTTCGCCATCGGACTTTGGATTTCATTGCCCGGCAAATCGCCGCGCAAAGCCAGCGGAATCAATGCCAATGCCGATGACAAGGCGGTCATCAGAATCGGATTCAGACGGTCCAGCGAACCGTGGACGATGCACTGGCGCAATCCCATCCCCTGCTCTTCGCGAAGCAAGTTATAGTGGCTGATAAGCAACATCCCGTTGCGGGTAGCGATACCGAACAGGGAAATGAATCCGATAATGGCTGGGATGCTCAACTCGCCCGTCGTGCAAAGCAGGACAAACACACCTCCAATCAATGCCAAAGGCAAGTTTAGAAGAATGATGGCGCTTTGAACGGCATTCTTGAACTGCACATAAAGCAGGAGGAATATCACCACAATGCTCATCAACGAAGCGAACAGCAAGGTGCGGCTGGCAGCCTGTTCGCTCTCAAACTGTCCTCCATATTCAATATGGTATCCTTCGGGAAGCCGGATTTCTGCCTCCACCCGCTTGCGGATGTCGTTCACCACACTACGCAAGTCGCGTCCGCTGGTATTGGCAGAGATGACAATCTTACGTTTCACATTCTCGCGGTTAATGGTATTGGGACCCATCGACGATACCACATCCGCCACATAGCTCAACGGCACCTTCCGCCCCTCGGCATCATCTATCATCAGGTCTTTGATGTGTTCGATGGAGCCTCGGTTGTCTTCGGAGGCACGCACCACAAGGTTGAACGCCTTGCCTTGCTCGTACACCTGCGACACGGTTTCGCCAGCCATATTGACCGTAACAAACTCATTGAACTGAGCAAGGGAAATGCCGTATTTCGCCAACATCTCACGGCGCGGAATGATTTTCAGCTCCGGACGCTCGATTTGCTGCTCCACGTTCAGGTCGGCAATTCCTTCTACATCTTTCACCGCTTCTTTTATCTGGTTGCCCAAAGCAAACATCCGGTTCAGGTCGTCACCGAAAAGCTTGATGGCAATGCTTGCCTGCGTACCGCTCAGCATCGCGTCGATGCGGTGGCTGATAGGTTGGCCGATTTCAATATTCGCTCCGGTGATGACCGAAAGTTTGCGGCGCACCTCGTCGAGCAATTCCTTATGCGAACGGTCTTTCAACTCGAAAGGAGCTTCCAGTTCCGATACGTTCACGCCCAATGCGTGCTCGTCCAGCTCCGCACGTCCGGTCTTGCGGGCTACAGTCTGTATTTCAGGGATGGAAAGCAAAATCTCCTCTGCCTGCCGCCCTATCTTGTCCGACTCTTCCAGCGAAATGCCGGGCAAAGAACTGACATTGATGGTGAACGAACCTTCGTTGAAAGCCGGCAAGAAACTATGTCCTAAGGTGAAGAACAAGCCCAATGCCACCACGAACAAGGCTACCGTACCCGTAAGCACCCCACGCTTGTGAGCCAATGCCCACAACAGACCGTTCTCGTAATGCTTTCTGAGCCATACGGCAAGAAAGGCTTCCTTGGGCAACCCTTCTTTCTTCGAGCTTCCCAGCAGATAGCTGCAAAGCACCGGAGTAAGCGTAAGCGCCACGACCGTCGAGGCAAACAACGACACGATAAAAGCGATGCCCAACGGAATCAGCATACGTCCTTCCATCCCGCTCAAGAAGAACAAGGGGATAAAACTTACAATGATAATCAGCGTGGAGTTCAGAATCGGCATACGCACTTCACGCGAAGCGTTGAACACCACTTCCAGTACAGGCTTGCGTTCGCCTGCCGGCAACATCCGGTTCTCACGCAAATGCTTCCACACATTCTCCACATCCACAATCGCATCATCTACCAACGAGCCGATAGCAATCGCCATACCGCCCAGACTCATCGTATTGATGCTTAGCCCCATATAGTGAAGCGTCAAGATAGCCACTACCAGCGAGAGGGGAAGCGTGACAAGCGAGATGATGGTCGTGCGCGTATTGGCAAGGAAAAGGAAAAGCACAATGACCACAAAAATGGCGCCTTCGTAAAGCGAATCCTTGACATTGCTGATGGAGCTTTCTATGAAACGCGACTGACGGAACGTATCGGTAGAGATATGTACGTCGGCAGGCAGGTTCTGTTGCAAATCCTTCAAGGCAGCTTCCAGCTTTTCTGTCAGCTCGATGGTACCCGTATTAGGCTGTTTGGTCACCGTAATCAGCACGGCAGGCTTTCCTTTCTCCGATGCCACGCCTAACTTGGGTTGCTGAGCACCGATTTTCACATCTGCCACATCCTCCAGCATCACCGGCACACCGCCCGACAGCTTGATGACCGCACGTGACATTTCCTTCACATCCTCGGTAGATACCACACCGCGCACGATATACTCGTTTCCATATTCATAAATCACTCCTCCGTTGGTGTTCTGATTCATTCCGCGGGTCACTTCCATCACTTCGCCCAGCGTAACGCCGTAATGCTTCATACGTTCGGGATGAAGCAGAATCTGGTATTCCTTGATATCGCCGCCCAACACAGCCACCTGAGCCACACCGCCCGTAGAGAGCAGACGCGGACGGATGGTCCAATCGGCAAGCGTGCGCAAGTCGAGCATCGAAGTGCTATCGGCAGTCAAACCGACAATCAGCAATTCGCCTAAGATAGACGACTGAGGTCCCAATGTGGGATTACCTACATTTTCGGGCAGGCTCTCGCCTACCGTTGCCAGCTTTTCGGATACAATCTGACGGGCCAGGTAGATATCGGTATCCCAGTCGAATTCCACCCATACCACCGAAAAGCCTGTCGTAGAAGACGAACGGACACGGCGTACTCCCGTAGCACCGTTGACTGCCGTCTCGATAGGAAAAGTAACGAGCTGTTCCACCTCTTCGGCAGCCATTCCGCCGGCTTCCGTCATTACTACCACCGTAGGCGCGTTCAGGTCGGGAAACACATCCACCTCGGTATGGAAAGCGGTATAGGTTCCCCCTATCAGCAGAAGCAGCGATGCCACCAGCACCAACAACCTGTTCTGCAACGAAAAACGAATGATTTTATTCAGCATAATGCAACACCCTCCCGATTAATGATTATGTGTATGGGCAGGAATCGCATTGCTTGCCGAAGCCAGCTTGACGTGAATGGCACCCTCGGTCACCAGCTTCTCGCCTTCTTTCAGTCCCGAGAGGATTTCGATACGCGCACCGTCACTCAGTCCTGTCTTCACTTCACGTTTCCGGTAGCATTCGGCATCCAATTGGACATACACAAACTTCACGCCCTGCTCTTCGGTCAGTGCCGACAAGGGAGCGCTGATGACTCCCTGACGCTTGCCCGAAAGCAGATAGACTTCGGTAAAGGCTCCGGGAAGTATCTCACCCCGATTATCAAACTCGAACGTGACAGGAATATAATAAGAGGTGTCGCCGATAGACTTGCCGTAAGAAAGCAAGCGGCCGTTCAGCGAATCCAACTGATAGACACGGTCATCATACGAGGTACAGAAATTGGCAGAAGCCACCTTACGCAAAGCCGGATAATAACGTTCCGACACATCAGCCCGTAACCTTAGCCGGCGTGTCTGGGTCACTGTCATCAGGGGTTGGCCTACTGTCACATAGTCGCCCTCTTTTACCAGGCACGATTTCACATACCCCGAAATGGGTGTCCGCACCGATACGCCTTTCCCGTCGCTGCTGGGCGATAAAGCTTCGTAAGCAATCCGTGCGTTTTCGTAAGCCTCCTTCAGCTGATTGAAGTCTTTTTTCGAAACAATCTGGCTATCCACTAATTTGGCAGCCCGCTCATATTCGGCCTTGGCGGTCTCGTAAGCGACCCGTGCCCGGTTGACTACATCACCGTCTTGGATATGGCTGCCCGATACGGTCAGCACCGCATTGCCTTCCGATACTTGCATTCCTTCTACCAACGGTCGTACAAACGAAACCACCCCTGCCGTGCTTGCCACTACAGTCACTTCATCACCCTGCACGGCAAGCACCTGTCCGCTGGCAGGAATCACCTCACGAAATGTCCCTGCCTTCACAGTTTCCACCTTTACCCCGGCAGCCTGGGCTTTCTCCGGAGCCAGAATTATTTCACCCGAAGCGCCGTGTGCCGCTTCCTGTTCATGCATTTCCTCTTCTTCGTGTTCGTGGGTATGTTTTTCTCCTCCCCCACAGGAAACCAACGCCAACAAGGCGAAAGCTCCCACCATCATACTTTTCTTCATCGATATGTCTTTTTTGATTTTACTTTCTTTTTCCGAGGGCAAAAGTAAAGCATCTGCCCGGCAACTAAGTTGCAATCTAAGACTCACCACAGATTACACAGATTAATTAAATTAACAATTGAAAATTAATAGTTAATAACGGGCAATCTTGTCACGCCGAATTTGCAATCCAGAGTGACAAGAATCATAAAATCCGCGTAATCTAACGCATTAAAAAATCTGTGTAATCTGTGGTGAAAAACAGGGAGGAGCACGCAAGCCCGTATCTCGGGCCACATCTTGCGTGTGCAGATTCTCGATATACATCCCGTCATAAAGCTGGCTGGCTTCGGGGACATACACCAAGTTCAACAGGTAAGTGAAAGTATAAAGAATTGTATAAAAGGCATAATCGGGAACCACCGAATCCTGATGGGGATGGGAAGTGGCACACTGGAAATGAGTGACACACCCCGATGAACACGTGTGGCGGTCGCCATCGCCCTCGTGATGCATCTGGTCGGCACACGATGCGCTTCCAGCACACGTAGCCAAGTCGGGGTGCAAGCAGAAATAGTCGGCATGATGATGATGCGGAAAGACCTCTGCTACCTGCATCAGCAAACAGATAGCCAGCAAAATCCACGCTCTGTTTTTCCGTCTTTCCTTCCTCATCCTCTTCTTAAAAAATCATAGATAACACGTCAATCTTGCGCAACCTGCGGCGAGAGAGTCACCAGTACCTTGTCGATACGTGCGCCGTCCATGTCCACAATCTCGAAGGTGAAACCGTTCCATTGCAGGCTTTCCCCACTAACGGGGATATGCTGGAGTTGTTGGAGAATCAAGCCGCCCAGCGTATGATACTCGGAGTTCTCAAACAAATCCTGACGGTCGAAATAACACAGAAAGTCGTACAACGAGCACTGGCCGTCCACCAACCATCCGTCGCCCGATACCCGTTTGATGATATCGGGTTCCTCGCCCGGTGCATCCATTGCCCCTACCAGTCCTTCCAATATATCGCGCAAGGTAATGATACCCGTACATACCCCGAACTCATCGCATACCAGCGCGCGGCTGATTTTACGTGCCTTCATCTGTTCCAGTGCCTTGTACACGTTCATGCTCTCATGGAAAAACGTCGCTTCGTGAATCAAGGACTCCAATTTGAAATCAGGCTCGTACAAATGCAATACCAGGTCCTTCAGGTTAACGATGCCCCTTACATGGTCCAGGTCGCCGTCCGCTATGGGATAAAACTCGTATAGCTTTTCGCTCAATACTTTCTTCACGTCATCGGCTCCCATTTCCGTATCCAGCCATACGATTTCGCTCTTGTGTGTCATAATCGAACTGACCTTCAGGTCGCCCAGCAGGAAGACACGCTCCATGATGTCCTGTTCCACGGGTTGCACCTCGCCGTCTTCGGTACCTTCCTGAATAATCGACTTAATCTCTTCCTCGGTCACTTTATTGTCCGATTCCCTGATTCCTAAAAAATTGAATATCAACTCTGTGCTTTTCGAAAGCAACCACACGAAAGGCAGGGCGATTGTAGAAAGGAAACTCATCGGACGCGAAACGGTCTTTGCAGCCCGTTCGGCTATGCTCAGCCCGATACGCTTGGGCACCAGTTCACCAAAAACAATGGAAAGAAAAGTCACGATAACGACGATAATGCCTTGCGCCAATGTTCCGGCATACGCTGCCGACACACCGCACGATTCCAGCACGGAAGTAAATTCGCTGGCTATCTTGTTTCCCGAATAAATACCGGTCAGGATACCTATCAGGGTGATGCCAATCTGTACGGTCGAAAGGAAACGGTCGGGGTCGTTCGCCAGCTTCAGTGCCACCCGGGCAGCTTTGCTTCCTTTCTTGGCATCGGTGGAAAGCCGAGTTTTTCGGGCTGATATTAATGCCACCTCGGACATGGAGAAAATACCGTTAAGTACTATCAACCCGATAATTATAAAGATTTCGTCCATAAAAAATTTGAAAATAATCCGGTCGCAAATATACACCAATGTTCAATGATAGTGAAAGAGAAGCCGAAGTATTAAATAGTTTTAACGAAAACAGGAGATTAACTTTTTAGCTGGGACAAAAAAAGCCGGCGCGCATCCCTGCGAACCGGCTTCGAGATTACTAATTTAAGTAAAATGTGTGGGGACGCTTCCCCATTATCTATTGATAGAGATATAAAAATATTTCTTTAACAGGTTGATGCAGTTAAGGACATAAAGTGATATTATAGTCTGTCGCGCACGCACCTTATCGGTCCGGCAACCGATTTGACATAGTACATATAGTTCGTCGTTTCAAAAATCATAAAAGCACCATTGTTATGGGTGTGCAAAATATTCACACGGTTATTTTTGTCTGTAGTAGCATTGTGATAATTCCCACAACGCCCTACTCTAATGCCTCGCCCATCTCCTACACGCGGTCCTTGATTCGGGAAATAGGAATAGACTCCCGTTTTCCAAGCTTGCATATAAATATACATACCTGTATATACCGGATCTTTAGGCCCTGTTCGATCCCAAACCCAACCTTCAATATCAGGATTGAGATTGATATTCCTTTGATATTGACCTCCTGGATTCCGACCATCTATGGTAAAGCCAAGCCACAGTTCTCCAGGCGGCACTCTCCACCCCGAAGGACAGGGATCGAATATGGATTTCTCCGTTCCATAGTTATCATAGATATGTGGTCCATTAGGGTCATCAGTATAGCTGTACTTCTTCATCGTACCATCGTCCCTGGGTTTCAATCCGCCCCATAACTCATCACTATGTTGATATGTCCAATCACCCTCAGCAAAGTAATTCCCATACCCTTGCACATAGCCTTCATTCATATTCGCTTTATTTGTTCCACACATAAATACAGTGGGGTTCTGAATCGCATAATAAAGTGGATCGGCTATTCCTCGTATATCTTCTCCGGGACAAGAATGGAATAATTGATTCACATCATCAGATGCCGTCATACCTACGGTCGGTAGATTGGCATTGTCATACAGTTGTTCCGTTGTTTCCGGTGTATAATCCGTAGAATAATGCCCACCTTTTGTGCGTAGCGGTGGGAAGGGATCTTTCCGTCCCCATTGATACAACATTCCAAACGGTTTGGTATCCCAACCGTGCGTAGGCGTATCGGCCAATGCCCCCAGATTGCAAGACATCACCTGGTAGCCGGAGATACGCGGCTCGCCGGAATCCACTCCATAGATTCTCTTTTCATCCCACCGGTACGTATAATAGCGGATAGCCTTGCTCAAATTGCCCGGGTCATTGCCCGTCACCCAGATATGCCACGACCAGATAATCTCCTCGTCCCAGTTGTAAGCCGCAATCAAGGCATTGCCTTCCTTAGCGGTCCGGACATAAATTTTCTTTTCGTCCGGCTTATACCAAACGAGACTTCCATCTGAATTATCTCCTATGGCCCCTTCCGTTTGCCAAAGTATTTTTACCTTGTCAATCGCCTTCTCCGGCTCATCCGGATTCAAGTAATCTTCAATTTTGAATCCGCCTCCCGTTTCCACCCGGTAATAAGGCTCAAACGAAAGCAGCTTCCCCGGTTCGACAATGAAGCAGTTGGAAGACGGGATATGCAGTTCCGCACCTCCCTCACGGATAGTAACAACCACGTTGTACACACAATTCCGCCGGATGTTATAATCGTTCGGGAATTGGTCGTCGTCCGTATCTGTCCCCGGATAAGCATAATAATTGGATTGTTGCGTAGCTCCCTGTTCCGTTTGCAAGGCCGCCTGCACGCCCAGCCGGAGCGCATTTACAGGAGCCACCTCTTCCTCCGCCCCTATGGCACGCACTCCGCCCTGCATATTCTCCGCCACATAGATGGTATAAGTCGTCCCTGCGCTGACCGGGTCATCGGCACTGCCAAAAGCCCGGGTAGTCCAGTACTCCATGTTTCCTTTCTCTCCGATAGTCTTGTCTCCTTCTTCCCCCGTCCGTGCACGCACCAGGCTCACTTTGGATATGCTGTTTATCTCTATCGAACGAAGTGTCATCTTGTCTGCCAAATCCTCGCCAATCTCCACCCTCACGTTCAGCTTAGCGAACATACGCGTCACCGGCACGGTAATCACACTTCCTGCGCTAACCTCTGCCTTCGCACTCCCTTCCATGGGGATGGAGAGTGTTTCTTCTCCGTCGTTGACGAACTGCGGTTCCAGGTTAAACACGGTCTGTTCCCTAAAGTTGTCCAAACCGCCGACTTCCCTTCCATTCAACCAATCCGCCCTGCCTGTATTGGCCACAATGTAAACCACCGACTTCTCTCCCGCCTCGTCCGGCCGCAGATAGACAGGCAAATCCTTCAGTTGACTTTGGTCATCGATGGTATAATAGCGTGGATTAATCAGGCGGTTTCCTGTAACAGCATCAAACTGGCATACCCAAATGTTGTGAACCGCTCTTTCAGCCTCCGTATCTTCGACCGCTCTCGTATCCGCTTGAAGCTCCACTTGTAACGGATTGACCGACAGGCATAGCGAGACTTCCACCAATTCACCCTCTTCAAAATCCTCCGAAGGCTGCCCTTCCCAACGCTCTTCACTGCATCCTCCGGCTAACCAGCCTATCAGTGCTAATAAGATAAAACAGCATTTACTCTTCATTGTATTCAGAAATTAAAGTCATTTTCATATTTCTCTTCCCAATCTTTCACTTCAACCGCCAAATTTCCTTTGGGGTCTATCGTTACATTGAAACGGTAAAGGTGGTTGCGGGTAATATCAAAAGATGTTTTCTCAATATCTGTTTGATTATCCGCAAAGTGAATGACAAAATCTTTCTCATCCGTTTCCGTTTGAATATCAAAGCGAAGTTCGATATAAGCGGCATTGTCCTCGTCCGAATTGTCATACTCCGGGACATAAGCTATCCATGTTTCTTTTTTATTGTCTGATTGGGTTTGTAAAAAAGGGATAGTCTTATTGATTGAACCCTCTTCGTTCTGGCCTTTAATCAAATGCAAACCGATGTGTCCGTTTGGTGGATATGCACCATTCCTAGGCGCACAATAGCCTTTTGAATTATAGCCGTGAAGGGTAACATCGCTAAAAGACATCTCTTCCGTGTTCAATTCGTCTTCTTTGTTCAATACCACTTCCACTTTCGCCATGGCACGAAGCAATGGGATAGATTCTTCTAACGTGATGGTTCCGCCATACTGAACCGGTACATCCTCGTATTCGTTGACACCATAGAAAGGGATAAGGTTCTTTTCGCCCAGTTCAAAAAACTTTAAATTCTCGAATTGTGCCCAATCCGCATTGCAAATCGTTTCAAGTGTGCTTTCTGCTTTAGGTTCTTCGTAATTTTCCCAATTCGCCAAAACAACTATCTTGAAATCCATTGCATTATGTGATGCACGTTGGAGGACATCCTCCGGCACTTCCCCTTCCACGCTATACAACGTGTATTCAGTCGCTTCAGCCATTACGGTTTTGGATGGAATAAACCGGGCAATATAGTTGTCGTCTGTACTGAAGAAATAGATCCGATAACTGTTTACATCGTTGAAATTGATGTAGTTTTCATACTTGCTGCCTGCTTCAAAACCAGACGGCATGCGTGTCGTACGGGCAGATGCGTCCATAGGCAAGGAAAGCTGCAACTGGAGTTTTACACTCCTTTCCTTGCTGTTGCCGTCTGCCTCCATTTCGTCCGTACAGGCAAAACAGACGAACGCCAGCAAACATGCACCTATATAGAGAAACCATCTTTTCATATACGTACGTTAAAATTCGATTACCATTCCATTCAGCCGAACTACCCAGCCGTTTACCACAATTTGTGTCTTCAGCCATTCCCCACGGTCATCCAAAAAGAATATCAACGACCATTCACTTTCACGGTCCAGGAACTCTTGTTCACCCATTTCGCTGTATGCGTCGCTTTTCAACAACAATAAATAATCAATCAGCGGAATGTCTATGATATTTTCCCTGTCAGATGCGCGCCGGATGGACAAGCGAGGACGATGGCTTTCCTCTTTTACCAGCCTTGAGGTGGAAAACTCGGCGTATGCCACCGTTACTTCTCCTTCATTTTCGCCTACAGACTGGCATCCTTGCGACCACGGCAAATAAGTAGCCGTTCCGTTAGGTGTCAGATTGTTGCTGCTGTCAAACAACGTGTTGTCATCGGTCACGGCGAAGGTGAAGTCTTCATCCGATAAAGGTTTCCCGTTGACCTGCTGAAGCACCACACGGATGTTGTTGGTGTTTTTCATCAGGCGGAGCGTGACCTCTTTATAAGCATTCACCTCTACCTTGCCTTCTGCCGTCCCATAATAAAAATCGTGCAACTTTTGAGCGGACGTAAGGTTATCGTGCACCATTTCGACCGACAATTCCGACCAGTGTGTTCCCGGCTGCGGTTCTTGTCCCAACGCAAAAGAATGAGCCTGACAAGCCAATCCGCCATAAGCGATGAAACGGTAATCTCCTTCCTCCAAGTCAATCTGCATGCGATAATCTTCACGGCTCAGCACATCGGTGGTTTCCGTACAAGTGGTGACGTGTTTCCCCTCGCCGTCGAACACATAAAGGGTTACACAATCTACCTTTGCCGGAAAGGCATTGGCGTATTCCATATTGTAATCGTAAACAAAATGCAGGGAAACGCCAGTAGGGCAAGGCTGCAAGTCATCGTCATAGACCGTATTGCATGAGGATGACGCGAAGGCTACAAATGCGGCCAGCAATGCCGCACCTGCAACCGGGATTATACTCCGTTTCATTCGTTACTTGTTTTTATTAGAATTCAATATCATTGATGCGTACTACCCAGGGAAGAACCTCCACTGCCACTTTAAAGTAAACATCGTCTTCTTCGTCCGGGTCTAACGGATTTTCCGGGTCGGGGTCATCACTCGGGTTTGTAGGATGACCGAACTTGTTCACTCCCGTTACGCTCAGCTTATACACATTGTTGCGCACAACGGCAAATTCCATGGGACCCATGGAACCGTTATTTTTGTTATCGTTATGACGGTTCCAATAATAGTAAAGGACTTCGTACTTTTTATCGGCATTCGGCTTGAAAATGGTGAAACCGGCATCTACGGCTTTTTTCTCGATCTCTGTATCAGAAGCGTCAGGATCTTCCATCGCTTTGTTATAAGCAGCAGCCAATAAGGGATTTGACAAAGTTGTATTATCACTTTCCTTCTTAGCTGCGGCAGTTTTTACATCGTCCCATGTACCCCACAGGATGTTATCGAATACATAAACGGTATTGGTACCATTCAACAAGGTTTTCATATCTTCAGTTGCACCTTGGATTTCACCTTTGAATGCCACACCGGTAGTGATGCCTTTCTTCTGATTGGAAACTTGAGCGGGAATCGTGTTTTCAGTAGCGTAACGCCAGATTTTGTATCCTTTTCTATTCTCTTTTGCATTTTCTCCGCTATTCCAAGATTCATCATTATCTTCAGAGGTGAGAGAACTTATAGAAGTCCATGCATAGTCGGTTGTTGATGCGCTATTCGGATTATACACGTAAAAGAAATGGCTGGCTTTGTCTGTAGTTTCTTCACTATACTTACCTTTCCACTCATAATCCGTATCTACCACATAATTCGTATTCGTTTCAGTACCACCAATGGTAGCATTCGTACTGGTTCCATCAGCAGATACCCGGCGCAGGTAATAGAACTCTTTGCTTAAGTTTACCAATGCCATATCCGTTAAGGTTACTGTTACTTCCGCTTTTCCGTCTTCTCCCATTAACGTATAGGTTTCGTCAGGAACCGATGATTTATAATCAAAACGGGCGGCGGCACGCTCTACGTTGATAGTCTTTAAGTCAAAGGGATGGGATTCCACCTTATAGTTATCTAAATTGGCAGGCAAAGTCCGCTCATAATCGTCATCTGCATTGGTCATTAAAAAATGACCGTTTTTAGTGTTATTATCCCCATCGGTTATACTCCAAATAGTTTCATCCGTTGCAGAAGTCAATGTATAAGTCGCATTTACATCGATACCGTCCTCACTTTCAAGTCCCTTTTTAAGTTCACTTGTCGGATTACAATAAACATATATGTTTACAGGGTCTCCTGCATAATCTACCAATTTATTCGTATTGAATGGAACTACATACGTAGTGTTACTTCCCGTTGGGATAAGATTGGTTACAGTGCTTCCCGTTATAAACTTGTCATCTGTAGCATCTGTGATTACCACCAAAACTTCTGAAACCTGGTTTTCGTAATCCTTCCCGATTTCCACTCCTGCATCGGATGAAACATAGTCATCGTCATCATCATCCGAAGTCGTTGAACTTCGCGATACTGCCGGAAGTTCCAGGCTGAATTGCATAAACACTTGGCTTGTGCTTTCTTCTGTACTTTCTTCGTTATTTGCTGACAAGTCAATTTCATCGCTACAAGCCGAAAATGCCATAGCGATACCCATTGTCATGAATAAATAACTCCACCTTTTCATAATCTATTTTCTTTAATTTACTATCCGGTTAAAATTCACTTCTTCATCCTTTCTATTTGGCGCAAAGCGTCATCGGCTTCCGTTATTCCTCCAGCCTTCGCTTTTTGTAGGTAAACGGATGCTGCATCATATTCGCCTCTTAATGCAGCCAGTATGCCACGCGCGTACTCAGCCGATGCCCCCTCTCCTGCCTTCTCTAAATAGCGGGCAGCCCCTGCGGTATCGTTCCGCTGCATTGCCGCATTCGCCGCATTCAGGTTTGCCGCCTCGTCATCGGGGAAAAGTCGTACCGCTGTTTCAAACACTTCATTGTATTCCTTGCTGCCTGTTCCGTAGGTCTGCGCCACGGCATACATCTCTTGCAGCGAAAGCTTTTGCGGCTCTTTCCAAATCAGCTTCCGGGCTTCCTCCACATCGAAACCGCGTACGGTATACGCCACTACATAATCGGAATGACGCAAAGCCGGGAAACAGTCGCGCAGCAACGTGCGGTATGCTTCGGGATATTCCGTGCGCAAACGGCGTTCTTTGGCATCGGCTTCCAAACCGCTGTCTATCAAGTCGAGCAACGCATCCTTTTCGGGCAAGCTGCCCTTTGCAATGTAAGCACGCAGACCTTCCCAGTCTTCCGGCTCGTAATCTAACTGGAACAAGGAAGCATCGAGCGGATATTCCTTTTTCAGATAGTCTACCAGCGAGCGGGTACGCGCCTCTGCCAAACGGCTGTTGTTGGCATACGAACCTTCGGGCGAAGCATAGCCCTTGATGGTAATGCGGGTTATCGACACATCCGCATCGTCCTTTATCCGGTTGATGGTATTCTCTATCTTTGCCAGTTCCGTCTGATTATTGCGGTAAGCTGGTCGGATATCCGTCTGGTTTACCGGGAAATCAATGTAGGCAGCCCCCTGCTCGTTGCGGGTCTTCCGGGTTTCTGCCTGCGGGCTGACGTAAACGAAATGCGGAACAAATATTTTCGGCTTGAAACTCCCTTCTGCCAACAAGCGGTTTCGGCTAGCCAACACTTCGCGCAGGCAACCGCACGAATCCTCATCCAGATACAGACGTACCTGATCCGGACGCTGTGCGACAGGTACCGCCGCACGGTAATGCCACTGCTGGCTGGTATCATTCTTCCGGCGGATTACCACCTGATTATCCTCGTCCGACCGGTTGCGAAGATAAAGAATGTATTGCTTACGCCCCATGATATCTATGCCGGGCAAGCGGACCGCACTGCCATCTATCTGCAACGAAGGGAAAAGCGAGACAAGACGATTGGCAGACACATGTAATGCCGAAAAGTCGATATGCATCTGTACACATACTGAATCGTCGGTAGCCGAAAGCGTTACGTCGTCAACAGTTATTTTCCCGTTCAGCTCCTCTTGCGCACGAACCGTTCCGGCGAAAGCCAAGAGGCAAAGACCCATATAAATGATATTCTTTTTCATACGCCTTACAGATTAAAACACATAAATCAGGCTTAGCGCCAATTTGGTAGGACCGAAGTAATGATGTGGCTCATCTTTCTCGTAAGTATTGCCGCACGTGGCGCAATCATACCGGTCGTATTGGCTATACACATAGCCGACACCGATTTCTGCCTCCATGCTCCAGTGCTCCGAAAGCATCCATTGGTATCCGTAAGCGATGCCTGCTCCCAGCATCCAGCCTTCGAACCGGTAATCTTTCAACTTGCCGAAATCGGTACCCAGGAAGGTAAAATCGGTATTCCAATTACCCATGTTGTAAATGCCACCCAGTAGATGTGCAGCTACAAAATGACCATTGAAAGCCTCGCAAAACCAATAACGGGCTTCCGGTTGAACAGCAAGTTGTTTCCACTTTTTGTTGTCAGAAAAAGTCCAAGGATTCCAGTTAGCAGACACATCCAATGTCCATTTCGGTGAAAGACGTGATTCAAAGCCCACGTTCATCGTTGTAATTGCATCATAGACTAAATTAGTCTTTAAGGCCCAATTTTGTGCTGAAACTGATAATCCTATGCACATGAAAAGGATAGTCAGTAAACGTTTCATAACGCATTTCGTTTTTACTCTACCAAAACCAAATTTATTCTATCAAAAACCTTATCTTTGAGGCGACAATGTCTCAACAGATATATCATCATCAATCTCTTTCGGGTGCAAATATGGATAAATTATTTTACTTATGCAAATAGTTATGCTTCTTTTTTCAAAAAAATCCGAAAAGAACAGACACAGGCTAAGCTGCTTGCCTGCATCAGGAACTTCTGCCTATCTAAACAACTACTCATCACCGGTCTATGTACTTGCAGGACACACGATATTCAGCCACGTGACAACCTTGAGTTCTTGCGCAACTGAAAGAAAATACCTACCTTTGTACAAATCCCAAAAAACATCTGTTATGATACAGCCGACTTTGAAAAAATATCCTGTAGGGATACAGACGTTCTCCGAACTAATAGCGAAAAACTATCTGTATATCGACAAGACGGAGTATGTCTATCGCATGACACATTCGAATAACAAGTATATGTTTCTGAGCCGTCCCCGCCGGTTTGGCAAATCCTTGCTGACAAGTACGCTGCATGCCTATTTCGAAGGAAAGAAAGACTTGTTCAAGGGACTTGCCATCGAAGAACTGGAGACGGAATGGACACCGTATCCCGTACTGCATTTCGACATGAGCCTGGGCAAGCACATGGAGGCAGACGCTTTGAACCGATACCTGCACAACATATTGGAGGACAACGAAAACCGTTTAGGCATCTCCGCACGCGATGCACAGGATACCAACGTCAGACTAAAAAACCTGATAATGGATACGTATACGAAGTACGGCAAACAGGTCGTGGTGCTGATAGACGAATACAATGCCCCCTTGCTGGACGTGGTGCACGAAGAGCGCAACCTGCCCGTATTGCGCGACGTAATGCGCAACTTCTACAGCCCGCTCAAGGCATGCGACCCTTACCTGCGCTATGTCTTCCTGACGGGCATCACCAAGTTTTCGCAACTCAGCATCTTCAGCGAGCTGAACAACATACAGAACATCAGCATGGTGAAGGAATATGCCGCCATCTGCGGCATTACCGAAGAAGAGATGCGCACGCAGATGGATGCCGACCTGGACAGCTTTGCGGGCAAGCTGGACATAAGCAAAGACCGGCTTTTGGACAAGCTGAAAACTTATTATGACGGATACCACTTTACGTGGCCCTCGCCCGACCTCTATAACCCTTATAGCCTGATGAACGCTTTCGGCGAAGGAGAACTGTACGCTTACTGGTTCGGGAGCGGCACGCCTACCTACCTGATAGAGATGCTGAACAAATTCCGGGTAATTCCCCAAGCCATAGGAGGAAGGCGGTGTGAGGCAAGCGACTTCGACGCTCCCACCGAACGGATAACCGACATCACTCCCCTGCTCTACCAAAGCGGCTACCTGACCATCAAAGGCTATTCGCCCTTTTCGGAACTCTACCTGCTGGACATCCCCAACAAGGAAGTACGCATCGGGCTGATGAAAAGCCTGCTGGTCAACTATGTGCAGCGTCCTGCCGAACTGAAGACCCTGGTAGGCGAAATGGCGGAATGCATCCACTTCGATGACATGGAGGGAGCCTTACGCCTGATGCAGACCGTGCTCTCTACCGTTCCCTATTGCGAGAACACCCATTACGAAGGCCACTACCAACAAATGCTGTACCTGATTTTTACGTTATTGGGAAACTTTGCCGATGTAGAAGTACGCACTCCCGACGGCAGGGTGGACGTAGTGATGCGCACCCATTCTACCTTATATATTATAGAACTGAAAATAGACCAAAGTCCCGAAACCGCCCTGAAGCAAATCGACCTGAAACAATATCCCGAACGCTTTGCCATCTGCGGACTGCCCATCGTGAAGGTAGGCATTAACTTCGACAGCGCCCGACATACGTTGAGCGGATGGAAGATAGAAGGACAAGAGCGTCCCCAATCAAACTAAATAAAACATGGCTAAAGAGAAAACGGTGTATGTATGTACCCACTGCGGGTACGAATCGCCCAAATGGGCAGGCAAATGTCCTTCGTGCGGACAATGGAACACATTTGCCGAAGAAGTGGTGCGCAAGGAAGCTCCTGTGGCAAAACATGTGGCACACGGCATTGAGGCTGTACGCACCAAGCCCCAACGCCTACACGAAATCACTTCGAGCGAAGAACTGCGCATCGACATGAAGGATGACGAGCTGAACCGTGTATTAGGCGGCGGACTGGTAGAAGGCTCGCTCACCCTGATAGGCGGCGAACCGGGCATCGGCAAGTCGACCCTCATCCTGCAGACCGTACTCCGCCTGCCTGAGCTGAGAGTGCTTTATGTATCGGGTGAAGAGAGTGCCCGCCAGCTGAAGCTGCGTGCCGACCGCATCCCGCATCCGGAAGATTCGCAACTGCTGATAGCCTGCGAGACGTCACTGGAGCAAATCTTCACCCACATCAAAAACACAGCACCCGACCTTGTTATCATCGACTCCATCCAAACCATATCGACCGAAACCATCGATTCCTCGCCGGGCAGCCTGGTACAAGTGCGCGAATGTTCGGCAGCTATCCTGAAATTCGCCAAGGAGACCGGTACGCCTGTCATCCTGATAGGCCATATCAACAAGGAGGGAAGCATTGCCGGTCCGAAGGTGCTGGAGCACATCGTAGACACAGTGCTGCAGTTCGAGGGCGACCAACACTATATGTACCGCATCCTGCGGAGCATCAAAAACCGTTTCGGAAGCACGGCGGAACTGGGCATCTACGAAATGCGTCAGGACGGGCTGAGGCAGGTAAGCAATCCTTCGGAGCTGCTTCTCACGCAAGACCACGAAGGAATGAGCGGGGTAGCTATCGCCTGTGCGGTAGAAGGCATCCGTCCTTTCCTCATCGAAGTGCAGGCGTTGGTAAGCACGGCAGCCTACGGCATGCCCCAGCGTTCGGCAACAGGCTTCGACCTGCGCCGCATGAACATGCTGCTGGCTGTGCTGGAAAAACGTGTAGGCTTCAAACTGGCTCAAAAAGACGTGTTCCTGAACATCGCAGGCGGACTGAAGGTGAACGACCCTGCCATCGACCTGGCAGTCATCAGTGCTATCCTTTCGAGCAACATGGATACGGAGATAGAAACGGGTGTATGCATGGCTGGCGAAGTGGGATTGAGCGGTGAAATCCGCCCGGTGAACCGCATCGAACAACGCATCAGTGAAGCGGAAAAACTGGGCTTCAAGCGTATGCTGGTACCGAAACATAACCTGCAAGGGCTGAACCGGAATAAAATTCATATCGAACTGGTAGCTGTGCGGAAAGTAGAAGAAGCCTTCCGGGAGCTCTTCGGATGACTTTTTTCACCACAGATTACACAGATTATTCTTTTAATTTTATTTCACAAATTATGAATTGATTATTTTCCGACATTATGAACGCTACTGAATTAAATAGATTGTCATACGACATTATCGGATGTGCTTATCAAGTACATAAAGCTTTAGGACCCGGACTTCTTGAAAGCACGTACGAAATGTGCTTGTGCTATGAACTGGAGCAAAAAGGGATGCACTATGAAAGGCAAAAAGGAATCGACATCAATTATAATGGAATCATCATACCTAACGCTTACAAAATAGACGTTTTAGTGGAAAATCAAATCATCATAGAGCTGAAGGCTGTAGAAAACTTATTACCCATCCATACAGCCCAACTGCTCACTTATCTGAAACTTGCAGACAAACATCTCGGATTATTAATAAACTTCAATACCACAAATTTACAGAACGGCATCAAACGCTATGCAAAATAACTTGAAAAATCTGTGTAATCTGTGGTGAAAAGAATAAAGTAACTTATGATACAGGAATACCAATTACGCTTATTGCCGGAACAGGCGGCAAGCGAACAGAACATCAAGCAATACATCGGGAAGGAAAAGGGACTGGACGTGCGGACTATCCGGGCAATCCGTGTGCTGAAACGAAGCATCGACGCACGGCAGCGAACCATTTTCGTGAACCTGAAAGTACGGGTGTTCATCAATGAAATGCCGGAAGAAGAAAACTTTGTGTTTACCGATTACCGCGACGTGTCCGACCGACCGGCGGTTGTCATTGTAGGTGCAGGACCGGGAGGACTCTTTGCGGCATTGAAACTGATTGAACTGGGACTGCGACCCGTTGTGGTAGAACGAGGAAAGAATGTGCGCGAACGGAAAGAAGACCTGGCACGCATCAGCCGCGAGCATAAGGTAAACGCCGAATCGAACTACAGTTTCGGCGAAGGAGGAGCAGGCGCTTATTCGGACGGAAAGCTTTATACACGAAGCAAGAAGCGGGGCAATGTGGAGAAGATACTCAATGTGTTCTGCCAGCACGGAGCAGACACTTCCATCCTGGTAGACGCACACCCGCACATCGGGACCGACAAACTGCCACGGGTCATCGAGAATATGCGGAATACCATCCTTGCCTGCGGCGGAGAGGTACACTTCCAGACCCGTATGGACGCACTGATTATCGAGCACAATCAAGTAATCGGCATCGAGACAAATACCGGCAAGACTTTCCGCGGACCCGTCATCCTGGCTACGGGACATTCGGCACGCGACGTGTACCGCTGGCTGTATGCCCACGGTGTACATATCGAAGCCAAGAGCCTGGCAGTAGGCGTGCGGCTGGAACATCCGTCGATGCTGATCGACCAAATACAATACCACAACAAGGCAGGACGAGGCAAATACCTGCCTGCGGCGGAATACAGTTTCGTACAGCAGGTGGAAGGACGGGGCGTGTACAGCTTCTGTATGTGTCCCGGAGGATTTGTTGTGCCGGCGGCAAGCGGTCCGCACCAGATTGTGGTAAACGGCATGAGTCCCAGCAATCGAGGCACCAAATGGAGCAACTCGGGCATGGTAGTGGAACTCCGCACCGAAGACCTGGGTCATCCCGACCTGCAACTGCAGGCGTGCGAAGCTTATCCCGACTCGGCAGAAGCACAGACCGAAGCCTTGATAGAACAGGCACAGACGGAAGAGGGAAACATTCATCCGCTTGCCATGATGCGTTTTCAAGAGAAACTGGAACAAATCTGCTGGCAACAGGGAAACATGCGCCAGACGGCTCCTGCCCAACGGATGGCGGACTTCACCCGCAAGAAATTGAGCTACGACCTGCCCCCTACATCGTACAGCCCGGGCTTGATTTCCTCTCCCTTGCATTTCTGGCTACCGAAATTCATCAGCGACCGTCTGATCCAAGGCTTCCAGCTCTTCGGCAAAAGCTCGCGCGGTTTTCTCACCAACGATGCCGTAATGATAGCCGTAGAAACCCGCACCTCGGCTCCTGTCCGCATCGTGCGCGATGCCGAAACGCTTCAGCACATAGAAGTAAAAGGGCTTTTCCCTTGCGGCGAAGGTGCCGGCTACGCCGGAGGAATCGTCTCGGCAGGCATCGACGGAGAACGTTGTGCCGAAGCTGTCGCCGCTTATCTCCACTCACCACAGATTACACAGATTTAAAAACTCATTGAAATTCACCACAGATTACACATGACTTTTCGCTTTTAATTATTCATTATTAATTAATAACTGAAAAAATCCGTGTAATCTGTGGTGAAAAAGCCAAAACGATATGCCACATATATCCGAAATAGCCATCCTGGAGCAGAACACACTGGCGGCACTGGGGCTGCAGACCATCATCGAGGAACTGATTCCGGACGCTGTCATCCGTGTGTTTTCTTCTTTTGAACAACTGATAGACGACACACCCGACATGTATGCACACTACTTCGTGTCGGCACAAATCTATTTCATGCACACGACATTCTTCCTGGAACGCCGACCGAAAACCATTGTGCTTTCCAGCGGCGAACAGCCTCAACTGAGCGGAGTGCCTACACTGAACTGCACGCTTCCGCAAGGCGAGCTGGTGAAAGCCATCGTAGGCTTACGCAACTATGGGCACAAACCACCGATGCACCCTGCGGGAGAAGCCACGGAACACGACCTCTCTCCCCGCGAAATAGAAGTGCTGGTGTTGCTTACCAAAGGCTATATAAATAAGGAGATAGCCGAACGCCTCAACATCAGCCTGACCACGGTCATCTCGCACCGCAAGAACATCACCGACAAACTGGGCATCAAGTCGGTATCGGGACTTGCTATCTATGCCGTGATGCACGGCTATGTGGAAGCCGACCGTGTGTAGGCACTATTTGAACAGTTCGGGCAGGAAATGGTTCAGGTACTTGCGCCAATTGCTCCAGACATGCCCGCCATCGGTCTGCATATATTCGTACCGGTAACCGTGGCTATCCAACAGCTTGCGATAGTTCACATTGTCCTGATACAGGAAATCGGCTGTCCCGATGGCTATGAAATACAGCTTCGGCGCATCGGCAAACTGCCTGGCAAGCTTCACATCCAAGTTGGAGTAAATGAAAGCGTTTTCACCCTTTGCCTCGCGGTTGATGGCTGCCGAGAACAAACCAACATAATCGAACAAATCGGGATAATTGGCAGAGATGTAAAGCGAATGGAAACCGCCCATCGACAAGCCTGCTATGGCACGGTGTGCCTTGTCGTTCACAGTGCGGTAGTGCGACTCGACATATTCCATAATATCAGGAAATGCCACCTCGAACGAGCCTTCCATCGTTTTCGGATTCATAAAAGAAGGCTTATACATACTGTTGGGATACTCTCCCGGCACAGCTTCCTGCCCGCCGTTGCCGTTAGGCATCACCACAATCATCGGCTTCGCCTTGCCCTGTGCTATCAGGTTGTCGAGTATCTGCACGCCACGTCCCAATTCGCTCCACGCATTCTCGTCGCCTCCTGCCCCATGAAGCAGATAGAGCACGGGGTAACTCTCGGTGCTGTCTTCGTAACCAGCCGGTGTGTAGACCGTCATCCGACGGCGTTCCATGCCTAACTTCGGACTGGGATACCACACCTTCGACACGGTTCCGTGAGGCACTTCGCGCACCAGGTAATTGGCAGACAGTTCGCCATCGACCAGAAAGTAATTGGTGTATGTGGCAATGTCGCGAATCATATACACATTGTTGGGGTCTACTATCCGCATCCCGTCCACGTAGAAGCAATATGTGTGCAGTTCGGGAGCAGGCATCGGGGTAACCAGACTCCATACGCCTGCCGTATCACGCGTCATTGCCTTACGCTGGGGAATTTCCACCATGCCCAACGGCGTCTGTTGTTGCACCTTCCCGAAATAATCAGCCTCCACCGTCACTTCCTTAGCGTTCGGTGCCAGCAAACGGAAAGTAACCGTCTGTGCATCTTCGTTCAATTCGGGAGAAAGAATATTCCCCGTATTCACCGCCACGGTCTCTTGCGACCATACAGCAAGTGCCGACAGGCATCCTGCCAGCAGCATCCAAAGTTTTTGTTTCATCGTCTTATTCTTTTATTTTGTCTGCCAACAAAGTTAGCACAATTCCGGCTAATTTGATTGTTTTCTGCCTCGAATAAAAAAACAATCCGCAAATATCCTCATTTATGAGGATTGCACGTGTCAAGGATTTGGCGTTACTTTGCAAGCAGAATCATATCACAGATTAAATAATAATAAACTGAATAAATCTGTGTAATCTGTGGTGAATATAACACAAACAAAATATGAAGACAAGACTTATCTTTACGACCCTCGCACTTGCCGCAACGGCATCGGCAGCAGCCATAGAGCCTGTTGCGCCACGCGATACAGCCAAGGTGATTGACATCGAAGAAGTGGTGATTATCGCCACTCCCAAGGAAAATGCCCGCTTGCGGCAACAGGCCCTTGCATCGACCTCGTTCTCGCAAGCCGATATACGGAGCAACCAAATCGCCTCGGTGAAATCCATCTCGGGACTGGTGCCTAACCTTTTCATTCCCGATTACGGGTCGAAACTCACCACCTCAGTCTATGTGAGAGGCATCGGGTCGCGCATCAACACGCCTGCCGTAGGTCTGTATGTAGACAATATCCCATTCATCGACAAATCGGCTTTCGACTTCAACTATTCCGACATCGAGCGCATCGATGTGATGCGCGGACCTCAAGGAACGCTGTACGGACGAAACACCATGGGCGGACTGATACGTGTATTCACCAAATCGCCTTTCACCTATCAGGGAACCGATGTGCAACTCAGTGCCGCCACCTATAATAATTATAAGGTGATGCTGAAACATTACCACCGCATCTCGGAACAGTTCGCCTTCTCGGTGGGTACCTTTTATGAACACGAAGGCGGTTTCTTTAAGAACAGCTTCAACGGGAAACGCATTGATACCTCCGACGAATTCGGCGGACGCATCCGTGCCATCTACCTGCCCAACGAAAACCTGAAACTAGACGTGACCGCCAATTACGAATACACGCACCAGGGAGGATACCCCTATACCTATACCGGACGGACCGACGGCAAAGAGGAAGACCGGGCACAATACATTGGCCAAATATCGTATAACCATCCCTGTGGCTACAAGCGGAACTTGGTGAACGGCGGGGTGAACATCGAGCATCATGCCGCCAATTTTATCCTGAACAGCGTGACGGGATTCCAATACCTGTACGACCAAATGAACCTGGACCAGGACTTTACGGAAGCAGACATCTATACGATGATGCAAAAACAAAACTCGAAAACCTTGAGCCAGGAAATCGTGTTGAAGTCAAGACCCGGCTCGCGCTGGCAATGGACCACCGGTGTGAGCGGTTTTTATCAATGGCTGGATACGAATGCTCCTGTCACTTTCCAAGATGAAGGCATCCGCAGCCTGATAGAAGACAACATCAATGCCGGACTTTCACAGCTGCCCCCGGGCGCACCTACGCTTTCTGCTAACATCACGACCCGCCCGCTTCCGGTAACGGGACAATTCAAAACTCCGACCTTGAACGGTGCCATCTATCACCAGTCTACTTTCAACGACCTCTTTACCGAAGGGCTTTCGCTCACCGTCGGTCTCCGACTGGATTACGAGAAGATGAAACTGGATTATGATTCCCAATGTAATATGGGATTTGATTTCGGTGTGTCAGCCCCCTTCCTTCCCCAACCTATCGTACGTTCGCTATTGGCATCGACCCAATTTATCGGCAAGGAATCGACCGACTACCTGCAACTGCTGCCTAAATTTACCCTGCAATACGCATGGAACAAAGACAACAATGTATATGCAACAATAAGCCGGGGATACCGCTCGGGCGGATACAACATCCAGATGTTTTCCGACCTGGTACAGAACGAACTTCGCACCGCCATGATTACTGCCGTAAAGGAAGACGAAATGTTCAAGAACTTTGCCGGAATGATACCCGACTTCCCGGAATCGAACGTAAACGTATCGGATGCAACCCTCTACAAGCCTGAATATGCGTGGAACTACGAGGCAGGCACGCACCTGACTACCCGCAACGGAAAACTACAGGCAGACTTGGCTTTCTTCTATATGGATACGCGCGACCAGCAGATTTCCCGCTTTGCCGAAACAGGCTTGGGGCGCATCACCGTCAATGCCGGAAAGAGCCGAAGCATCGGAGGAGAAGCATCGGTGCGTGCCCAAGTGACCGAAGCCTTCAGCCTGAACGGAAGTTATGGATATACGTACGCCACATTTACCGACTACGTGGTGAGCGAAGAAGAGAACTACAACGGGCGTTACGTGCCTTTCGTGCCCAAGCATACCTTCCACATAGGCGGACAGTACCGCTTCTCGCTGCGGAACACGACACTCTTCGACCACATCATCATAGATGCCAACTACAAGGCTGCCGGACGTATTTACTGGACTGAGCAGAACAATGCCAGCCAAGCGTTCTATGGTACGCTGGACGGACGTGTCAGCTTCAACAAGGGCAACGGACAAATCGCTCTTTGGATTGCCAATGCACTCAACAAAAAATACCAGGCATTCTATTTCGAAAGCATGAACCGTGGCTTCGAGCAACAAGGACGCCCGATGCAGATAGGCATCGACTTGCGCTGCAACTTCTGAAGAAAATGAAGAATGAAGAATAAGGAATGAAGAGTATGTTACGCCGTATTTGCAATTCGGTGTAACATACTCTTTTTATACACCGACATTATCTCCTTAATAAACAAGATTAATAATCTTATAGCTGGAAGATTAATAATCTTACAGGCGGAAGATTAATAATCTTATCGCAAACGAAGCTATATTGCATGCTTTACGATAGCTTTTATACACCCTCTTTCTTCTGCCTCTACCAACAAATAGGTATTGAATCAAGGGGACTTCTATAAATTAAATCCCTGATTATAAGTTGCATAAGCGGATAAAATGC
>UQVZ01000003.1 GCA_900544675.1 uncultured Bacteroides sp.
TGAGGCAAAGGTAGCAAATCTATATGATATAAACTAATTATGAACATCTACTTAAGTATTTACCTTTATGTTATATTCTCGTCTTGTTTTGAGGGCTTATCCGCTTACAAAAGTAATAAACATTCTTCAGATGCCCAACAGCCGGGGAAATGTCTGGTTAAAATAGTTTAAATATCAGTACGGTAACCGTTTCATATCCAACAATAGTTTCATGCAGGTAACTATCTGACCGTTTCGTGCCTTCTTGAATATTCCGCCGGCTTGCATTATCTTTGTTGTATCGAAGTAAATAAGTGTTTAACAATCAAAAGAATGACAACGATGAAAGAAATGAAAAAAGTGGCAGAAGCAGCAAACTTCTGTGCAGCCAGTGTAGGTAAGCTGAGCGATTTGGGCGAATATGTATTGGCTATGGGACCTGAAATAAAGATTCCCGGTAAAGTATTTGGAGGAGCGTTTGTAGGAGCTACCGGAGGTGAATTTTCTTTCCAGTCTTTCCAGCCGGGAACGGAAACCGGTTTCCTTCATACCCACAAGAATCATGAAGAATTGTATTTCTTCTTGAGCGGTAAAGGAGAGTTCCAGGTCGACGGTCAGGTCTTTCCGGTAGAAGAAGGCAGTGTAGTGCGTGTAGCTCCGGCGGGAAAACGTTCTGTCCGCAATAACGGTACCGAACCGCTGGTTATGTTGTGCGTACAGTATAAGGCAGATACCTTTACCGCCGCAGATGCTCAGGATGGCAATCTGATGAACGAGCCGGTGGTATGGTAAGAAGATAGTTTCGGCAGGCATGCAGCTGGATGCATACGCCTATGCATCCAGCTGCGTATGGCGATGCACATAAGTGCGTATGGCGATGCACATAAGTGCGTATGGCGATGCACATAGGTGCGTATGGCGATGCACATAAGTGCGTATGGCGATGCACATAAGTGCGTATGGCGATGCACATAGGTGCATTTTTCAGGTAAGTCTGTATAAAATGCAATCCCGGTTTCCGCTCAGATGAAAGTCTGGGCTTTTTTTATTATATTTGTGCCCATAACCATCTAATAACGTTGTGTGTATGATTATTATCGGTATAGCCGGAGGTACGGGCTCCGGAAAAACAACCGTCGTAAAGAGCATTGTCGATAGCCTTCCGGCAGGCAAAGTGGCTTTGTTGCCTTTGGATTCGTATTATAAAGACAGCAGTCACGTGCCGGTAGAGAAGCGTCAGGACATTAATTTCGACCATCCCGATGCATTCGATTGGGATCTGTTGTCCAGCCAGGTGGAAATGCTCCGGCAAGGGAAACCTATCGAGCAGCCGGTTTATTCTTTTCTGACCTGTACGCGCCAGCCGGAAACCATCCTTGTCCAGCCGTGTGAAGTGGTCATTATCGAAGGGATTCTAGCCCTGAGCGACAAGCGTCTGCGCGACCTGATGGACTTGCGGGTGTTTGTAGATGCCGATTCTGACGAGCGTCTGATAAGGGTTATCCAGCGGGATGTAATCGAGCGCGGACGTACGGCAGAGGCGGTGATGGAGCGTTATGTCAAGGTCTTGAAACCGATGCATCAGGAGTTTATCGAACCTGCCAAGCAATATGCCGACCTGATTATTCCACAAGGCGGGCATAACAAGAAGGGCATTGAGATACTGAAGATGTATATCGAAAAAATCATCGGGCGATGAAACCGCTTGCCTATTGGAGTGGGGTATGCATCGCTGTATGCCTGTTGTTGGTTTCTTGCCATAACAGGCGGATGGTGGATGGTGAAGCGAATATCGATTTGCCGGATATCAGGGAGCGGGGTGAGTTGGTGGTGCTTACTGCCAACAGTTCCACTTCGTACTTCAATTACCGGGGCGAACCGATGGGATTCCAATACGAACTGGCACAGCAATTCGTTCAGTCGTTGGGGCTGAAGATGAAGTTGAAGGTGGTCAACGATATGGCACAGATGGTGCAATGCTTGCTGAAGGGCGAAGGAGACCTGATAGCCTATAATCTGGATATTACCCCGGCGTGGAAGGACAGCCTGATTTATTGCGGCGAAGAGAATATTACCCACCAGGTTATCGTGCAGCGCCGTGGCAGGGAAGCGATAGACGATGTGACCCAATTGATAGACAAGGATGTCTATGTGGTTCCGGGCAATTATCAGGAACGTCTGGTGCATCTGAATGAAGAGTTGGGAGGTGGCATCCGTATCCATACGGTAAATACGGACAGCCTGTCAGCGGAGGATTTGATAACCCAAGTATCGGAAGGGGTAATCGACTATACCGTGGCGACGAACGAGATAGCGCGGATTAACCGTACTTATTATCCTAATCTGGATATCAGCTTGGTTATCAGTTTCGACCAGCGTGCCTCGTGGGCGGTACGCAAGACTTCGCCTCTGCTTGCCGAAGCGGCAGACAAGTGGCATAAGGAAAACATCAATTCGCCGGAGTTTAAGGCAAGCGCACGCAGGTATTTCGAGTTGAACAAGCAGCCGGTTCACGGCTCTATCCTTTCGGTGAAGGAAGGCAAGATATCACATTACGATGATTTGTTCCGTAAGTATGCCAAGGAGATTGGGTGGGACTGGCGTCTGCTGGCAGCCTTGGTCTATACGGAATCGAACTTCAATCCGAATGTTGTCTCGTGGGCAGGAGCCCGTGGACTGATGCAGTTGATGCCCGTTACGGCACGTGCGATGGGAATCCCCAAAGGCAAAGAGCAAGATCCCGAAGAGAGCATCAAGGGAGGAGTGAAATACATTGCCCAGTTGCAGAACCTGTTCAAGAAGGTGACTGATAAGGACGAGCAGGCGAAGTTCATATTGGCTGCTTACAATGCCGGGGCAGGTCATGTCACCGACGCCATGGCGTTGGCAAAGAAGTACGGGCGCGACCCATACCGCTGGGAACACCATGTCGACCATTACATTTTGCTGAAGAGCAACGAGGAATATTATCAGGACCCGGTTTGTAAGAACGGTTATTTTCGTGGAACAGAGACTTATAATTTTGTACGCGATGTCTTGAGCCGTGCCGATATGTATAAGGAGAAAATCAAGCGATGACCTGAAAAAAGAGAGGCACGAATCATGCAGTGCATAAATCCGTGCCTCTTTGCTAATTATGAAAACATTAGATAAAAATCGCTTATTTCTTTTCGGGGTTGTAACGTGCGTTCAGTCCTTCTACAATCTCGTCGGTAATATTGAAAGCCGGGTCGGCATACAGCAGGTTGTCGAAACCGGTATTGCTGATAATCAAGCTGTATCCTTTGTCTTTGTTGTAGATTTTCAGGAACGAGTTGATTGAGTCACGCAGTTGCAGGCTGTTTTTCTGGTTTTCCATCTGGAGCTCGTTGGTCAGCTTTTCCTGTAATTGCTGCAGGTCGCGTTGCTTCTGGCTGATGCGCAGGTTTTCCTGTTCTGCACGTTCGCGGCTGGCAAAGCCGTTGTTTTCCAGCTTGCGTTGGAACTCACGCATGTCGTTGTCCAGGTCTTTTGCCTTTTCATTCAGCGTGGTGCGGATGTTCTCTTCTTTCTGAATCATCAGTTCGTTCAGGTCGTTCCAGAATTTGTATTTGGTCAGCAATGAGTCTATTTCGACGTATGCTATTTTCATACTTCCCGGTACAGTGGCTGTGATTTGTGCCGAATTGCCATTGTCTGCTTTCTTGTCGGTACATTGCGTAAACATCAGCGCAAGAGCCAATGCCATAAATCCATTCAGGATATACTTCATTTTTTTCATCATGTTTTTTTAGTATCTTAGTTATTAATTGTTTTCCTGTTCCGCTTCCTTCGGTTTCCGTTCGGCTATGGCGTGCGGATTCCTTTGCCTTGCTTCGTAGTCTTGCGACTGGGCACATCCGATTCCTTTCTGCCGTAAGGCTTTATTGCCACTGACATGGGTATTAGGAAACTTTCCGTTCTTTTTAAAGAGTATCTTTACTGAGAATAGTGCCATGCTGATAGCAACTATTAACACTGTAATAAGGATAGTCTTAATCATTTCTATTAATTTTGTGCTGCAAATATATACTTTTTGTATGCTACTTCCGTGATTTCGCGATAGAAAAAAGCGGACGAAAGTGCAATTTAACTTATATTTTAACTTATTTTTGCTGATATAGAAAGGATAAAGAGTCGATTATGGAGAAAAAAGATTTGAAACCTGCCGTAGTTTTCCATTATTTTGAAGAAGTATGCCAAGTGCCCCGCCCTTCGAAGAAGGAAGAGAAAATCAGAGCCTATCTGTTGGATTTTGCCCGGAAGCATCATTTGTCTGCCAAGACCGACGAAGCAGGAAACGTGTTGATAGAGAAACCGGCTTCTCCCGGTAAAGAAAACCTGAAGACTGTTGTGCTTCAATCGCACATGGACATGGTGTGTGAAAAGAACAAAGATACCCAGCATAATTTTGATACTGACCCGATAGAAACTTACGTAGACGGTGAGTGGCTGCGGGCAAAAGGCACTACGCTGGGGGCTGATAACGGCATCGGTATAGCCACCGAGCTGGCTGTCCTGGCTTCGGACGATATAGCGCACGGTCCTATCCAGTGCTTGTTTACCGTCGATGAGGAAACTGGTTTGACGGGAGCTTTTGCACTGAAAGAAGGGTTTATGAAGGGAGACATTCTGATTAACCTCGATTCGGAAGACGAAGGCGAACTGTTTATCGGCTGTGCGGGAGGTGCCGGCACTACCGCCGTATTCCCTTGCACGATGCAGGCAGCTCCGGAAGGATACTTCTTTTTCCGTGTTGCCGTGAAGGGGTTGACCGGCGGACACTCGGGAGATGATATCAACAAGAACCGCGCGAATGCCAACAAATTGCTGAACCGTTACCTGGTGCAACTGATGCAGAAGTACGATTTGCGCCTGTGCGAAATAGACGGAGGCAACCTGCACAATGCCATTCCGCGTGAAGCGCATGCCGTGTGTGCCGTCCCGATGGCAAACAAGGAAGCGGTGCGGGTAGACCTGAATGTGTATTTGTCGGAAATAGAAGGCGAATATGCCGTGACCGAGCCGAACCTGCAAATGGAACTGGAATCGGAATCGCCCCGTGCCGAAGTGATGAATACGGAAGAGATGAAACGTTTCCTGCTTTCGCTCTACGCGGTGCACAACGGTGTGTATGCCATGAGCCAGGATATTCCGGGACTGGTGGAAACTTCTTCCAATCTGGCTTCCGTCAAGCAGGGAGAGGGACAAATCACGGTTGTGACCAGCCAGCGCAGTTCCATTCTTTCATCGCGTAAAGATATGTCGATGATGGTTCGTGCCGCTTTCCTGTTGGGAGGGGCTGCCGTATCAACAGGCGACGGTTATCCGGGATGGAAACCGAATCCGGCTTCCGAAATCCTGCACATTGCCGTAGAAAGCTATAAACGGCTGTTCGGTACCGAGCCGAAGGTGAAAGCCATTCACGCCGGACTGGAATGCGGCTTGTTCTTGGAAAAATATCCTTCGCTGGATATGGTTTCGTTCGGACCTACTTTGCGCGGTGTACATTCGCCCGACGAACGTATGCTGATTCCTACCGTAGATAAGTTCTGGCGCCATTTGCTGGATGTGTTGGCGCATATCCCCGAAAAGGCGTGAAAACACTTTTCCGATATCTGATAGCAGGGGTTGTCGGGTGTGGGCTTTGGTTGGAAGCCGATGCCCGGCAACCCTTTCGCGTGATGCACTACAATGTAGAGAATTTCTTCGATTGCCGTGATGATTCCTTGAAACAGGACGAAGAGTTCCTGCCGCACTCTGTTCGCGGCTGGAGTTGGAAACGGTATCGGGAGAAGGTGAACAAGATAGCCAAGGTCGTATTGGCTGCTTCCGGCGAGCAGGTACCCGACTTGGTAGGGTTGTGTGAGGTGGAAAATGCCTATTGCCTGGACGGGCTGACGAAATATTCGCCGTTGCGTGATGCCGCCTACCGCTATGTAATGACCGATTCGCCCGATGAGCGTGGCATCGATGTCGCCTTGCTTTATCAGCCTGCCACGTTCCGTCTTATCGGCAAACAATGTATCCGTATTCCTTCTTCGCGTATCGGAAGAAAACCTACCCGCGATGTGTTGCACGTGAGCGGACGTGTCGTTACTGGCGATACGCTTGATGTCTTTGTCTGTCATTTCCCTTCCCGTTCGGGAGGAGCACGTTATAGCGAACCGCACCGTTTATTGGTGGCAAGTGTCCTGCGGCATACGGTCGATTCCCTCTTTGCCGTTCGCCGGAATCCTTACCTTATTATAATGGGCGACTTCAATGATGAGCCTTCTTGCCGTTCCCTGTCCGAAGTGTTGGGCGCCATGCCTACAGACGGAAATGAAGTATCCGTTACAGGTCTGTACAACCTGATGGCAGGGAAAACCGAAGGAACCTACCGGTATCGGGGAGAATGGGGAATGCTCGACCAGTTCATCGTCGGAGGCAAGCTGCTTTTACCTTCTTCTTCCCTTTATACCGATTCGTCGAAAGCCGGCAGACTGGCGTTTCCTTTCCTGCTCGAAGAAGACGAGCAATATGGTGGCATAACACCGTTCCGCACTTATAAGGGAATGCGTTATCACGGCGGATACAGCGACCATCTGCCTGTCTGCCTGGATATCGGAATCAGATATCCATTCCCATGATATAGTCATTCATGTAATAGCCGTTTCCGATAGGGAAGTCGCCTTCGCGCACTTTCTTCATGCCCATGTGTTCGTAGAAACCCAAGGCAGGGTTGTCGCGGTTCACGTTCAGTTCCATGCGGCACGGACCGGGATGCAATTCCTTGATGCCCTTGATGGCTTGCTGGAACAGGAGCTTGCCCAGGTGGCTTTTCTGGTAATACGGGATTACATAGATTTTCTGCAGGTGGTACAAGTCTTCACCTTCGGGCTGGATAGAAACATAGCCTGCTGCTTCACATTCTTCGTAAGCGATGTAATAAATGTGCCCTTCTTCCGTCATCTGCTTTTTCAGGTTTTCGGGCGAATACATCCAGTTCATCATGTAGTCAATTTGTTCCGGTGTCAGTATCTGCTTGTAGGTGGCCGGAAATACTTCCCATGCCAGTTTGTTGAGCAAGGGAATGTCTTCGAGTGTAGCTTTTCTGATAGTAAACATTGTTTTTCAGGTTTTTTCCCACAAAGTTATCTCTTTTTTCGGTTTGCTCGCCTGCTTATGTGGCTTATATTGTTAAAATAGCTCAAATAATAGTACTATGCAATACAAGGTATTTATATAATACATATATTTGTGCCATACAAAGAAGTAAGGAGGAATAACTAATGAATGTAGACAACGTTAAATCTCAAATGCGGAAGGGAATGCTGGAATATTGCATCCTGCTGTTGCTTCACCGTGAGCCTTCGTATGCTTCCAATATCATTCAGAGCCTGAAAGAAGCGAAACTGATAGTGGTAGAAGGAACACTTTATCCGCTGCTTACACGCTTGAAGAACGATAACCTGCTTTCCTACGAATGGGTGGAATCTACGCAGGGACCGCCACGCAAGTATTATCGGCTCACGCAAGAGGGAGAAGAGTTCCTGAAGGGATTGGAAACTGCCTGGGACGAATTGTCCGATACGGTAAATCATTTACGAACTAAACTTATAACCTGTAATAACGATGAAAAAGACACTAACTGTTAATTTAGGCGGAACCGTTTATCATATAGACGAGGACGCATACATTTTGCTCGACAATTACCTGAACAATCTCCGGTATCATTTCCGCAAGGAGGCGGGAGCCGAAGAGATTGTGCGCGATATGGAGACCCGCATCTCCGAGTTGTTTAACGAATATCTTGCCGAAGGGATTCAGGTCATTACGATTCAGCAGGTAGAGGCGGTGATTGCCCGTATGGGAAAACCGGAAGAGCTGAATACGGATGAGGAAGGCGAGACAACAGAAAAGAAACCCGAAGAACCTGTTTACGGACCGCGCCGCCGCTTGTTCCGCAATCCGGACGACCGTGTGTTGGGTGGTGTGGTATCAGGCTTTTCCGCTTATTTCGGTTGGGACCCTACGCCGGTACGTATTCTTTTGCTGGTGGTTGGTTTTGTCTCTATTATGATGTTTGGCGAGTTTTTGTCGGGAATGATTATGGCTTATATTATCTGCTGGATTGTTATCCCGACGGCACGCACGGCTACCGAGAAGCTCCAGATGCGGGGTGAACCTATCAACATGGAGAATATCGGACGGACGGTGACCGACGGTTTCGAACGTGAAAACGAGAAGGAACGTACTGCCGAGCCTCGTTCCTTGCTGGCACGTTTTTGCGATGCTATTGTGCGGATAGCGGGCTTTATCATCAAGTTGGTACTGGTGTTGTTTGCCATCTGTTGCATACCGGCCTTGCTTGTCGGACTGGTTGTCGCCTTTGCCTTGCTGATGGCTGCCACGGGTCTGTTGGCAAGTACGCCTGCATTGCTGTATTATGCTTTGCCCGAGGTGGACTGGAGCATGCTCGCCACAAGTCCTGCCCCCGTTATCGGGCTTTCAGTTTGTGCCTTGCTGGTGGTGGGCATCCCCATTGTCGGTCTGCTACAGGTCATTCTGCAAAGCTTTAAGGTATGGCGTCCGATGGCTACCGGCGTCAAGGTGACATTGATTCTGTTGTGGATTATAGCGGTTGCGGTAGGCTCGTTCTTCCTGTTTCAGCTTCCCTTTGTGATTCATCACATCGTAGACTGGGCTTGACTTTTGTTTTAATTTGTTTCCATATAAATATGCCGGGGTGTCTTTCTCTCTTCACTTCCGGCATATTGCTTTTTAAAAGAAGATATACTTGCTTTGCCAATGCAGATGATAGGATACATCTGCAAGCATTATATGATAAATGGCGAAGTATTATATAAGAGAAGGCAAAGTCTTATATAATAAATGGCCAACTATTATATAAGACTTTGGCAAGTATCCTATCTGTGTCCTGTCTTATTCTTTTTGAGTGTCGGAAAGAGGCTGGAAAGTATGCCGTTCCATTTCCTTTCCGTTGCAGCGGATGATGACTTCGTAGGCAGGACTTTCACCTTGCGGTTCGAAGGATGGAACAAGTTCCAGTTCGGTTTCTTCGTAAGGCTTCAGGCTGGCTATCTTCTCTTGTGCCATTGTTTTCTCGTTCAGCCGGATTTCCACTTCGGCAGGCAGGGAGGCGGAAAGCCCGAAGTTTTCTACTTTCACTTTCAGTGTCCGTAGCTCTCGGTCGTATTGCGGACAACGTGCGGATAGTAGGGCAGGCGCATAGTCGACGTAGGGCAGGCGGGCATAGCCGAACAACAGCTCGCCTTTCGTAGTACGTCCGATAAGTTTGGGCGCGAACTCGTCGGGAGTGATGCCGCTTCCTTTTCCGTTGAAGGTCACTATCAGGTCGTTGCCTTCCGTATGAGTCTTTATCGGTTTGCATCCGCGTCCGAAGTTGACTTCGGTGTACGAGCCGAAACGGAGGGAGGTGACATCGATGTCGGTTTGGGGATTGAAGCCTGCTTCAGCCTTTATCCGTACCTGGATGCGACGGGTAGAAGCCGTGATGGGGTCGGTATTGAGCACGGAGAGCAACAGCCCTTTGTTAAGCGGGATGCAGATGTTCTTCGACGAATGTCGGTCGCCTGGAAGGTCCTCCCACTTGATGGTGTCGATTACGGCAAAGTTCATCTGGACGGCACGTCCCCATTGGTCTTGGAATACTTTAGGGCGTTCGTACTTGAACCAGTGCTCCGTTTCGCCGTCCGGGTGGAATGAAACGCCGGGCACATAGGCTTCGCCCTGCTCCGTCACCCAGTGGATGCCGTCTTTCGAGCGTTGGTAAAAGGCGATGCGTCCCAGCCAGTCGTTTACGATTAAGTGGTATTGCAGGCTGTCTTTCCATACTACCGGGTCCTCGAACCGGCCTTCTACTGCCGGATAAACCCGTTCTCCTGTCAGTTGTTTATAGGATGACAAGCCGTCCCGGCTGACCCATACGCCTCCGCCACGGCATACCATCAGGTAAGAACCGTCGGGACGCCGCGCAAAGGTCAGGTTCGAAAGTCCTTCGATGATTTTTCGGTCGCGCTGGTCGAAATCGAATTTCTGGTAATACCACACCGGGCTGTTCTCGTTGGGAGCGATGTAATATCCGTCAATGACATATACCACGACGCGTCCGTCTTTCAGTCGGAACGCTTCCGGGTTATGCCCTTTGCCGATGGAGTTCTGTACGTGGTAGGGTCCCGAAAGCCGGTCGCTTGTAGCGTGGAAGACGGTTGAATTGGACCAGAACATGTGTCCTCTGGGTGATTTTTCCGACCATCCGCATACATACAGGTGGTAAGTCCCGTCGTCGGTCTGCAGGATGTTTCCTCCCCAAAAGGAGACATCGGGCAGTTCGATGCCGTTGTCTATATAGCGGTTTTGCACACTGTCGGTGCCCCATACGTTTTGTCCTTTCTTTCCTTCGGGCATGGGCAGGAAGCGGTCCATGAACCGTGCTCCCGGAACAAGTTGTTGCCATTCGGCAGGACGTTGGCGTTCTACGATTTGTGCATTCGTCGCGGAGCACAGCACAAGGGTTGACAGCCCGAGGAACAGTTTCTTAGCAATGTTTTTCTTCATAAGCAATTTTCGGTTTTTAGATGAAATGTAAGGAGAATGTTATCAGCAATCAAACACAGAGACCTGTTTTGACACTCTCCACGCAAAGATAAGGTTTTCTTCGAAATTTATGGAAAGAATGATGCGGATTGTTGGGAGAAGAAGGCCGATTGATATAAAGCATAGATATGTGGCCTTTTTAAGCGGACATTTTCGTTCTCTCTCTTGCGTGTTTATAATCTTTTTTATAACTTACCATTGTTTTTCTGTTTTAGAAGATGGATGCAGGTGGTCTGATGCGTAAAAACAAGAAAAATGCAGGGAACAAACGTAAAAAGAAGTTGATAAATTATTTGGTTGGAAAATTTAAATGTACACCAAAATCTAACATTATTCTTTGATTAATTTAAAAACAGTTTCTTATCTATGAAACAGTATGAAGCAGTAATCGAGACTTTAGAAAAATTGGGTGGAGTTGCCACTTTAGGTGACTTAAATGTAGAAGTGTTTAAGATAAAGGAATGCGAGTGGAAAACAAAAACGCCATTTGCCAGTATACGGCGCATCGTAAGGCAGACAAAAGGTATTTATAGGATTAAGCCAGGATTGTACGGACTTGAAAAGTATCGGAAACAAATCGAAGACAGAGGCTACATCGTGGAGACGGAAAAGAATAAAGATTCGGAATACGTGGCAAAATCAAATCATGCATACTATCAAGGTTTGTTATTGATTATCGGAAATTTCCGGAAAATGGATACTTTTGTTCCCAAACAGGACAAGAATAAAAGGTTCTATGATGGTAGGACTTTAAGTGAACTTTCTACTCTTGATGAGCAACCTCAGTATTCTTACACAGACATTGTAACCCGCAGTGCGACGATTGATACGGTATGGTTTAACGAACGTCGTATGCCACATTCTTTTTTTGAAATAGAACATTCGACAGATATTCATAATTCATTGCTGAAATTCTACGACTTGCAAGATTTCTACGCAAGAATGACAATTGTTGCCGATGCGAAACGCAAATTGGAATTTGAAGCAAAAATGTCATTCCATGCCTTTGACGAATTACGCAAGAATAAACGGGTTTCATTCCTTAGCTATGAAGAACTTGTGAAGCAGTATGAAATGGAATTGGAAAAGCAATCTTTTAATTTTATAGTCTGATGAAAACATACTTATTTTACACAATGGAAGGATATACGGAAAGCCCTAATAGTAATAGCATTGAAAATAGCCAATTGTTAGGAGAAGCAAAAGGCGAAACAGTAGAAGATGCATTTGTTTGTTTGCTAAAAAATAATACATGGATAGAAGAAAATGGATTCCATGTGAATGCAAGGCAAATTATTGCGCGCGAATTGGCGAATGATAATCGGATTTATTTATAAACTTTGATACTGGAAAGTAGCGTTCATTATTTGTCCGACATTCGACGGAAACAGAGGAAAATAGGCATAAAATGATGTTCCTAAAGCAAATTTGTGCTATATTTGTCCGATACTAATAAAAGTTTATCGTATGACTAAGAAAATATTGTTGCTGGGTTCCGGCGAGTTAGGTAAGGAATTTGTGATTGCCGCCCAACGTTTGGGGCAGTACATCATTGCTTGTGATTCGTATGCAGGGGCTCCTGCCATGCAGGTGGCAGACGCTTGCGAAGTGTTCAATATGCTGGACGGCGATGCGCTCGACCGTGTGGTAGAGAAATATCATCCCGACATCATTGTGCCTGAAATCGAAGCTATCCGTACGGAGCGGTTGTATCACTTGGAGAAAGAAGGCATTCAGGTAGTGCCCAGTGCACGTGCCGTCAACTTTACCATGAACCGTAAAGCTATCCGTGATTTGGCTGCCAAGGAGCTGGGACTGAAAACGGCAAAATATTTCTATGCCAAATCATTCGAGGAACTGAAGGAAGCTGCCGAACAGATTGGCTTCCCCTGTGTGATTAAGCCGTTGATGTCTTCGTCGGGCAAAGGCCAGTCGGTGGCTAAGGGACCGGAAGACTTGGAACATGCCTGGCACTATGGTTGCGAGGGAAGCCGTGGCGATATCAAAGAGTTGATTATCGAAGAGTTTATTCAGTTTGATAGTGAAATCACCCTGTTGACGGTAACACAAAAGAACGGTCCTACTTTGTTCTGTCCGCCTATCGGCCATGTGCAGAAGGGCGGTGATTACCGTGAGAGTTTCCAGCCTGCCCATATTGCTCCCGAGCATCTTGCCGAAGCGCAACGGATGGCGGCCAAGGTGACCGAAGCCTTGACAGGCTATGGCATTTGGGGAGTTGAGTTCTTCTTGAGCCACGAGAACGGTGTTTATTTCTCCGAATTGTCTCCGCGTCCGCACGATACAGGTATGGTGACATTGGCAAACACACAGAACCTGAATGAGTTTGAATTGCATCTGTATGCCGTATTAGGCTTGCCTATTCCGGGCATTACGCAAGAGCATATTGGCGCCAGTGCCGTTATTCTTTCGCCCATAGCCAGCAAGGAAGCTCCGCGCTACAGAGGCGAGGAATTGGTTTGCTCGCAACCGAATACCTACTTACGTATCTTTGGCAAGCCGTTTACAAAGTTGAACCGCCGCATGGGTGTAGTGGTTTGCTACGATAAGGTAGACGGAGACCTCGATGCTTTGCGCGACAAGTGTAAGGCGTTGGCAGCGAAAGTGGAAGTTTATTAAAGTTTTTGAGAAGGTGTCGTGATGTAAGAAATCGAACACAGAGGCACAAAGACACAGAGTTTTTTTATCTGATTATCAAATTAGATTCTCTGTGTCTCGGTGTCTCTGTGTTCAAAAAACAAATCATATACTCTAAAAAACAATGGAGGCCGGTGCATCACGCATCAGCCTCCATTTTCATTCACAATAGAATGACAAGTAAAAACAAATGATGCTATATTTGAGCATAGCTATGTATGCCACCTAAGATGAAATTGACGCCAAAATAAGTTGTCAGCACACTGAGGAAAGCGATAACGGCAAACCAATGGAAAAACATCGGTCGGCGGAATGCGGAGAGCGATGCGGGATGCAAGGCTGCCGCATAGATTAATAAGGTAATAAGCGCCCACGTTTCTTTAGGGTCCCAGCCCCAATAACGTCCCCATGATACGTTTGCCCATACGGCTCCGATGAAGATGCCGAGTGCCAGGCAGAACACAGCCGGATAAAGGATAAGCCGGCTGACGATTTGCAGGCGGACGACCGCATCGTAATAATCGGTGTGGGTATAGCGTAGCACAAGTGCCATTATTCCATTCAGCATGACAAAGGCGGTAAGCGCGTAGGCAATCATAATGGTTACGACGTGCAGGCTCAGCAGAGGAGATGCCAGCACAGGCATCAGTCGGGTGATGGGCGGATTGGCTTCGCCCAGCATGGCTACCAGCAATGCCAGTCCGCACAGCATATAGCCGAAAGCGATTACGGCTTCAAACTTGCGGTGGAAGAGGAAAGTGAGCAGGGTAGCGCAAAACGCCATACACTGCATGGTTTCGTACCCGTTGGATAGCGGGAGATGTCCGCTGACCAATCCGCGCAGGCTGATGAGTGCCAGCAGATAGACCGAAACAATGCCTAACAGTATCAGCAGGAGTGCATTCAGTCGGGTCTTGCGGCATACGGGACGGCTCATCCTCCGGCAATAGAAGATGAACGACAGAATGCCTACGGTGAGACAACCCATAGCCAACGGTTTCGTATAGTCTAAGCGGTTGTATAGTTTTTCTGCCTTGAAATGTGTGTCGTCGGGCAATACTTCGCCGGCGGTCTTTTGCTGGTATTTCCGTATCTTGCCGGTCAGTTCGATGACGGCAGCATCGTTTTTCTTCATAATCTGTTCGCTCAGCAATCCCAGGCTTTTGCGGACAAATAGCCATTGGGCATCCGGCAAATCCTGCGGCAGGTCGTCTACGGGAGCGAACCAGCTTATCTTGTTATGTTCGGTACGGCACGGATATATTTTCAGGATGCTTCCTGTGGCGGTCATGCTGATCAGGTTGAATTTCTCGTTGGCTTCGTTCAGCTCGCGCTTGAATTGGGCATGAGCCGTCTTTTCATCCTCTTTTAGTTTGTATCCTTCGGTTCCGAAGAAATCGTTCAGGCAGGCATATTGCCGGTCGATGCCCAACCGTTGTTGTATCGCTTTGCTTTTGATGCGGATAATCGGTTCGGTTTTCCAGTCATCGTAAAAGAAGAACCAGCCTGTGAACACTTGTTCGGCAGTCAGTCCTTTATAGCTCGGTTTGCCGTAGAGCTTTACGGTGAAGTCTTTCGCCAGCGTCTGTAGAGGGCAGATGCGGTCGTGGTAATAAATGTAAAGGTTTCCTATTTCGGAAGCCGTTTCACGTGATAAGTGTTTGGGTTGTCCGGATGCCATGCAGGCTGCGGATGAAAATAAAACTATGCCTAACAGCATGGCAGCTTTGCGTTGTAGAGCCGGATGCCGGAGGAGTTTGCGGAACATGCTGTCTTTCTGAAAGAAGAAGCCCAGTATGGAAAGCAGCAGCAAAGCGTATCCCGTATAGGTTATCCCGATGCCCCATGGGTCGTAGGATACGGCAAGGGTGGTTCCTTTTCCGTCTTTGTCGTATGCCGACTGATAAAAACGGTAATGACGGTAAGTGAATATCCGGTTCATCGATACCTCGCCCTGGGTTTGCGTTCCGTTGTCGGTGATTAAAAGTTGGCTGGTAAAGTCCATTGGGGCGAAGCTTCCTTTGTAGTAGTCGATATGGAAATCGTGTAATTGTATGTGGAAAGGAAGCGGTTCTTCATCCTGACCGGATGTGGTGAAAGCCGAAGAGGGAGATTCATCCATGCGCAGGTGAATGATGCCTTGTTTCCCGCTGAGGCGTGTGGTAAGCGCTCCGGCTAAAATAACCAGAAACGAAAGATGCAGCAGGAAGGGGAAGAAATTCCGTTGCAGTTTCCGGCTGATGAGATAGACAGAAGCGCATATTGCCATAACAGCCCATATTGCCGTAAAGAGCGGCGAGCCATAGATAGCTGCCCATGCAGTCTCGGTTCCTTGAAGTTTTTCCAAGACAGTGGCAATCATCATCATGACGATGAGCAGTGCTGCGCTTCCGAAAGCGATGCGTTTAATCAGTTTCATTTGTTTGATGTCTTCTGTTAGTTGACAAGTTGACGAGTTGACAAGTTGACGAGGTTTCAAATACATATAGACTATACTATTCAAAAACCTTGTTACCTTGTCAACTTGTCAACTTGTTACCTAGTTACCTATGTTAGATAGAGTCGATGAATTTTACGATAGCGTCACGGTCTTCCTTTGAAAGTTTACGGAAGGCTTCGATTTGTTCGTAAGCGTCACTCTCTGTGCTGGTTCCGTGCCACATGATGGCTTCCAGTGTGGTGCGTGCACGGCAGTCGTGCAGACGGTCGGCATATTCAGCTCCGGTGCAACGTTGGTGTAAACCACGTCCCCAAAGCGGAGTGGTGCGGCACCATCCTGTACGGATATCGTTTTGCATGTGCAGTTTGTGCTGTACCATATCGGTATAGGGCCAAATCTTCTGATTCGGATAGCGGGGAAGCTGGTCTGCCTTGTCGCCCACAAAGAAGCGTGCCGGGTCACGTATTTCGTCGTCGCCGGTTGTCCAGCTCGGCTTGTGGCAGTAGGTACAGTTCAGTTGTTCGAAGAGCTCTTTTCCACGGAGCACTTCCTCATCGTCCACGTTACGTGCGGCAGGAACGGCAAGTCCTCTGTGCCATACCATCAGGTCGATATAGTCCTGGTCGGATACTTCGACGTCCAGTTCTTTCGAGGTCAGGTAGTTGTAGATGTTCTGTTGCTCGTCATAAGTGCCGTCGGCATTTTGGATATGCCAGTCGGGATGATTCTTATCCGGGTCAGCCTTTTCGATGTAATCACGGAATCCTGCCTGTACATCAGGGTCTTCCGATGAATATTTAGCGTAGGTGCCTGCTGCGTCCAGGTAATGGAAGCGGCGGTCGCTGCGAGTGGCATTGGTGATGTTCCAGAAAGCATTGGCTCCGGCTGCGTCTTGCAGCGGACCACGGCTCAAAGCGTATGTATATCGGTAGGGATATTTCGTTCCGTCTCCGCCTTGTGCGGTATTAGCATATTGTCCGGTCCAGTCTCCGTTGGCGAAGATGTTGGGGTTTAATCCGTTTTTCAAGAATCCGTCTTTTACCTGTTTCGTGTATTCGGCTTTCAGGTCTTCGTCGCTGATGGCATCCAGCAGACCTGTTCCGTAGATACCGATGGTCGATTCCAGACGCACCTCATAGTTGCCTGTCTCATAGCCTTTGTTGGCTACGTAGATAGCACTCTTCGGTATGGTCACTTCGGGATAGCGGAGCTGGTAGGTTTCGCCGTCATCGAATTTATTGCCGTGCTGGTCGGTATATTCGTGCCAGGTCAGCATGACTTGGCTTTCGTCCAACGGAGCTTTGAAAGGCGATACCGCATGGCCTTGCGGCATACCGGAAAGCCATGAAACGTAGGCGTTGGTTGCCGGGTCATATACCACCAGCAGGTAACCGTTGCCTATGTTGTTGGTCTGGAATGCACCGTCGGGCTGGCTTTGTCCGTGTCCGTAGCCCGGATGGCAGTGCTGGCAAGAGGTACGGATGTATACCGGACCCAGACCGTGGCGCATACCCGAGAAGTTTGAAGTATAGGGCTTTTCAAAGAATTGTTCTCCACGATTGAAGCTGGCTGTCATGTCCGCGTCGGCATCCACTACGGGAGTAGGATCTTCGAAAGCGGTAGAAGACGAGTTGAACGTAGTGCCCAGTTCGCCTCCCGTATAGTACCATTCGGGAAGTTCCGACGGTTCCGGACTCGGAGTCGGATTGTCAGTCTTCACTTCATCATCGCTACAAGCCGTTATCATGCCTACCGACAAGAGCGCTGCTAAATAATAATGTTTCTTCATAATCAAAAGTAATATAAGTTAGTAATGTTCGTAACGTTTAAAAAGACACAGGCATTCTTCCGAAGACGAACGCCCATGTCTCTGTATTGGGTGCAGATGGATTAGTGGTTAGCCTGTAACAAAGCTTTCACTTCATCGAAGATGTCATTCATCACGTTGCAGGCATCGATGGCATCTTGGTTGATGGTATCATATTCCGAAGCACCGCAGGTATAGGCAAACGGTTCGCCCATTAACGAAATCTTGTCGTAAGAGTCTTGGATGGCGGCTTTTACACGGTTGTCCAAGTCAGCATCGAGGGTAGCGATGTAACTGCTCAGGGTAGAAGTAGCTACTTGGATGGTTCCGTCTACCGAAGGCGAGCCTTGGTATGCGTTACGGATACTGATGATGTTGCCCAAGAAGTCGCGGATGGAGGTCAGGCTATAAGGAGACTCGATGTAGTTCGGGTCGTATTCCATACCCCCTGAAGGAAGACCTTTACCGGTAGGATTACCGATTTTGATGTTGCCTACTTCGTTGGCGATGTTCTGGATACCGGCTGTGATGATGTCGTACATTACATCCAGGTAGTTCACGTATTCACTTCCGGCATTACCTGCGTTTTTGATACGTTCGCCGAAGTTGATACCTTTATCCAATTCTGTATCGGTCAGGATTTGTTGTTTTTCGGCTGTTACATTCTCTGTACCTGCCCAGCATGCTTCCAACAGGATACACTGGTTGCGCAGGTCGGCTGCCAGACCTACCAGGTAATTCAGCTCTTCGGTGGTGTAGTTCAGGTTATGGGCTACGCTTTCCGAATTAGCGGTAGCATTGCCAGATGCATTGGTATTGGTCAGTTCGAACAACAGGTATTCGATGGCGTGGAATCCCTGCAAGGCATATCCCAGGTAGTTACCTACGTATACGCCTTCATCGTCCATTTGTGCCATCTGTGCCGGATTGCTCAGCAGGGCATCCATCCCGGTCTTGTCGAGTGGCCATGAGTCGATATGCGGGTCAATGTAATAGTCGCCGGCAGGACCGAACAGCCATGCCTCGCTCTTTTCCCAGTAGTCACGTGCGGTTTTCCAAGCTTCGCCGGCAGCTTCCACATCGGCTGTCGTTAAGCTTCCGTCAGCTTTCTTGGTACGGATGTCGATGCACAGGCTATGCAGCTGGATAGCGGCGTCTGCCATACCTTTGTAAGTCGGGATGACCGTTTTGTCTGTATAGTCAGCAATCACTTCCTTCAAGGCTTGTTCCTGTTCAGAGAGTGTTGTCGTTCCTCCTTCTTCTGTGTTTACAGGTTCGTCGTCATCGCTACACGCAGTAGTGTTCATGCCTATCATGGCAGCCAGTGCCACATAGAGCGGGAATTTCAAATACTTTTTCATTGTCTTACTTTTTTGGTTTGTATTTTAATTTTGTTTATCCTTGTTTACAGGTTGAAGAAGCCCGAGTAGGCCACACCCAATGAAACGGCAGGCTCGTTGTTGAATCTGCTTTTAAGGATGCCCAGTGAGTATTCGCCTTTCAGCACAATCTCTTTCATCGGATAATAGTTTACACCGAAGGCGATGCGCTGGCGGCCGTATTCTTCGTAGTCGGTCACGGCATCTTCGGTCTTATACATGGAGTCGTAATATTCATACCGGCCGAAAAGGTAGAACTTGCGTCCTTTTTCCTGTTGCTTCTTGCCAAGCCAGCCGAAGAGGTCGTAACCGACTTCTATACCCGTAGAGATAGCCGAAGTAGCTACGGGGCGTTTCTTGGCAGGTGAGTCGTTGGAGAAACCTTGGTTGTAGCGGGTTATCAACGCGGCGTCCGACAGGTGTCCGTAGTCGAAGTTTCCGCGTGCCACCCAGTTGTGGTCATTGTAATGGAAGTCGAAGGCTCCGATTAACACAGTTCCTTTTACCTTATCATAAGTGGCGTTGGTCGCTTTTTTCAGTGTGTTGCTGAACGTATTGCCTGCATAGCCGCTTACGGAAAGACGGAGTCCTTTTACTGAGTAGTTGTCTACACGGGCAGCTCCTGCCATGGCATTGGCTATCTTGAATTCGTAAGGACTTCCGGCACCTCCCTTTATCCATTCCTTGTCATTGAAGCGGTCGGAGTCGAGTCCGGGTAATAACATGGCTTCGTAACGCCAGTCGCCGGCTTGTCCCCAAATGCTTAATCCGGTTTCATGCCACGTACAAGGCATGATAGTATTCTCGCCTTCGGGACGATATACGCCGAAGAACTCGGTCGGAAGGTGATGTGCGTTGGTGGCGCCTACCGGGATAACCATGTGTCCTAATTTGATGTTGAATTCCGGGCAGAATGTTTTCTGAATCCAGAATTGTTCGAGGGCTACTTCGCCTCCGCGTTCTATTTCGCTTTCGTATTCACCTCCTTCGTGTTCTTCTATTTCAACGGCACTTTCGGTACCTCCGTGTTCGAATTCGATTTCCATTCCCATCGACCAGCCTTTACCGAAGTCATAACCCAACATCAATACAACATGAGGCAGGTCGAAACGTCCGTGCCGGTCATCTTTGTAATCTTGGGGACTGTCATAGCGCAGGTAATTGTCGCTGTAAAAGTTCCGGCTATATACGGCTTCACCGTATCCGCCGATGGTGAAGCGAGATTTCTTGCTTTCTTTCTTGGCTGCTTTTTGTGAGCTGCCCAACGTGATTTCGGCATTGTCTTTACTTGTCTGCTCTGTTTCGTTTACCGCGAATGCATGTGGAGCAAGCATCGCCAGACAGAGTGAGAATAGGAGTTTCTTGGTTTTCATTTGTTTTTTCCTTTTGTTGATTTTTAACTACCGCAAAGGTATGGAGCTTGGTTTGGAGCGGCAATACCTACTTTTAGGTAAAAAAAGATGTTAAATACCTAAATGTAGGTAGGGCAATGCGTATTTTTGCAGGAAATATGATAAAAGTGTAAAAAAGAATGGAAGAATACAGACTCGACGGACTGACCGTAAAGGAGCATTTGCTCCGGTTGGCTGAACAAGGGAATAAGGCGTTTACCCAAAGCCTGAATCCGGGAGTGGAACATGTGCTGGGTATCCGTATTCCCGACTTGCGGAAACTGGCTGCGCGTATTGCCCGGGATGACTGGGAAGCTTATCTCGACTCGGCAGATACTTATTATATGGAAGAGAGGATGCTGTATGGGATGGTATTGGGCTGTATCCGTCCCGATGCTGACATTGATGTGTATCTGCACCGGGTGACCGGTTTTGTATGGAACATCAATAGCTGGTCGGTGTGCGACACCTTCAAGTTCGGAGGAGGCAAACGTTTCATCGAGGCAAACAAGGAACGTCTGTGGGGCTATCTGAAATCATGGATGCATGCCGAAGGGGAATATGAAATCCGTTTCGGCGTGGTGATGGCGATGCAGCTTTTCATTGACGAAGAGCACCTGGACGAATTGTTCGGCTTGTTCGATGCCATCCGTCACGAAGGCTATTATGTGAAGATGGCGGTGGCATGGGCTTTATCGGTCTGCTTCGTCAAGTTCCCCAGGCAGACGATGGCGTATTTGAAGCGGAATGAACTGGATGATTTTACCTATAACAAAGCCTTGCAGAAAATCATCGAATCCTATCGGGTAGATGCCGCGACGAAGGAAGTGATACGGGGAATGAAGCGGAAATAGTACTTGAGATTTTCCCCTTTCTTTTACTGGTATCCCGATAGAATTTGGAAATATTGTGTGATTGAAGCGAAAAAAACGATTTTCATAAATGGCATTCGAGTAAAAACATTATCTTTGTATATAACTATATAAATAATAAAGTAGAGTAATTGGATTTTGATGAAGGGGATTATGGAAAGGACTGTATTTAATAAAGCACAGCTGGAGATGCTTGACATTATGGCAAACATCCGTACAGATGAAGAACTGAAAGCGCTGAAACATGTCATTTCGGAATTTTATGCCAAGCGCGCTGACGAAGAAATGGAAAAATTGTGGCAGTCAGGACAGTGGAATGAACAAACATTGAAAGATTTGAGTAATACCCATTATCGGACACCTTATAATCAATGATGTGACTTGTGCTATTGTGCGAAGTCCGTTTACACGTTTTTTTACGCCTCATTTTCATTTTCATCTTATAGAAAAGGATCCGGACGACAATAAGTTTGTGGATTGTGCTATTACGGCAGGAGCAGACTATATTGTCAGCGAAGATAGTCATTTTCGGGTCTTAGAGCAAATTCCTTTTCCCAAAGTCTGTGTCATTCGTTTGCAACAGTTTTTAGAAGAAATCAGCAACAGCCCTCACTCGTGATGATAAGGGCTGTTGTTGAGGATACTCATTGCACGGTAAAGCTGCTCTACGAAGATGAGGCGTATCATCTGGTGCGAGAAAGTCATTTTCGATAACGAAATCTTTTCTTGTGCGGCCCGGTAGACGGCGGGAGAGAAGCCGTACGGGCCTCCGATGATAAAGACCAGTCGTTTCGCAGTATGCATCTTCCGCTCTATCCATGCGGCGAATTCTATTGAGCGGAATTCTTTGCCATGTTCGTCAAGCAATACGGGAACATCGCCCGGCTGGAGGGCTTTCAGAATCAGTTCGCCTTCTTTTTCTTTCTGTTGGCTGGCGCTGAGGTTCTTGGTGTTCTTCAGTTCGGGAATCACCTCGATGTCGAACGGGATGTAGTGTTTTACCCGTTCCGTGTAATCATTGATGGCGGTAATATAGTGTTTCTCTACCGTTTTGCCTACGACCAATAGCGTAAATTTCATTTTCTTTAATGGGGTTTTAAGTTTTCTTTTTGCAAAGGTATGAATAAATCCGTACCTTTGCTTCGATTTTTAATGAGCATTTAAAAAACAGAAACAGATATGGATGAAAAAATCGTGAAAGATTTGATTGACCGGCTTATCGACTTGTCGTTTGCCGAAGATATAGGGGATGGCGACCATACCACTTTGTCGTGTATCCCGGCCGATGCGATGGGAAAATCGAAATTGCTGATTAAGGAAGAAGGCATCCTGGCAGGCATCGAAGTGGCGAAAGAAGTGTTCCGCCGGTTCGACCCGACCTTGCAGGTGGAAGTGTTCATCAATGACGGTGCCCATGTGAAGCCGGGCGATGTGCCGATGGTGGTGTCGGGCAAGGTGCAGTCGCTTCTGCAGACCGAACGCCTGATGCTGAACATCATGCAGCGTATGAGCGGCATCGCTACCATGACTCATAAATATGTAGAGCGGCTGGAAGGGACAAAGACCCGTGTGCTGGATACACGCAAGACTACGCCGGGCATGCGTGTACTCGAAAAGATGGCGGTAAAGATTGGTGGGGGAGTGAACCACCGTATCGGTCTTTTCGATATGATTCTGCTGAAGGACAATCATGTGGATTTTGCCGGCGGCATTGACAAGGCCATTACCCGCGCCAAGGAATATTGCAAGGAAAAAGGCAAGGACCTGAAGATAGAAATCGAGGTACGCAACTTCGACGAGCTGCAACAGGTACTCGATTTGGGTGGCGTAGACCGCATCATGCTGGATAACTTTACGCCTGAAAACACACGTAAGGCGGTAGAGATGGTAGGCGGACGCTACGAGCTGGAATCTTCGGGCGGCATTACCTTCGATACGCTTCGTGATTATGCCGAATGTGGAGTCGATTTCATTTCGGTAGGTGCGTTGACCCACTCGGTGAAAGGGCTCGACATGAGCTTTAAGGCTTGCTGAACATAGCCGGTAAGGCGGCGTATAAACGCGCTGTACTTTTTTAGAAGAGAACCAAATAAAAATGAAGAGCATATAGCATCTGTGTAGCGGGAACATGCCCGGCACACAGACTGTGTGCTCTTTTTTATGTCTTAATATTAAAATAAGGAAAGGGAAAACAGAATGAAAACAAGAAATGCGATGAAATGGGTATGGATGTTTGTCTTGTGTGTCGGCTTTTGCAATACCGGCAAGGCACAAGACTGGAAATCGATTCTATCCGGTGTGGTAAGCGCTGTGACAGATGGGAAAAGCGGCGACTTGACTTCGTGGTCGATAGAAGGCACCTGGAACTATACCGGACCGGACTGTAAGTTTACCAGCGATAACCTGCTGGCAAAAGCAGGAGGCGAGGTGGCTTCGAAGAAAATAGAAGAGCAGATGACCGGCATATTGGAAAAGCTGGGCTTTACGGAAGGTTGCTCGTACACGTTTAATTCGGACGGCACGTACAGTTCCACCATCAAGGGGAAAACCACTTCGGGCACTTATACCTACGATAGCGGAACACAGGAACTGCAGCTGAAAACGAAATTGGGATTGAAGTTCAATGCCGTTGTATCGCAAAATGTATTGGCGCCCAAGAAAATGAGCCTGCTCTTTAAGGCAGACAAGGTCATGTCGCTGATGCAGACAATAGGCAGTGCTTTGGGCAGCTCTTCTTCCAATTCGATACTGAGCACCGCCAATTCCCTGCTGGACGAATACGACGGTCTGCAATTGGGTTTTGCTTTGGAGAAACAATAACCAAGGTGCATGCCGGATAATTCCGTTTCAATCGGAAGAAGGCTGGCGTGAAGGGGATAGATACCTGCGTTTGCTGGAAGATTAATAATCTTGCAGCTATAAGATTAATAATCTTCCACGTGTAAGATTATTAATCTTCCAGGCGATGCAGGTATTATTCCCTTTTTCTTTATGAAGGATAAATTCTTTTGGGGGATTGATTTGAACTCTGTAGAAGTTCGTTTTTTAGGTGTTTCGTGTGTGCTATCTCGGTAAAAGAAAGAATAGGAACAACACGATGAAGGGCATGAAAGCAGATTTTGGTAATAAAAAAACAGGCAACACAATGCGGTCTTGTGCGCTCGTGTTGCCTGTTTGAGTGAGAGAGAAAGCTTATTTTTTCTTTTTATCGGGCTTCAGCAGATGGCGGTGAAACTTCATTTCGGCACGCTGGATGTCGTAAATCTTTTTGGCAGAAAGGAATTTCTTGTATTTGCGTACGTATTCCAAATCCAGTTGGTCGACGGTGATACGGGTCTGGATAACCGATTCGATGATGCGCGCGTATTCCTCTTCGCTCAAGTTGGGCTGTTTCCCTTTTCTTATCTCCTGCCATGCTTCGCGGTTGCGGGCGCTTTTCTTGTCTTGCAGCTCGAAATAGAGGGGGAAGAATTCTTTGGCTTCTTCTTTAGTCAGTTGGGCGTTCTCGGTAATGAACGCTTCTTGTTGTGCACGGAACTCTTCTTTGCTCAATTTGTTTTTTTGTGCTTGTGTATAAGTGCAGAAGCAGGTGAAAAGAACCAGCATGGAAAATAGTTTCTTCATTGAAGTCGGTGTTTTTTAGTTATAAATGCCGGCGTCGGCATCCGTTAAATATTGGTATAGTTCATAATCGTCCATCATCGTTTGGTCTACAATCGACTCGATATATTCGTCGGGCATATCGGAAAGGTTGTTCAAGTCTTCTGCCGACTGGGTGGAGCTTACGAAAGCCCGGATAGTAAGCATCAAGCCTACGAACATGGCAGCCATGTAAACCCATGGCTTTACACGGTCCCAAAGCTTGATTTCGGGAGGTGTTTTCACTTCCTTTTCGGGGAGATTAGCCATCAGGTCTTCGGCAAAACGGTCGAAATACCCTTCGGGTACAGTGAACGGATTCTGTTTCCCGTATTTCTTTTGCAGTTCAAAATCGTTCTTTTTCATTGCTTTATCCTCCTTCCTTTGTCTATTAGATTGATATTTCGGTACAAGGTTTAATCGTTTTGGCTTAAAAATTCTTCTATTTTTTTCACGGCATGGTGATAAGAGGCTTTCAGGGCTCCGACGCTGGTCCCTAAAATTTCGGACATGTCTTCGTATTTCATTTCCTGGAAGTATTTCAGGTTGAATACGATGCGTTGTTTTTCGGGTAAAGTCTGGATAGCTTTTTCGAAAAGCAGTTGGGTATGGTCTCCGTCGAAGTAAGGGTCGCTCTCCAGTTTGGCAAGTGCTGCCGATTCGGCTTCGTCCAGCGAGAGTTGGTTTAGTGCGCGCTGCTTGTTCAGGAAATTAAGCGATTCGTTTAAGGCGATGCGGTAAAGCCATGTTGAGAGGCGTGCTTCTCCTCGGAAATATTCCAGGTTGCTCCATGCCTTGATGAATGTATTTTGCAACAGGTCGTTTGCATCGTCGTGCGAGAGCACCATGCGTCTGATTTGCCAGTACAGTTGTTCGCTATAGTGCTTGACTACTTTGCCGAAGGCTTCCCGTTGCAATTGGGGGTCTTGTAGCTGGGCGATGATCTCTTCCTCGATATAGTTGTTCATAATCGGTGTCCTTGTATACGTATGTTAGATAAAATGAAGTGCCAACGTTTAAAAGGGATAAGTTTTTTTAACTCGTCAGATGCTTAGTTGCAGGTTTTCGTATGCCAGTGTTGTGGCAGGAAATACCTCTTTTGCTTCTTGCAGCAGTTGGTTCTCGTCTTCGTAACGTGCCGAGAAATGTCCGATGAGCAAGCGTTTTACTTGGGCGTCGCGGGCTATCCGGGCTGCCTGTTGAGCTGTAGAATGGTAAGTCTGTTTGGCACGTGCTTGGTCAGAATTGGCAAAAGTGGCTTCGTGGAAAAGCAGGTCGGCTCCCTGTATCTGGTCGACAATAGACGGGTAATAGGCTGTATCTGAGCAATAAGCATACGTGCGTGGAGGGTCGGAAGGGGTAGTCAGCCATTGGTTAGGGATGTTTTTCCCTTCTTCGGTAACGAAGTCTTCGCCCTCTTTGATGCGGTTTATCATCCAGAGAGGGATGTGGTAGAAGTCTATCATATCGCGTCGGATATGGTTGGGAGTCGGTTTCTCGCGGAACAGGAAGCCACAGGTAGGCATGCGGTGACGTAGCGGAATGGTTTCTACCGATACCGAACGGTCATCGTATATGACGGTTTGCGCTTTGGGGTCGAAGGGATGGAATTTGACTTCGTAGCTCATGCCTTTGCAGAAATAATCGATTTGCGCTTGAAGCAAGTTTACCAGGTCGGGGTGGCTATAGATGTGCAGGTCGGCGGTGCGTTCCAGCATGCCGAAGGTGGAAATCAGCCCGATTAGTCCGAAGCAATGGTCTCCGTGCAGGTGTGAAATAAAGATGTGGTTCAGCCGGCTGAACTTTAATCGAGAGCGGCGCAGTTGTACTTGTGTGCCCTCGCCACAATCTATCATGAAGAGCTTTTCGCGGACATTGACCACCTGCGAGGTGGCTTGATGCCGCATGGTAGGCAGAGCCGAACCACATCCCAAGATATTGAGTTCGAATTTTTCCATAACAAAAACCCTTTTAAATGAAGAATGAAGAATGATGAATGAAGAAATTTGTTGGCGTTTCCTTTTTTGAAACGCGGATTAGCGCAGATTTACGCAGATTTTTAAATTCTTCATTCTTCATTCTTAATTCTTCATTTATTTCGTTCTTCATTTATTTGTATTTCTGTAAAAGTCCGTCTGCCACTTCGTCGCCCAGCTCTTTGGCTTTTTGCAGATTGGCGATGCCTTGGTCTTTTTCATTGTGTTTAATCTGTGCATAGCCTAACATGCGGTAGGCAGGAGCATTTTCGGGGTCCATCGTGACGGCTTGACTTAGGGTCTTGATGGCTTCTTCCACTTGGTTGACACGCAGGTGTATGCTTCCTTTTTCTATCCAGTAGGCTACGTTGTTAGGGTCCAGTTCCACTGCTTTGTTGATGTCGTTGATGGCTTGTTGGTACATTTTGCAGTTCAGTTCGGCTTGCGAACGGATGAGGTGGAACTCTGCCGAAGTCTGTCCCAGCATGGCATCATAAAAGTCATTATAGTCTGTTACGGCACCGCGATAGTCTTCCATTTCCGATTTGATGCGGGCACGCTCGTACAGATAAGGAGCAGCGTCTTTCCCGTAAGGTTTGGGATAGAAGGCAACGGCACTGTCCATCAGGGCGATGATTTCTTTTTTGTCACTTCCTTCTACCAGCTCTTTGGCTTTGGCTGCAGAATAATAGGTAGCTGCAGAAGCCAGCTTGGTCTTGTTTACCGTGCTATAGGCTGTATAAGCTTCCGCAAATTTCTGCATGGCGAAATAAATATCTCCCTGAAGTTGATAATAGATAGCCTCTGGGGCAATAGCCAGTGCTTCGTTTATCTGATTTAAAGCGAAATCGAAAGTCCAGTCGGCGTATGGTTTCTTGTCTCCCAGATTCAGTTGGTACGAATAAATCAGTTTGGCGATGTTATAGTGGGCTTCGTCTTTCTTCTCTGCTACGTCAATCATTTTTTTCAGGTCTTCGGCAGCCAGGGCATAATTGGCATCGTCTCCCTGGTTGATGTAATACGTGGCACGCCGTTCGTAACCTTCCATGTTGTTGGGATATTTGGCAAGAAAGTCGTTGAGCAGTCCGAGATATTCCTTGGCATCATATACACTGGATGCCATATACAGGTAAACCAAGGCTTGCGATTCGTCTTCGGGCAATCCCTTTTTGATTCCGATGGAGTTAAGAGCAAGGTCGTTGACCGAAAGCGCATTGATGCTCAGGTCGGTCAGGTAACGTATGCCTATGGCGTAGCTTTCTTTGCTTTCGGGGTCACTGTTTTTCTGAATCATCCCGACCACTTGTCCCTCGGCATTCATGATGGGGCAGCTCACGGTTTTGTCTGTGGTCTGCATGGTAAGGGTATAATAATATTGCTGGTCGCCGATGGTGTCTACCTTGGCTACGGTTCCCAACTGACCTTGTGGAGATTTTTGGGTAGAATAGGGGACTAAGTACACGGTTTGTCCGATGGCTGAAGGTATCGGGGCAGGTTGCAGGGCTTCTGCCTTCTTGTCAAATTCGGTTTTGAACTTGACTACATCATACATGTCATTGGCTCCCATCATGTATTTCACCGGCAATTCTTTTCCGTCGGCGGTGACGATTACCGCACGTTCGGCACCTTTAAAGAGGGCATAATCGGAAACGCCTGTGCCTTCGGTGTCGATGTAGAATCCGTTTCCGGTACTCAGAATCTGGTTGTCTTTGGTGTACGTGATAATAGAGAATACCGCTTTTCTGGCTTTGTCTGCCCATTTAGGCAATTCTTCTGCCATCAGGACCGATAAAGGCATTGCGAATGCGAATAAAATAGCTATTGTCTTTTTCATCATATCTTAAAACAAAGTAAAAGGTTATTGTTGTCCGTTGTCGGCAAAGCCGCGTTGTTCGATAGCTTTGTAAATAAGGATACCTGCGGCGACGGATACGTTCAGCGATTCGATGTATCCGAAGAGTGGAATCTTTATCCATTCGTCGCACAATGCCAGGTTGTCGTAAGAGACCCCCTTGTCTTCGGCACCCATAATGATGCAGGTAGGCGAACGGAAATCGGCTTTTGTATAGTCGTAATCTCCTTTTTCGGTAGCTGCTACAATCTTGAATCCGCTGTCTTTCAGGAAACGGATGGTTTGGGTAAGATTGTTCTCGCGGCATACCGGAAGCGAAAGCAAGGCTCCCGCCGAAGTCTTTATGGCATCGGCATTGACACTGACGCTGTTTTTATTGGGGATGATGACCGCATCTACACCGGCACATTCGCACGTGCGGGCTATGGCTCCGAAGTTGCGTACATCGGTCACCCCGTCCAGCATGATGAATAAAGGGTTCTTGCCTTGCTCGAAGAGGTAAGGCACCAGGTCTTCTGTGCGCTGGTAGGTAACGGGCGAAATGAATGCCACTACTCCCTGGTGGTTTTTGCGCGTAATCCGGTCAATACGTTCTACCGGTACACGCTGCACCGGGATGAATGTCTGCTTCAGTACGGCAAACAGTTCCTTGGCCACTTCGCTTTGGATATCTTTTTTAATCAGTACTTTATCAATTTCCGTCCCTGCCTGTATGGCTTCGATAACAGCTCTTACGCCGAATATCATTTCGTTCTTTTCTATCATAAAATTCTGTTTGTTTTGTTCGTTACTGGTTTTCGAGCAAGGCACGCGCGTTGTTCAGTGCCGCTTCGGTCAGCACGCTTCCGCTCAGCATATTGGCTATTTCGTTTATCCGCTCTTCCGGAGAAAGCTGGCGGATGTAGCTGCTTGTGCCCGCTTCTGTATCTTTCTTGTACACTTTATAGTGCGTAGTGCCCCGTGCGGCTATCTGGGGCAGATGGGTAATGCTGATAACCTGCCGGTTCTGGCGTCCCATGTCACGCATAATCAATGCCATCTTTTCGGCTATCGAGCCGGATACTCCCGTATCTATTTCGTCGAAGATGATGGTAGGCAACTTTACCGCTCCGGCTATCATGGCTTTCAGCGAAAGCATGACGCGGGCTATCTCTCCGCCCGAGGCAACGGATGCTACGTTTTGCAACGTGCCGTTTTTGTTGGCAGAGAAGAGGAAAGTCACGCTGTCCAGCCCATTGATGTCAGGTTCTTTGCGTAAAGCCAGTTCCACAGCAAAGCGTACATTGGGCATTCCCAGCGGTATCAGGAGTTTTTTCATTTGCTCCTCGATGTGCCGTGCCGATTTCAGGCGAAGCTGTGTCAGTTCACGGGCTTGCTCCAACACCTTATTATATATAGTCTCTTTCTCTTGGTTCAGTTCGGCTATCCGGTCGTCGAACGAAGCGATGGCGTTTAGTTGCCGGCGGTAATTCTCTGCCAGTTCCAGCAGTTCGTCGATGGTGTCTGCCCGATGTTTTTGTTGCAGGTTGTAAATCAGGTTCAGCCGTTCGTTTACCTGCTCCAGGCGTTCGGGATTGAATTCGGTCTCTTCTTCAGCGATGGAAAGGTCGTGGGCGATATCTTTCAACTCGATGTAGCAGCTTTGCAGACGTTCCACCCATTCCGAAGCCGAAGGATATACATTCGAAATGTTTTGCAACGTTTGCCGGCACTCTTTGGTGAGTGGAAGGATGCCGTTCATTTCCGCGCCGTCTATCAGTTGTCCTGCCTTATACAGTCCGGCTTTGATGTCTTCGGCGTGGCTTAATGTTTCGGCTTCCTGTTCCAGGCTGGTTTGTTCGCCTGCCTGCAGGTTGGCTTCTTCCAGTTGGTCCAGTTGGAAGCGGAGGTAGTCTTCGTCTTGCCGGCTCTTTTCCGCTTGTTCAGTTATTGTGTCCAGTTCCTTGCATACCTCTTTATAGTGCCGGTAGGTCTGCTTGTAGGTTGCCAGTTGCTTGTCGTCCTGTGCCAGGATATCCAGAATGTTCAGTTGGAATCCTTCTTTGTTGAGCAGCAGATTCTGGTGTTGGCTATGGATGTCTATCAGTTTTTCGCCCAGTGCCCTCATTTGGTTGAGCGAGGCAGGCGTGTCGTTGATGAAGGCACGGCTTTTTCCGTTGGCGGACACTTCCCTCCGCAGCAGACATTCTTCGGGGTCGTATTCCAGGTCAAGTTCATTAAAGAAGTCTTCCAGCCCATAAGTGGCGATGCGGAATCGGGCTTCTACGATGCTTTTCGAAGCTCCGTTCTTGATGGCTTTTACATCGGCACGTTGTCCCAGCAACAAACCGATAGCTCCCAATATAATCGATTTCCCGGCACCGGTCTCGCCGGTTATGACCGAAAAGCCCGGCATGAAATCGATGTCCAGCTTGTCGATTAAAGCATAATTCTGTATATGGATGGACTGTAGCATACGTTTGTTTTCTGGTTATCGGTGAAGTTTATTGTTTTGGCTTAAAGGATGGCACTCAGCTTGTCGATGATATCGGAAGCCACTTCCTGTTTGCTTTTAAGCGGGTAGGGAGTAGCGCCCGAAGCATCCAGAATGGTAATCTTGTTTGTGTCACATCGGAATCCGGCACCTTTGTCATTCAAAGAGTTCAATACTATAAAATCGAAGTTCTTCCGTTCCCGTTTGGCCTGGGCGTGTGCCAGCTCGTCGCAAGTCTCCAAAGCGAATCCTATCAGGCGTTGGTGGGATTGTTTCATCTTGCCCAAAGCGGCTGCGATGTCTTGCGTCGGCTTCAGGCGGATAATCAGGTCTTCACCTTCACGCTTGATTTTATCGGGTGCTATGCTTTCGGGAGTGAAGTCGGCTACAGCTGCGCATAAGATGCCTGCGTCCGCCTTCGGATATAGCCGGACAGCTTCCTGATACATCTGTTCCGCGCTTTCCACATCGATACGCCGGATGGCAGGGTGATGTGTCTGCCGGTTTACCGGTCCGCTGATAAGTGTGACCTCTGCACCTCTTTCGGCACAAACTTCCGCCAGTGCATACCCCATTTTCCCTGATGAGTAATTGCCGATAAAGCGTACCGGGTCTATTTTTTCATACGTAGGGCCGGCGGTAATCAGGATGTGTTTGCCTTTCAAGTCTTCCGCTTGAGCGAAGAAGGCTTCCAGCACTTCCACAATCTTTTCCGGTTCTTCCATTCGTCCTTTCCCTACAAGGTGGCTTGCCAGTTCGCCCGAAGCCGGTTCGATGATGTGGTTGCCATACGATCGGAGAATCTCCAAGTTGTGTTGGGTAGAAGGATGGGCAAACATGTCCAGGTCCATTGCCGGGGCGATGAATACCGGAGCCTTCATCGACAGGTAGGTGGTGACCAGCATATTGTCGGCTATGCCGTGTGCCATCTTGCCGATGGTAGAGGCAGTAGCAGGAGCGATAAGCATGGCGTCTGCCCATAACCCGAGGTCGACATGGCTGTGCCACGTCCCGTCACGTTGTGCGAAAAATTCGCTGATGACCGGCTTGCTGGTCAGTGCCGAGAGCGTAATCGGGGTAATGAATTCTTTTCCTGCCGGTGTGATGACAATCTGCACTTCGGCTCCTTTCTTAATAAGTGCACGTGTCAGCACCGCCGCTTTGTAGGCGGCGATGCTTCCCGTGATACCCAATACGATTTTCTTGCCTTTCATATTTTTAAGTTGACGAGGTATCAGGTGACTAGTTGACAAGGTCTTGATTACAGATCCAAGCCGGCTTGCCTTAACCTCGATTACTTGAATCTTATTTTGTTAATCCGCTTTCGCGTAATTTGATTTTTGTCAATACATTCTTGGTGTTCAGCGTAAAGTCGCCGTTCATCATCCAGCCGAAATAGCCGGTATCCCTTTTCAGCACTTCAGCTACGGGCATACCTTTGTATTTTCCGAAGTTGAACACTTCTACGCCGTTGTCGTCGTATACGATGCGTCCCGCAAAGTCTACGTTCTTGCTATAAGTGGAATATTCGGAAAGAAACGCTATGTCGTTTTGCAACACGTCCGGATAGCGGTCCAGTTGGGCTTTCAGTACTTCGTAAGTTGCCCGTGTGTCGGCTTCGGCGGTATGGGCATCTTCCAGATTCTTGCCGCAATAGAACTTGTAAGCAGCCGACAGGGTGCGTTGTTCCAGTTTGTGGTAAATTACCTGCACGTCGATAAACTTGCGCCGGCTCAGGTCGATGTCGATGCCGGCACGCAGGAATTCTTCTACCAGTACAGGCACGTCGAAGCGGTTCGAATTGAATCCGGCAATGTCGGCTCCTTCGAAAGAGCGTGCCAGCTCTTTTGCCACCTGCTTGAAGGTAGGGCAGTCCGCCACATCCTCATCGTGTATGCCGTGTACGGCGGTCGATGCTTCGGGTATGTGCATTTCCGGATTGATACGCATTGTTTTGCTTTCTTCATTCCCGTTGGGATATACCTTCAGGTAACATATTTCTACAATGCGGTCGCTATTGATATTGGTTCCGGTTGTTTCCAGGTCGAAGAAAACAATCGGGTTTTTCAGGTTCAGTTTCATTCTTTGTTCTTATTGGTTAATCGTTCAGCATCATTGGCATCAGCAGCATCAGCAGGTCTTCATTCTCTTCTTGTTCTTCGGGCACGATGACTCCGGCACGCGACGGGTCGGCAAGTTCTACGACTACATTGGTCGAAGGGATATTGTTCAAGATGTCAATCAGGAAAGACGATTTGAAACCGATGCTCATGGTGTTCCCTTCGTACTGGCATATCAACGTCTCTTCTGCCGAAGTGGAGAAATCGATGTCTTGTGCCGAAATCTTTACCTGATTGTCCGAGAAATTGAGTTTGATAAGGCTGCTTGCCTGCGACGAGAATACGGATACACGGCGCAACGCACTGATGAGCGACGTGCGGTCGATGATAGCTTTGTGCGGGTTGTTTTGCGGAATGACCGAGTTATAGTTAGGATAACGTCCTTCTATCAGGCGGCATACCATCTGGTAGTTTTCCAGGGTGAACATCGCGTTGCGGTCGTCAAAACCGATGCGCACGTCTCCCTGTTCTTTGGGCAACAGGTTTTTCAGCAGGTTGGCAGGTTTCTTAGGCAGGATAAACGCCGCTTTTTCCGAGCCGTGTGCGGCGTATGTCTTGTTGCGCACCAGCTTGTGTCCGTCTGATGCCACCAAGGTGATGTCTTCGGGGGTGATGTCGAAATAAATACCGTTCATTACCGGGCGCAGTTCGTCATCGGCTGTGGCGAAGATGCAACGGTTTACGCCGTCCATCAATGTGTTGGCAGGGATGGTCAGTTCTACAGCATTGGTTCCCAGGTCTTGCGGTTTGGGATATTCATCGGCGTTTTGTCCCATCAGGCTGTACTTGCCGTTTTGGTACTGTACGGTGATTTCCAAGTTTTCCGGATTTATCTGGAACGAAAGCGGTTGTTCGGGAATTTCTTTCAGCGCTTCCAGCAGGGTGCGCGAAGATACGGCAAAGCGTCCGTCTCCGTCAAACTCGTTCATTTCAATCGAAGTGGAAAGCGTAGTTTCGTTGTCCGAAGCGGTCATCGATAATGTCCCGTCGTGCATTTCGAGCAAGAAACAATCCAGTATAGGCAATGAGTTTTTCGAATTGATTACACGGCTGATAGCCTGTAAATGGCTGAATAGGTTGGTGCTTGAAACTATAAATTTCATATTCGTTTGTTATAATAAATTGTTTTTCTGATTGAAAGCAAGAACCGAAAGACACCGGCATATCGTTTTTTAGACTTGAAAGACGAGGTGTTTAAGGGTCGTTGCATTCAATCTTTATTCTATGATACACATTTTGTTTTAACAGCCAAAGATACGAAAAGATTGTGGACGCATCGCAAAAAGAAGTGAAAAAATTAGTTTACTTCTGTAGAAAAACGTATTTTCGTACCCAAATTAAAAAAGTATACAGATTATGGAATTAGCAGGAAGAGTGATTGCCGTTCTCGAACCGAAGAGCGGTACATCAAGAAACGGTAATGAATGGATGGTGCAGGAATATGTCATCGAGACACACGACCAATACCCTCGCCGTATGTGTTTCGACGTATTTGGCGCTGATAAGATACAGCAGTTTGCTATCAAGGTGGGTGAAGAACTGAACGTGTCGTTCGATATTGATGCCCGTGAATGGCAAGGACGTTGGTTCAACAGTATTCGTGCATGGAAGGTAGAACGTGTCGGTCAGGCTCAACCGGCTGCGCCCGAAGCTCCGTTCCCGTCCATCAATGCAGCTCCTGCAGCCCCGGTAGATTTCTCCGCCGGTGACGAAAAGGATGACCTGCCTTTCTAAATGATTTTTTTACCACAGATTACACAGATTTTTTTTCAATGAATTACACGAATTAGATAAATGAAAATTACCCGTTATTAACTATTAATTTTTAATTGTTAATTTAGTAAATCTGTGTAATCTGTGGTGAAAGAAAACATCAACTCAGAGGAAGTCTGCCGGGAAAGCCAATAGCTGGTATGCCAAGGCTTTAGCCATGCGGTAGTGTCCGTTGGCGTTTGGGTGAAGGCGGTCGGTCTCTGCATGGTGGAAGTAGGGAGCGTGTTCGTCCAGCAAGGGATACAGCCCGCAGATGCTGTTCAGGTCGATGACCGGCACTGCCCATACATTGGCTGCTTCTTTTACAGCCTTTACATATTCGTCTATATAAAGCCCCAATTTGTTTGGAAAAGTCTCTTCCGGCTGGATGTTGGCGTTGCTGAATTGCGCTTGTGCCCGGTGGATGGGAGTCAACAGGATGATTTGCTTGGTGGGGAAATTCTTTTTCAGATACATCATCGCTTCGTTGATTCTTCCGCGGAAAGTATGATTGTTCAGGTCGGCGGTGCGTTTCTTCCGCACTTCTGTTCCTCCGCCTTTCACGATGGTTTCCTCGTAGCTGTAAGTGTACCATTCGCCCAAGGAGATGCCTGCATTATAATCATTCGTGCCGCAGAATACGATGATGGCGTCCACATCGTCTCCTATTTCAGCTTTCAAGCGTTCGGCTTGTTTCAGGATACCGTTCCATTGGTTGCCGTTGATGCCGTACACCAGTGGTTCCAGTCCCAGCATTTCAGCTAGGTATTGCCAATAGTTTTTCGTTGTTCCCACATGTTTCTTATCGGTGATGGAGTCTCCCAGAAAAGCCACTTTCTTTCCTTTCCATTGGCTTTCTTTGATGCAGACCGAAGCCTGTGGCTCTGTGTCTTGTGCTCCTACGGCGGCAGGGCAAGGCATAACTTGAGAGGCGAGCAGTAAGGTCGCCCACGTATAAGTGGCGTAGGTTAATTTATTCATGACTGCTATTGCTTAAAAGATTGGTTTAGACAAAAATAAAAATAAAATAGATATCCGCAAAGCGTTTTCTTGGCGAAGTATTGTAATAAATGCGTCTACCTATATTTCAGTACAAGACGGTTGCAGTTGAGGTTTTATAAATTCTTATGTCCTGCATTTATTTTACTACGTGTGACAGCATCAAGAATTATATGTATAGGCTATGTAACATAGTTTCATCGGCAATCGGATATAGGTTCGTTACCCATCGGATATAGGTTGATGTACGGCGTATGTGTATTCGTATGGGTCATGTAGTAGGGAAACTTGTTTTTTGTGTCATCTTATTATTCTCTGGCTTGCATGGCTTGTTGGCACACCTCGTCGATGCCCCGCAATACGTTTTCGGCATGGGTGCGCGCTTCTTCGCTCCACGCGGTGTCTTCGCGGTGAGCTTCCAGCCATTGCAACGAGGGGAGGACATGGCGGGCTTCTATCATCGTAAAGGTGGGCAGCATCTTGTGGGCGACTTCGCCCAACTGGTGCACGGTGCCATCTTGCAGGATTTGCCCGATGCGGTCACGGTTTTTCCGGGTTTCGGCAAGGAAGGTGTCCATAATCTGACGGGCAGCTTCGGGGTCGTCTTCCGAAAAGGCGGTCAGGGGACTGAAGTTGAACCGGTTGTCCGAAGCCTGGGGGGCGGATGCTGCCATGCTTTCTTCGGCATCGGAAACGGCGGGGGCGATATGCAGCGTTTCCTGGCATACTTTCAGCAGTTCGTGCTGATTGAAGGGTTTGTAAAGGCATCCGGCAAAACCTTGTGCGCGGAAGTCGGATTCACTCATATCGCTGCGGGCGGTAATGGCGATAACGGGGACGGAGACCGCTTGCGGGGTATCCAGGCGGCGGATGGCTTTCAGCAGGTCGAATCCGTTCATGGCAGGCATCTGTATGTCGGTAAAGACGAGGTGGGCAGGCTCGTCGCAAAGCAGGCGGAAGAGCTCTTCGGGCTGGTGGCAACAGCGGATGACGGGTCTTTGGGCGACAGGCAGGCTGGCAGACAGGTTGTGGAGCATCGCTTCGGTCAGGCTGAGCTGGATGCGGTCGTCGTCGATAAGCAGGATGTGGGGTTGCTTGCCGGCGGGCAGTTCTATGGGGCGATGCTCGGGTTGTGCAGACTTGCCTTGCGGCAAGGGAATAGACACGCTGAAGGTGCTGCCTTTTCCGGGAGTGCTCTGGATGCGGATTTCGCCTTTCAGCAGTTCGATGAGCTTCTTGGTGATGGACAGGCCCAGTCCGAACCCTTCCTGCCCTTGTGCGCTGCGCAGGCGGGTAAATTCCTGGAACACACGTGCCTGCTCTTGCGGAGTCATTCCGCACCCGGTGTCCGACACGCTGAAACGGAACTGTCCACGGACGTAGGAGGCATTGAGCGTAATGGTTCCTTTCTCGGTAAATTTCAGGGCATTGGAGAGCAGGTTCTCGGCTATCTGACGGATGCGGAAAGGGTCGCCTTCCAAGGTGAGTCCGTCGGGCAATTGTATGTCGGATGCCAGACGGAGACGTTTCTTCTCGGCGATGGGGAGAAAACTGGTATAGATGGTGGCGAACAGTTCATGCGGATTGAAAGTGACGGGATGGAGGTCCATCTTGCCGGCTTCGAGGCGGTGGTAGTCGAGCAGGGAGGTGACCAGATCGAGCAGGTGGCGTGCCGAGCTTTGCATGTTGCGGAGGTAGAACTGCTGGCGCTGGTCGCTGACCAGGCGGAGAAGCAGGTCGATGTATCCGATGATGGAACCTGCCGGTGCTTTGATGTCGTGGGTGATGGTGAGCATCAGCTTTTCGCGTGCCACGAGGAGGTTTTCGGCGTATTGTTTCGATTTCTCCAATTCGTGGCGGTAGTGGTTGCTCCGGGTGATGTCGCGCCAGATGATGATGAAGAATACCAGCACCAGCAGTACGGCAAGTACGGCAATAGCGCCCATTGTCCAGGCGGCTTGCCGGCGGATTTCCTGTTCGTGCTGGAATTTGCGTTCGATGGCTGCCTGTTCGTCGGTCTCGATGGTTTCGAGCAGTTGGTTGACGCGCTGGCTGAGTTGTCCGCCTGCTATGCGGAGCTGGTTGATGCGCTGGTCGAGGGCACGCTGTTGTTCCCGGCGGCTTTGGTACACCTTGTGCTGGATGGAGGTGAGCATGTTGGCAATGGTGTCTGCAGGATTGTATGCCTCGTCGATGGTGTCGGTGTATTCTTCCTGCACGAGGTTGTCTACCTGGGTCGAGTCGGGTTTGCCGGGAGCGAAGAGGTCGGCAAGGCGGCGGAAGAACTTCTTGGGCTTATGATGGATGGTGTACGTGTTGTGGTGGGTGACGACACGCCGTTGCACGTGGGTGCTGTTCAGGATGGAGTCTTGTTGCAGGATGAGGCTGTCTATCTGTTGGCGGTAAAGTTCGTCGGTAGGGCTTTCGCGGATGACTTCCAGCACGCGCAGCATGTTCCGTTCTTTCTGTTGCAGCAGAAGCCGGACGGTGTCGAGGCGGGCTTGCTGGAGGGTGTCGGTCAGTTGTTGCTGGAGCGAGTCGACGAGCGCGCCTGTTTCTTTCATCGCTCTTTTGTAGCGCGGATATTCGTCCAGCCTTCCCGCGCGGAGTGTCTGCCCGATGATTTCGGCATCATACAGGTGGACGATAATCTGGTGGGTGGTCTTGCGCCGGGAACTGATGGCCTCCTCGATACCGGTGGGGGCGGTGAGCAGGCTCATCTGGCGGTAGATGTAGCCGATGGCGCCGAAGAGCAAGGCTATCAGCAGGATATATCCGAATGCGATTTTAGTGGAAGTGGAGAACATCAGGAGCAGTTAATAATTAATAGTTAAAAATTAATAATTATAAGGGAGATGTACCGGCAATATTATCTAATACCTTGTCAACTCGTTACCTTGTCAACTTGTCACCTTCTCTGAATACTTTTGTCTTATACCGGAAGCGGAGGTAATACATGATGCCTGCGCTGGTCAGCCCGAAAGGGAATGCCATCCAGATGCCGGTAATGCCCCAGCCGAGGGTGAAACCGAACAGGTATCCCAGCGGCAGGGAAATGATGAAATAGGCGATGAAGGAGAAGAACATCATGGGGCGCACGTCGGCTATTCCGCGCAGGGCATTGGCAAAATTGATTTGCAGCCCGTCGCCGAACTGGTAAAGCAGGAAGGGGATGATGACGAGGGGAATCATCTGGCTTACGGCGGCATCGTCGGTAAACCAGCTTCCGATGTGGTTGCGAAGCAGGTAAATGGGTACGGAGGTGCAGACAATCATCACCAGGATGATGTGGAACCCTGTATTGGCGGTGCGGCGGATGTTGCCGAAGTCGTGCTGCCCCAAGAAGTTGCTGATGCGCACCGATACGGCGGCTCCCATTCCGTAGTACATCATGAAGCAGATTTGCGATACGGCTATCATCACCTGGTAGGTAGCCAGCTCGGTGCTTCCCAGCCAGCCCACCATGATGGCACTGAGGCTGAACGAAGCGGTCTCCATGCCCATCTGTGCGGCGATAGGCCAGCCCAGCCGGTTGAGCAGGGCGAAGTCGGTACGGTTGATCCTGCCCTGCAAGAAGCCTTTGCGGAAATCGCGGTAACGGTCGGTGAAAAAGAAAATCACGAGGTAGGCAGCTACCATCAGGATACGCGAGATGAGGGTGGAAAGCCCGGCGCCGGTCAGTCCCAGTTCGGGCATCCCCAGCTTGCCGTAGATAAGGATATAGTTGCCGATGATGTTGAGTAGGTTTCCGCCCAGCAAAATCCACATGGATACTTTGGTATCGGTAATGCCGTCGGAGAATTGCTTAAAGGCATTGAACCACAACACGAAGGGTAGCGATACGAGCAGCACCATCAGGTAAGGGCGCATGTAGGGAATCAGTTCGGCGGGTTGACCCATCCGGTGGAGGTTGAAATAAAGTGCCAGCATCAGTCCGCATACCAGTGCTGCCAGTACCGTATTGGCTGCCAGGCTGTTCTTCAGCGTTTGTCCCGTCTCGAAGATTTTCTTTTCGCCGAAAAGGCGTCCTACTACGGGAGTGAGCCCGTAAGCGAATCCGGTGCTGAAGATGATAACCAGATTAATCATGTTGTTGACAAAGCTGGCAGCAGCCAGTTCGGTAGAACTATGGTGTCCCACCATGATGGTATCGGCAAAACCCAGTACGATAACACCTATCTGTCCGATGACGATAGGCAGGCCGAGGGCAAGCAGGGCGCGGTAGTGCGAGGTCATTTCTTTTAGTAGTTATAGGAGTTAAAGAAGTTAAAGGAGTTATAGTAGAGTAGTTAAGCCGATTACCTGGTTGTCAACAAACATAAACAAAAGTATTGGCTTAACTCCTTAATTACTTAACTCCTTTATAATAAAGGACACTGCAATTTTCGGGTACAAACGTTTTTCGGGCGGAGTCTTGTATCCGGGCGGCGGTGACGGCACGGTATTTCTCCACTTCCGTGTTGATGTATTCCGCCTTGCCTATCAGCTCGTAGAAAGCGAGGTTGGTGGCTACGTTCAGGTAATTCAGGTTATTGAATATCTGTTCGCTTTCGTAGCGGTTTTTCACTTTCTCCAGTTCCGCTTCGGTCACGGGAACGGTTTTCAGTTTCTCCAGTTCTTCCCATACGGCCTGTTCGGCTTCTTCGAGCGTGACTCCTGCCGCCGGTTTGCCGGTGACGTGAAGCAAGCCCTCGTCGAGGCTTCCTGATATGTAGGCATCGATGGAGGCGAAAAGTTTCTTCCCTTGCACCAGTGTCTGGATGAAGCGTGAAGAGCGTCCGTTCGATAAAAGGTCGGTAATCATGTCGAACACGTAGTATTCGGGATGGAAACGGTCGCAGATGTGGAAAGCCATGTAGAGCGCGTCGAGGGGCACTTTACGCTCCACGGTGCGCCGGCGGATAGCGGTCTGCGGCTTTTCGGCTGGCAGGTTTCGCTCCGGTATCTCGCGTGCCGGGATAGGACCGAACCATTTCTCGGCCAGGCGTACCGTGTCCTCGAACGAGATATGTCCCGTAAGGGAGAGAATAGCGTTGTTTGGCGCATAGAAGCGGTAGAAGAAGGCTTTCACTTCTTCGAGCGTGGCATTGGCGATGTGGCTGATTTCCTTTCCGATGGTGGGCCAGCGGTAAGGATGGTGCTGGTATGCCATGTCGCGCAACAAGTGTGAGGCATCGCCGTATGGCTGGTTCAGGTTGCGTTGCTTGAACTCTTCGATGACCACCTGGCGTTGCACCTCCAGGCTTTGCGGACTGAAGTCGAGCCCCAGCATGCGGTCGCTTTCCAGCCAGAAGCCGGTCTCCACGTTCTGATAGGGGAGGGTGATGTAATAGTTGGTGATATCGTTGTTGGTCCACGCGTTGTTCTCGCCTCCGGCGTTTTGTACGGGTGTGTCGTAGTCGGGTATGTTGACCGAGCCTCCGAACATCAGGTGCTCGAACAGGTGGGCGAATCCGGTATGGTCGGGGTCTTCGTCGCGTGCGCCCACATCGTAAAGGATGTTGAGCGCCACCATCTGCGTCGACCGGTTCTCGTTGTGCACGATGCGCAGCCCATTATCCAGCCTGTAATGGTTTACCTTTATCATATTGAAATGAAGAATGAAGAATTATGAATGAAGACTTCGTCGTTTTAATTATTAATTGTTCATTATTACTTGTTTACGATGCTGGCTTTCAGGATGCGTACATTTTCCAGCGGGCGGTCTGCCTTGTTGGTCTTCACGGCTTCGATGCGCGAAACGGCATCCATGCCTTCCACCACTTCGCCGAATACGGTATAGTCGCCGTCCAGGTGTGGTGCTCCTCCTTCGCCCATATAGACTTTGATTTGTTCGGGAGTGAACTTGCGTATGCCTTCCTGGCGTTGTTGTTCTTTGGCTTGTGCCTCGAGGGTATCTTGCAGGGCAAGCAGTCCTGCCATGTCATTGGCTTTCCGCATCTTGTAGATTTCTTTCATGTGCTTGCGTGCCAGATTCTGGAAGATGGTGTCGAGCCGTGCCTGGTTCATGTTCTGTTGCATGGCAATCAGCTGGTCTTCGTTGAACACGCGTCCCGTCACGATGTAGAACTGGCATCCCGAAGAGGCACGTTCGGGGTTGATATTGTCCGGCTGGCGTGCGGCAGCCAGTGCTCCCCGCTTGTGGTAGAGTGTGGGAACCAGTTCGGCGGGGATGGTGTATCCCACGTCTCCACTTCCCAGCTTGGCGGTGTCGCTGGCATTTTTGCTTTCGGGGTCGCCTGCCTGTATCATGAAATCCTTGATGACGCGGTGGAAGAGTGTGCCGTCATAAGTCCCTTCTTCCACCAGCTTGATGAAGTTGTCGCGGTGTTTCGGGGTTTCGTTGTATAGTTTTACGGTAATGTCGCCCATAGTTGTTTCCAGGCGCACCAATGTTTCGTTTGTCATAGAATTGTTTTTTTTATGATTGCCCGTGCAGGCGGTGCAGCAGCAGGCTATCAGGGTTAATAAAATGATTGCTTTTCTCATAATCGGGGCGTTTTGCTTGCAAAGGTACGAAAAGAGGGTGAGTTTCGGGCAGGCTTGACGATTTTTATTTGCCGAAACCTTTATACAGGTTTGCCGTATTTTATTTCGTGTTTCAGCATTTCGTAATTGTATTTTGCGCTTTGGTAATACAAGCCGGTTTCTAAATCCATTATCTTTTCATATACTTGTGAATTGTATACCAATTCCAGGGCTTGAGAAATAGACAATTTATATTCTTCGACTGCCATGAGGGCAAGTTGCTCTATTTGTGAATCAATAAGGAAACGTATTTCGTTTGTCATAATTTCTGTAATTTTGAGATTGATAATTCTGTTCCGAAAAAGTATTGCCGATTCAGTTTCCGGTAGGTCAGTTCTTCCACCAGTGTTTCCAACGTAATAAGGTGTCGGATATAACGTTCCAGTTGAAAAGCTACTCCATCATCGGCTATGGGTCCGATTACAATATCGTATTTTTGTTGAGCTGCTCCTTTCCGGTTGTCCAAAATGAATAAAGCCCATTCTTTACTCGGTTTGTCGAACAGCTTGACTTGCAGAGCAGGGTCTTTTAATAACCGTTCATCGAAAGCGTATGCTGTAATGCAAGGTTCTCCTTCTCCTGCAATGCGTGTCCGGCGGATAGCCATTTGCCGGGCTTGTTCTTCAATATCGGTCAGATAGAATCCTTTCCCGAAATCTTTGTATGGGTTGCATTTGTCTAAATGTATGGTTTCGATTTTTACGTTTGACCCGTGGTATAGTGTAATCATCCTAATCCTCCTCCATTTCGTTTACAGATAATGGAAAGGTCATTGACGGCATCTTCCAGTGATAATTGATGTTCGGCTTCATAGCATTCGTCTAAGAAAGAGATACCTTTAAATCGGTTAAGGTAGGCGAAAGCTTGTTTAGCCGTCAGGTGATAGCGGTCGGCAAAAGCGTTGATGCAGTATATCATATAGGTGATACGGTTTTGCAGTTGTTCGTTCATTGCTTCTCCTTTCTTTTTCTGATTCCTTAGGAGGCAAAGATAATTATTTCTATGGAAACTTTTGCCGTAGTACAGGAATTTGTTGATAAAAAAGCCCCGGCACTCCAAATATATATCAAGCTGGAATGCCGGGGCAGATTATTTCAGTCAGACTGCCTTATTCGGTCAGGCTCAGGATTTGAGCTTCTTGCTGAGGCACGTAATCGTTCTGGAAGAAACGGCTTGCGCGGAGCAGGTGACGCCAGATGCTTACCAACTCTTGCGTTTCCTGCAGGATGTTCAGGTAAACCATGGCGGCTTTCAAACTTGTGTTGTCGGTTTCTTGCAGACGGTTCATCTGTGCCTTGCGCAGAGCCGAAATCTTGTTCTTCAGCGCGTCGCCTTTCACCAGAATTTCGTCGGCATCGGCATAATTGTTGTTTTCGATATCCGCCCGTGTGCTTTCCATCAGCTTGCACAGCTCTTCACGGATGGGCAGGAAATCGGCGATGCTTTCCTTCGAAATGGGGTTGAAGTTATTGTCCACGTGTTCTTTACACGGCTCGCAGATACGCTTCAAGCAGTATAGCATCTGTTCGCAACTGTTGCTTCCGAGGTGGAACCACGTGTTTTTTTCGATAGCGATAGGGATAGGAATACGGCGCAAGCCGAGGATTTCCTTACGGCGGCGTTTTTTCAGCATCTTGCGCTTTTCTTCTGCCGAGTTCAAGCCTTTCTTCAAGCTCTTCAGGTCTTCGTTGATGAATCCGTCGGTCACTTGCACATAGGTCTTTTCGGTATAGGTGATATATTCGGATAAGGTTTCTCTTACGTGCTGGCGGAGCAGGGTAAGGATTTCGGCTTTGTCTTTGGTCGACATCATGCGCTTGAATATGTCGTCTTGTTTTTCGGCTTTCTGCTTTTCGCTGAACTTGATGTTGCTTCTTACCAAGAGGAATACTGCCACGCAGATGAAAATGAACATGCCTACAAAGCTGGTGTAATACATCACGATGGTGACCAGTGCGCAGATGGTGAATGCCACGAATGCCGTGATAAACCATCCGCCGATGACGGAGAACATACCCGTGATACGGTAAACGGCGCTTTCACGTCCCCAGGCACGGTCGGCAAGTGAGGAACCCATCGCCACGATAAATGTAACGTAAGTGGTAGACAAAGGCAATTTCATTGTAGTACCGATGATAATCAGCAGACCGGAAAGTACCAGGTTGACCGAAGCACGTACCATATCGAATGCAGCTCCGTTTGCCAGAATTGCTTCGTCCTTGTTGAAGCGGCTGTCTATCCATTTGCGGACATTGGCAGGGATGATTTTTACCAGGAACTCGTTGGTAGCCGTAGCGCGGCGCACGATGGTGCGGGCTATGGCGGAAGAGCCGAACATTTCATCGCCTTCTTCCTGGCGTGAAAGGTCGACTGAAGTCTTGATGACGTTTTGTGCCTTTTTCGATGTGGCGAGTGCATATACCATCACTATGCCCGATAAGAAAAGGAATATCATCGGAGTCTTTGCAGACGACATCAATGAAGTCATCATGTAATCGTGGATGCCTGTGCCGTTTGCGTTTGCTACATAATCCATATAAGAAGAATATCCGGCAAGGGGCACACCGATGAAGTTCACCAGGTCGTTGCCTGCAAAAGCCAGTGCCAGCGAGAAGGTTCCCAGCAAGACAATGATGCGGAACACATTTACCTTGCACCAGTGGAGTATTTGCATAAGTAAGGTAAAGAAGACGAAGCATCCCAGAACCAGCATGGTGTTGTGAGCATCAATCCATGTCAATGTGTCGGGAGAAATATAAGGAGAACTTTTCAAGCCTTGAATCAAGATAAAGTAGGCGAGTGCCGTAGTGGAGATTCCGCCGAAGATGCCGATGGTCCACGAGAGGTTTTTCTTATAATTGAAACTGAAAATGAGTCGGGATATGTATTGTACCACTGTACCGGCGATGAACGCGATGGCTACGGAAAGGAAGATGGCCATAATTACCGAAAACGCTTTCTCGGTGTTCATCATGTCTCCCAGCGAGTACATTCCCGTTTCGTCGCCTACGATTTTCAGTATCGCCAGGATGAAGGTACCTCCTAACAGCTCGAATACCATGGATACCGTGGTGGAAGTAGGTAGCCCCAGCGTGTTGAATACATCGAGCAGCACCACATCGGTCACCATCACCGCCAGCAGGATACACATGATTTCGTAAAAGCTGAAATTGGAAGGCTGGAAGATGCCGTGACGGGCGATATCCATCATGCCATTACTCATAATGGCTCCTAAGAAGACTCCTGCGGCTGCAACGATAATGATTGTGCGGAACTTGGCGACTTTAGCGCCTACAGCCGAGTTCATAAAGTTCACGGCGTCGTTACTGACACCCACCAGCAAGTCGAACACTGCCAGCATAAAGAGGAATATGACAATTCCCAGATAAACAGTTTCCATATTGTTGTTTGCTAATTTTTCGGGTACAAAAATAAGTAAAATCCCCTTAATACATATTACAAAAATGTTACAAAATAAAAGAAAGATAATTTCATGCCTCATTACTATGTTTATAAACAGATATTTCGTAACTTTGTCCCCAAATACAATCGAACGTTAACTTTTAAAGTTATATTAGAGTATGTCAGAAGTAAAAAAGATTAAAAGAGCATTGGTATCCGTTTACCACAAAGGCGGTCTGGACGAGATTATCCGCTTGTTGGCGAATGATGGTGTGGAATTTCTTTCAACCGGTGGTACGCGCCACTTCATAGAGAGTCTGGGTTATAAATGTGAGGCTGTAGAAGACGTGACGGGCTATCCTTCTATTTTGGGCGGCCGTGTGAAGACGTTGCATCCGAAAGTGTTCGGCGGTATCTTGTGCCGTCGTAGCCTGGAAGAAGACCAGAAGCAGGTAGCGCAATACGAAATTCCGGAAATAGATTTGGTGATTGTTGACTTATATCCTTTCGAAGATACAGTAGCCTCGGGTGCCGGCGAACAGGATATTATCGAAAAGATTGATATAGGCGGTATTTCTTTGATTCGTGCAGCTGCCAAGAACTTCAATGATGTGGTTATCGTGGCAAGCAAGGCGCAATATGCTACCTTGTTGGATATCCTGAAAAAGAACGGTGCGGAAACTACCCGTGAAGAACGCCGCCAGCTGGCTTGTGAAGCGTTTGGCGTATCCTCTTCTTATGATACTGCCATCCACAACTGGTTTGCAGGCAAATAATCGGGGGCGGTTCCGGCTTTTGAGTTATTCAACCTATCAATATCTCGATTTTCAATTTTGATTTTAATTATGGGACTGTTCTCTTTTACTCAAGAAATAGCGATGGATTTGGGTACGGCGAATACCATTATCCTGAGCAATGATAAGATTGTAGTGGACGAACCATCGGTAGTGGCGTTAGACCGCCGTACGGACAAGATGATTGCCGTAGGCGAACGCGCCAAGCTGATGTACGAGAAGGAAAACCCGAACATCCGTACCGTGCGTCCCTTGCGCGACGGCGTGATTGCCGACTTCAATGCATGCGAGCAGATGATGCGCGGACTGATTAAGAAGGTGAATCCGGGTCGCCGCTTGTTTACACCTTCTTTGCGGATGGTGATTGGTGTGCCTTCCGGTTCCACTGAAGTGGAATTGCGTGCCGTACGTGATAGTGCCGAACATGCCGGTGGACGTGATGTGTATCTCATTTTCGAGCCGATGGCTGCGGCTATTGGTATCGGGTTGGATGTGGAAGCTCCCGAAGGCAATATGATTGTAGACATAGGCGGAGGCTCGACCGAGATTGCCGTGATTTCATTGGGTGGTATCGTGTCGAACAATTCAATCCGTATTGCAGGCGATGATTTGACGGCAGACATTCAGGAATATATGAGCCGTCAGCACAATGTGAAGGTGAGCGAACGTATGGCGGAACGTATCAAGATACATGTGGGCGCAGCGTTGACTGATTTGGGAGATGATGCTCCCGAGGATTATATCGTGCGCGGTCCGAACCGTATCACGGCATTGCCGATGGAAGTGCCTGTGTGCTACCAGGAAATAGCTCATTGCTTGGAAAAGAGCATTGCGAAGATAGAGACCGCTGTATTGAACGCGCTGGAGAACACTCCGCCCGAACTGTATGCCGATATTGTGAGCAACGGTATCTACTTGGCAGGTGGCGGCGCTTTGTTGCGCGGGCTCGACAAGCGTTTGACCGACAAAATCAATATCCCGTTCCACATTGCCGAAGACCCCTTGTTGAGTGTAGCGAAAGGTACGGGCATTGCATTGAAGAATGTAGACCGCTTTTCGTTCCTGATGCGGTAACGGTATATGCGGAACCTGCTGAATTTTTTGTTGAAATATGATTACTGGCTGCTTTTCATTGTGTTGGAAGTTGTCAGTTTCGTCTTGTTGTTCCGTTTCAACAATTACCAGGGGAGTGTGTATTTCACTTCTGCCAATGGTGCTGTGGCTTGGGTAGACAAGATGGTGAATGGTGTGACCTCTTATTTCGGCTTGCGCGAGACTAACCGTGATTTGATGAGCCGTAACGTAGAGCTGGAATTGGAGGTGGAACGCTTAAGCCGTTCGCTGGAAGTCTATATGAAAGATAGCCTTGCCCTTGTCCAGATGCGCCAGAGTGCGCCGGATGCCTATTGGGTGACATCGGCACGGGTGGTGAACAATAGCTTGACGCGTAGCGACAATTACATCACCATCGATAAGGGTACTGCCGATAGCGTATGTGCCGAGATGGGGGTGCTGAGCGGAAACAGTGTCGTAGGAGTGGTTTATCGCACCTCGCGGCATTATGCGTTGGTGCTTCCGGTACTTAATTCGAGAAGCAATATCAGTTGTAAGATACGGCGTACCGATTATTTCGGTGTGTTGAAATGGGACGGAGGTTCATCGCAATATGCTTGGTTGCAGGATATCCCACGCCATGCCGAGTTCTCATTAGGTGATACGGTGGTGACTAGCGGGCATAGTGCCATTTTTCCCGAGGGAGTGCCCGTAGGAGTGGTGGACGACCGCAAGGATAGCCGCGATGGGCTTTCGTATTTGTTGAAGGTCCGCCTGTTTACCGATTTTGCCAGGGTGACAGATGTCAGTGTCATCCGTTATGACGGGCGTGCCGAACAGGCGGCATTGGAAGATAGTATTAAATAAGGTAAAAAGAGGGAGAGTGAGAGCTTATGATTCAGGCATTGCAGCGTGTTGTATGGTTCGTGGTGCTGGTGCTGGTTCAGACCCAGATTCTGAACCATGTGCACATTATGGGCTATGCCACGCCGATGGTGTATATCTATTATCTGTTGGTGCTCAACTCAGAAATTCCGCGTAAGACTATCTTGTTGCAGGCTTTTCTACTCGGATTGTGTGTAGATATCTTCAGCAATACTCCGGGAGTAAATGCAGGGGCTGCTACTTTGCTGGCTTTTATCCGGCGCCCTTTGTTGCAGATGCAGATGCTCCGTGAAACGACGGATGATTATAAGCCGGGCATACGCAGTATGGGCGTAGGTCCTTTCTTGCGTTATGTGTCGGGTGCGACACTGGTCTTTGTTGTGGCTGTACGGCTGATGGATGCGTTTAATTTTGCGCATGTTGGCGAATTGCTTCTCCGGATTGTGACCGATGCGGTTATAACCGTAGTTTGTATAATGTGTATTGATGCAATGAGGAGGAAAAAGTAGTGGACCGGAATTATCTTTTGGCAAGGCGGAGATACGTGATAGGCGGCGTAGTGTTGGTGGTGGTCATTCTGTTCATTTTAAGGCTTTTCGTCCTGCAAATCATCAATGACGACTATAAGAAAAATGCCGAGAGCAATGCGTTGCTCCGCCGCATACAATATCCGAGCCGTGGCGTGATGTACGACCGTACGGGTAAATTGCTGGTTTACAATCAGCCTGCCTACGATATAACCATCATTATGAAAGAAATCACTCACCTCGATACCTTGGATTTATGCCGCACACTGAAGGTTACGCCCGAATTTGTGCGTAAGCGTTTCCGTGATTTGAAGAACCGGCGGTTGAATCCGGGTTATTCGCCTTATACCCATCAGGTTTTCCTTACCCAGCTTTCGGCGGAAGATTGTGGAGTTTTCCAGGAAAAGATGTTCATGTTTCCGGGTTTTTATATCCAGCGTCGCACCATCCGTGAGTACACTTATCCGGCAGGCGCGCATATCCTGGGCGATATTTCCGAAGTTTCCAAGAGTGATATTGAAAAGGACGATTATTACGTTTCGGGCGATTTCATCGGAAGCCTGGGAGTAGAGCGTTCGTACGAGAAACAACTGAGGGGCGAGAAAGGAGTGGAAATTCTGTTGCGTGATGCGCATGGGCGCATACAGGGGAATTATATGGACGGGAAATTTGATAAGGCTCCTATTCCGGGCAAGAACCTGACCTTGAGCCTCGATATCGAACTTCAGATGTTGGGCGAACGTTTGCTGGAGGGAAAAATCGGGAGTATTGTAGCCATAGAGCCTTCTACGGGTGAAGTGTTGTGTCTGGTTTCTTCGCCTACGTATGATCCAAGCCTGATGATTGGACGTGAGCGGGGAAAGAATCACTTGAAGATGGCGCGTGACCCGTGGAAACCTTTGCTGAACCGTGCCATTATGGGGACGTATCCACCTGGGTCGACTTTCAAGACTACTCAAGCCTTGACTTTCTTGCAAGAAGGAATCATCAATACCAGCACGATGTATCCTTGTGTAAAGGGATTTTCGTTTCGTGGGCTTCATGTAGGTTGCCATGCCCATCCTTCTCCGTTGACTTTGGTTCCGGCAATAGCCACTTCCTGCAACGGTTTTTTTTGCTGGGGACTGTACCACATGATTGGGGCTAAACAGAAATACGGGTCGGTGCAAAAAGCGATGAACACTTGGCGTGATTATATGGTTTCGATGGGATTCGGTTATAAACTGGGCATTGATTTGCCGGGCGAAAAGCGCGGGATGATACCTAATGCCCAGTTCTATGATAAGGCATATCGGGGTTCGTGGAACGGATTGACCATTATCAGTATATCCATTGGTCAGGGAGAGGTTACCGCAACTCCGCTTCAGATAGCCAACTTGGGGGCTACAATAGCCAATCGTGGTTATTTCATCACGCCGCATGTGGTGAAACAGGTGGAAGGCGAGCAGCTCGATTCGTTGTATCGGGAGCGCAGGTATACAAAGGTGTCTGAAACGCACTACGAAGAAGTGGTACAAGGCATGCGCTCCGCTGTATTGGGCGGTACGTGCCGGATGGCAAACCTGCCTGATATCGAGGTATGCGGCAAGACTGGTACGGCGCAGAACCACGGGAAAGACCATTCGGCGTTTATGGGCTTTGCTCCGATGAACAATCCGAAGATTGCCATTGCCGTATATGTGGAGAACGGCGGATGGGGGGCTACATACGGTGTGCCCATCGGCAGGTTGATGATAGAAAGATACCTTACTGGGAAGCTGACAGAGGCAGACGAAGCCTTGGCTTCCGATATCCAGCACAGAAGAATAGATTATGGCTTACAGGAAAGATAGTTTGTGGAAATCGGTAGACTGGTGGACCATTGCGCTCTACCTGGTTCTTGTGACGTGTGGCTGGTTCAGCGTATGCGGGGCAAGTTATGACTATGGTGACCCGAACTTTTTCGATTTGACCACCCGTGCAGGTAAGCAATTGATGTGGATTGGGTGTTCGCTGGTGCTGGGCTTTGTCTTGCTGATGATAGAAGACCGGCTGTATGATACGTATGCTTATCTGATTTACGGGATTCTCTTGCTCTTGCTTTTCGGAACGATTTTCAATCCGCACGAGATAAAAGGTTCCCGTTCATGGATTGTATTGGGACCGGTCAGCCTTCAGCCAGCCGAGTTTGCCAAGTTTGCCACGGCACTTGCCTTGGCTAAGTTTATGGGTGAATATACGTTTTCTATCGACCGCTGGAAGGATATGGTGGTAGCATTGGCGATTATCCTGGTGCCGATGGTGCTCATTGTGTGTCAGAAGGAGACGGGGTCGGCATTGGTTTACCTGGCTTTCTTTCTGGTGTTGTATCGTGAGGGAATGACAGGCTCGATTTTGTTTGCCGGTGTATGTGCCGTGATTTATTTCATTGTGGGCATCCGTTTTGGTGGAGACATGATGGAAGATGAGCTGACTTCGTGGGGCGAGTTTTCCGTCATGGCGCTGATTGTAGCCTTTTCTGCATTGCTGGTCAGCTCTTATTGCAAAGGGAGCCGCAAGCAGGTGACGTATATACTTTCTTTCGGTCTGGGCATCACGTTATTGAGTATCTTGTTTTCGATTTATGTCATTCCGTTCAATGTGGTTTATGTGCAACGCTTCGTATGCGGAGCCTTGTGTCTGTATTTGTTGTATTTAGGTTTGCACGAACGTGTCCGCAACTATTTCTATATCCTTCTGTTTACCATTGGGTCGGTCGGCTTCTTCTTTTCTACCGAATATGTGTTCAACAATGTGCTTGAGGCGCACCAGCAGATTCGTATCAAAGTGTTGCTAGGTATGGAGGACGACCCTACGGGGGCTGGCTATAATGTGAACCAAAGCAAGATTGCTATCGGCTCGGGAGGATTTCTGGGTAAAGGTTTTCTGAACGGGACACAGACAAAGCTGAAGTATGTGCCCGAGCAGGATACCGATTTCATCTTTTGTACAGTAGGCGAGGAACAGGGTTTTGTAGGTTCGGTGACGGTTATCCTGCTGTTTGCTTCGTTTATCTGGCGGTTGATTCATTTGGCAGAGCGGCAAAGTACGAGGTTCGGGCGTGTGTATGGATATAGTGTGCTGAGTATTTTTTTCTTCCACCTTTTTGTCAATGTCGGGATGGTGTTGGGGCTGACGCCGGTCATCGGCATTCCGTTGCCTTTTTTCAGCTATGGAGGGTCTTCGCTTTGGGGATTTACTATTCTCTTATTTGTCTTTTTGCGCATAGATGCCGCCCGTGAGCGATAAGCGGATGCCTGCGTCGGTAATGCCTCTCAAGCAGGAATCTTTCATAATCTGTACCAGTTGGAACAGGGTGTCGGCAGGAAGCAGGGTAAGTTTTCCGGCATAAGTGCTGTATTGATAGGTGTTTCCGGCATTTCCTTTACCTAGCCATTCGCCTTCCGGCGAAGCCAGTTCCAGATGAAAGGTGTCGGGCGCAAGCGAGTCCAGCGGATGGAGCAATGCCACCCAGATGTCGCGATAAGGATACATTTCTGTATGGCGCAAACCGATTTCCAGCTCATACTGATGTCCGCTCAGGGTGTCAGGAATCAGGAATGTCAGTGTATCTGTCTGCTTCCATCCTTGCGAGGAGGATACGGCGTGATAGCGATGATATACCGTAGCATCGTTTCCGCATCCTGCCAGCAAGGAAAAGGCGAAAAGCAGGAAAATCAGTTGTAAGGGTTTCATTTCGTTTTTTACAGTAATCGGTTCTTTAAATTAGTTAAGATAAGAGGAAAGAGGATGTGTCAAAATGTTTTTGTTTTTTGAGTTATGACACACCCTCTCTTTCTTTTCTCGGAAAAGTTACATCTGCGGTTGTTGAGGCGGATTTCCGCCTTCGCCGTTGTTTTCTTTATTTTTCGGGCGGCGGTTGTTCCGGTTGCGGTTATTATTCCGTTCGCGTCTTCCTTCGTTATTGGCGTTTCTCCCCGCGTTGGCATTGGGAGCAGACGGATTATTATTCTCAGCCTTAGTCTCGGCTTTGGCTTGTGCAGTTACGGCAGGCAGTTTTTTCGATGCCTGCTTTACCGGACCGGTAGGAAGCTGCTTGTTGCCTTGAGCCGCTTGCGGTTCGTTATTGCCTTTGTTTTCCGGACGTTCACCTTTATTCTTCTGTTTTTTCCCGACAGGAGCAGCAGGTTTGTTTTCGTTTCCGTTCGGCTTGTTTCCGCCGTTTCCTTTCGGGGTATTTTCCGGTGCATTGTTTCCGTTCGCACGGTTTTCCGCGTTTTTCTTCTTTTTCTTGTTCTTGCCGTTCTTGCTCTTGTCAAAACGGGTTACGCTTTCCTGCTCCAGCAGGTCTTTCGGCTTGCTTGTTTCCGCGATACCGTCCGAAGCCAGTTTCTGGGGCTTTTCTCCCTGTTTGTTCATATTGATGATTTCGAATGCCCGTCGGGTAGTGATGGTCACCTCGTTGGCAAGGAAATTCTTGTCGGTCGAATACGTGATTTCTCCCTTCAGAATATCTGCCTTGAAATAATAATAGGTAGCGTCGGCTGTTTCCAGTGTAATTTCTTTGCTGGGCAGACGCTTTTGGCATTCCACGTAGGCATCTACTTCATAGTTGAGGCAGCATTTCAGCTTGGCGCATTGACCCGCAAGCTTTTGCGGATTGAGCGAAATGTCTTGATAGCGTGCGGCGCTGGTAGATACCGATACGAAGTTAGTCATCCAGGTCGCGCAGCATAGTTCCCGTCCGCAGGGACCGATACCTCCTATGCGTCCTGCTTCCTGGCGTGCTCCGATTTGTTTCATTTCGATGCGCACGCGGAACACTTCAGCCAACACCTTGATGAGTTGGCGGAAGTCTACACGCTCATCGGCAATGTAATAGAAAATGGCTTTGTTCCCGTCACCCTGATATTCCACATCACCTATTTTCATTTGCAGACCCAGTTTTAGGGCTATCTGGCGCGAGCGTATCATCGTATCATGTTCACGGCTTTTGGCTTCGCGGTATTTTTCCATGTCTACCGGTTTGGCTTTGCGGTAGATGCGGCGTATCTCGGCATCAGGCTTGATATTGGCTTTACGCATTTGGAGCGCCACCAGCCGGCCCGTAAGAGTTACCACACCGATGTCGTGTCCCGGACTGGCTTCTACGGCTACGATGTCTCCCTTTTCCAGTTTCAGGTGGTTGCTGTTCTTGTAATATCCTTTGCGGGTATTTTTGAATTGCACCTCCACCATGTCTTCCTGTTCGGCATTGCCGGGAATGTCCGCCAGCCAGTCGTAGGTATTCAGTTTGTTATCTTGTTTTCCGCAGCCCTTGCAACACAACGAGCCGCTTCCGTTCTTTAGTATAAATTTATTCATTTATCAGTTACCTATTATTATTTATATTGATTCATTCGTTATTTGTATCTCTGCAAGTCGGCGTTTCTTCATTGCGTTTTGTAGAGGTAAAATAACCGATGATTTATTTTTTCACTAACCATACAATAATTTTCAGCACGAAGTCGAAGAACACGATTTTCGGATTCGCATTTTGTTCGATGTGCCTTGCCGCTTCCTGCAGTTCGTTGAAAATGCCCGTTACGTTCCGTTCGTTGATGAAAGGGGCAAAGCGCACGGCAAACTGTTTTTCTTCGCGTGCCATATAGTTCATTTCCGGATGATGGAAATTGTAGATGAAGTTTTCCCGCAACATCTGTTCGCAATAATCCAGAAAATTCTTTTGCCTTTCGCGTCCCAATGCGGCTACTTGTTCGCTCCATGCCTTCAGTTCTTTCAACCGACGGGCGTATGCAAGGCGCATCAGCGAGGTGAAGAGTTCGAAAAACATGCGCCGTTCTTCGCCTAGCCGGATGTTGCCTACGGCAGTAATGACGCTTCCTTCCGATAGGTGAGCTATCTCTTGGCTGTCTTCGGCAGAAAGCATATAGCGCGAGGTGAGCATGTTGGCTATATCTTCTTCGGGCAGCGGCGGAAGGCGGAAACGTTGCATGCGGCTTACCAGGGTCGGCATCAGTGTGTCTGCAGCTTCGCTTACCATCAAGAAGACCGTATGGGCAGGCGGCTCTTCCAGCAGTTTCAGCAGTTTGTTGCCACATTCGGCGTTCATCTTCTCGGGCAGCCAGATAATCATGATTTTATATTTCCCGCGCGAAGGCTTGAGCGAGAGGGCACGCTGTATCTCGTCGCTCTCACTGACGAAAATCTGTGCCTGCTGGTTTTCTGTTCCGATCCTTGCCAGCCACATCGGCAGGTCAAAATAAGGGGTATCCAGCAACTGTTGGCGCCATTGGTCCAGGTAATCGGCAGACACCGTGTCGCGTCCGCTTTTCTTCTTGATTACCGGAAAGGCAAAATGCACATCCGGATGCGCCAGCTTGTTCATCATCAGGCATGAAGGACAGTGTCCGCAGGCATCGTCTGTGCCCGGATGGTCACAAGTCAGGTAGCGGGCAAAGGCAATGGCAAGCGGGAGCTTTCCGCTTCCCGACGGACCGTAAAGCAACATGGCGTGGGGCACACGGGCTTCGTGTACCAGCGTCAGGAGGTGTTGCTTTGCCTCGTTTTGTCCGATGATGTCCTTCATATACATGGTTCAATAAATCGCTTTAGCTACACGACTCACGATGTTGGTTGCGCCTACCGTGTAGAAGTGAATGCTCGGCACGCCGTGTGCCATCAGTTCCCGGCATTGATTGATACACCATTCCACACCCAGCTCGGCGGCTTCGGCGTCGGTGCGGCATTTCATGGCTTCGGTCACCAGCTCTTGCGGAAGGTCTACCTTGAATGTCTTCGGGATGACCGAGAGTTGAGAGAGCTTGCTGAAAGGCTTGATGCCCGGGATGATGGGCACGTCGATGCCTTCGGCACGAAGCCGGTCTACGAAAGCAAAATACTTCTTGTTGTCGTAGAAAAGCTGGGTTACGGCATATTGCGCGCCCGTTTCTATTTTCTTTTTCAGCCAGTAGATGTCTTGTTCCATATTGGGCGACTCTTCGTGCTTTTCAGGATAACATGCCACTCCGTATCCGAAAGGATGTACGGGTTCTTTGATGGGCGAGCCGTCGATAAAGATTCCCCGGTTGAAATCATTGATTTGTTGTTCCAGTTCGATGGCATGGGTGTATCCTCCCGGTTCGGGTGTAAAGACCGACTGATGTTTAGCCTTGTCGCCCCGTAACACCAGCAGGTCGGTGATGCCTAAGAACTGGAGGTCGAGCAGCATGTATTCGATGTCTTCCCGTGTGAAACCGCTGCACAATACATGAGGCACTACCGGGATGCCGTATTTGTTCTGGATAGCAGCGGCTACAGCTACCGTTCCCGGACGGCGGCGCACCCGTTTCCGTTCGAACAGTCCGTTGCCCAGTTCGGTATAGACATATTCGCTCCGATGGGTCGTTATATTGATGTATTTCGGGTCGAACTCGCGCAGCAGGTCGATGGTTTCATATACCTTTTCGATGCCTGTCCCTTTCAGCGGAGGCAGAATCTCGAACGAGAACGCGGTCTTTTCCGAAGATTTGATAAGTTCGATTATTTTCATTCTTTTGTCTGTTGTTATGCTACGTAACGACAAAAATAAGAAAATCTTGCATACGCACCATAGATTTTGCCAATTAAAAATGAATAGTTAACAATTAAGTTCTTGTTTAAGCGGGCTCTAAATTCATCCGTGTGGTGATAAAAGCCTTTACGTAGCAATCGAAGAGTTGTAATACCTTGAGTTAAGACAACAAATCCAGCACCTCGGCAGGAAGCATTGCGTTTCCGATATTTTCAGTCGGTTCATTTCTCAGGAATAGCATCGGAATGAGGGTATACTGCGCTGCGTTAGGAGTTAAAGCCAATAGTTCTGTTAATGGCATTCAAAACCTAGTTCCTAGTGCCTAGTCAACTAGTCACCTAAAATAAAAAATAGGTCGTGTCCGCAAGTTACCTAAGTGCGTTCACGGATTCACCTATATACATGAAAAGCAGACTTTTTGCCATCGTGGGTTGTCGTTAAAGAATCTTGTAATAATGTTAAATATTTGGCTTAAAATATTTAATCCTTTATATTTGCGAAGTATAACTATTAAAAAAGTAATGCTTACACAAGAAGAAGCTGAAAGAATATTATCTGTTCCTAAAGTCATTGTGGAAAACGGGAAAGTACTAAACTCTTATATCCTTGATTTTGCAAAGACGTATGATTTCAGAATAAAGCTATCTTCGTCTGACAATATAAACAGGGATGCGGAGTTCTTATTAAGAATACGTGCCAGTGAGAAAATGAGAGTAAAAATATCTTTGCATACGCAAGATGAAAATACACGCTCTTGTGTTTTTAGGCTTGACTTTAATGGTGCGTCACATAAAAACCCTGAAGTTATAAATGAATATGTACCGGATAAGTTTAAGCCTTTTGCCGGAATGATAATTAAAGGCAATCATGTTCATTATCATGTATATGACTATCCCTCCGGCGCATGGGCAATACCTATTGAGAAAGGCTCTTTCCCCATAAAGGAACTTACAGAAGATAACTATTCCAACGAGTTGAAAAATATTCTTGATGCGATGTCTGAGGTAATACATCTTGAATCAAAAATAACGTTGACAAGCAGAATGATGTTAGATGGAATGGATTGACAATAAAATAAACGAATATTACCAATGGCTGAAAGACAATACAGCTATAAGGAAAGACAATGGCACCGGGTGGTTTGCCATTGATACTCCTTTTACAGGATTGTTTAATGACAATATAGAGATATTTGTAAAGAAAATATCAGATACGGAAATCCTGCTGTCTGATGACGGTGAGACATTGGGGAATTTGTTGTTGTCAGGTGTAGATATTTCACGCTCGCCAAAGCGTAAAGCGTATTTGCAGAAGATAATAAACAATTATGGAGTCAGAAGAGAAAAAGATGAAATATTAATTACATCTAATGGCGCTGATTTCGCAAGAAAAAAACATGCGCTGATTTCAGCAATAATGAGCATATCTGACATGGATATGCTTTCCCATGAAAATATAACATCGGTATTTGCAGAAGATGTAATGGCGTTCGCTGATGAAAAGGGTATAACTTATACTCCTATGTTTATTGTCAGAGGGAAATCTGGTCTTGACTTTAATTTTGATTTTCAGATTGCGGGAAGAAGTACAGAACTTGTTATTAAGACATTTAACACATTAAGGCAAAATACTATCAGCAGCTATCTTTTTTGCCTTAATGATGTTAAAGATAATAGAGAACAGGTGACTGGCAAGAAATTTAAAAGTCTTACCGTAATAAATGATATTGGAGTTAAGCCTTCATCCAAATTAATTGATGCTTTAAAAACCTATGATACCAATATACTCTTATGGAGTGAAAAAGATATGGATAAGAATATTGATATATTTAATGCAGCATAAGCGACATTAAAATCTATTACTTTCAAGCGGACAATCCACATGTCAGGGTTGCCGCTTTTAATTTTTATTGATATGGACAAGGTAAACCAATAAAACGGTCAAGTCATTTTCATTTATAGCCTCATTTTTGCTTTCGTCTTCATTATAGCCTCACTCGAAGATGAAGAGTATGTCCTATTATTTAAGGGTTAATCGAATTGAATAACCGTTTTCTGATAAAGGCACCTTCGTTGGCTTTCGAAGATGTCTTCATCGCCCCACGAAGGCATCTTCATAGTTACCTAAGTGCGAAGGCAAATGCAGCTAGGTGCGATGGCGGTTGCAGCTAAGTGCAAAGGCAAACGCAGCTAAGTGCGTTCACGGATTCACCTATATACATGAAAACACATATATACATACGATGAATGCAGAAAAACTCGCACCATTTTATGTAAAGATATAAATTATACATTTCTCACTGGCGTATTCACGCCTTAAAGACACCTCCATATAATGTTTGGCTTCTCTTTCATTCAGATTTTCACTTGCAATCAAATCCGATGCTTCCTCCTTTTGCTTGAGCAACCGGCTGAACATAGTATATGAGCAACCCAGCAACGTTTATGATATTGTCATCGTGCCATACGATGCGTTGTTTTTTATTGCCGTTCATAATAGATGGTTTTTAATCGTCAGCATTTATTTCCCAATGTCCGTTCCGTCTTCCTCCTGTCCGGAGCATAACTCCTTTCGCCGTCAGTCGCACCGTAATGGATTTTACAGTCCGTTCCGATTTACCGATTTCAGCAGCCAATTCCTTTTGTGTTAAATAAGGGTTCCTTCTAATCAGTTTTATGACAGCAATCTCTTCCAAAGTGCAATTTTTGCACTTTGGAGGCAGTTCCGGAGAATTATTTGCACTTTGGATGTCATTATTTGCACTTTGAACATCGCCATCTCCTTGCCAGTCAAGGTGCATTTCCCGGTTTTTCAGTGCATGTTGTTCACCAAGCAGCATATTACGGAAGAAACGTTCCAGGAAAACAGTTGTTTCTGAAATCCCGTTTGCTATATCATTGTAGTTAGCCCTTACCAGCGCATTGCGGAAGTACCAGGAGTTATGTGCAAAGACATCATTGGTCACCTTAAAGCCCAATGTCTGCAAGTATTTTATCATAAACACAGCCGTGGAACGGGTGTTCCCCTCGCCGAAAGCATGTATCTGCCATAAGTTTGAGCAGAATCGGGTGATGTGGCGTATGGCTTCATCCACGCCCATGTTGGCATAGCTGAATTCACGTTCCTGCCGGATATTAGTTCTGTCTTCGGTTGTTTCCTGACGGGCCTGTTTGGACTGATAATATCCGTCAATAAGCAGTTTGGCTTCTTTGAGTGTTATTTCGCCGTCGATATTCTTTCGGGCAGTTTCGATAAGATACTCCGAGGGAGTCAGTCCATCTACTTTTTGCAGACCGATGGCAGTTTGCCAGGCCCTACCAAGTTCTTTCTGTTCCGGCTCACACTGACGGAGATATTCGTCAAGCCCCTGTTGGTTATATTCCATCCCCGTTGGTTGAATTAGAACGTTAATAAAATGACAGATAAAAAGTTGTACATATTGCTTGTTTTTAGTAATTAAATGATATTCAAAACATTAAATTCAAACCGATGTATGCACAACTTTATCGTAAAGTTCAGAAAAATTTGTGACATCTGCAAGAAATGTGCGGGAAATCGTGTAAATCCTTCTGAAGGGTTTCCATAGCTTTGTATAAATCACTCAGTCTGCTCATACTAATTATTTTAATTCATTTTCTATCTCTTCAATACTCGGCAACGTACCCTTAAAGTCAGTCGGATAAAGTTTAGACAATTCATACTCTGAAATGCCTATCGGCTGATTGGATGATTCCAAGGCATATTTAGCCAGCACATTGTCTTTAGACTTGCATATCAAAAGGCCCAACGTAGGATTATCAATTTCTTTTCTCAGCAGATGGTTCACGGCAGCGACATAAGTTCCCAATTGTCCGATATATTCTGACTCAAACTTTCCTGTCTTTATTTCGACAACCACATAGCAACGCAAATTCAGGTTATAGAACAACATATCTACAAACTTTTCAGTCTCCCCTATCAGAAGGCGGTATTCGCGCCCCATATAGGCAAAGCCCGTTCCAAGTTCCAAAAGGAAATTGCGGATATTCACCTCCAGCGCATCTTTCAATTCTTTTTCACGATATCCTTCCGTCATTGTAAGGAAGTCGAATTTGTACGGATCTTTGGTCATTTCCTGCGCAAGTTCACTTTGAGGAACAGGCAGTGACACCTTGAAGTTGGTAATGGCTTTCCCCTGCCGTTCGTAAAGGTCTGTGTCCATAAAGTTCAGAAGGACATTCCGGCTCCAACCGTTTTCAAGTGTCTTTTGCACAAAGAACATCGCTTTTTCAGGCTCGTTGAAACATTTGTCTATGATATATTTGTGATGCCCCCAAGGAATATGCCAAATGGCGCTGTCCTGTAATTCACCCCCAAGTTGGGGGTGAATTGTAAACCACTCATTATAAAGTATATAAAATCTTTTGGCGTATCCTATACTTGTTTCCGAAAGTCCCTTTACACCCGGAAGTTTGGCACGCAGGTCCGAGCTTAAATTTACAAGGAATTTTTCGCCCCATCGGCTCTCCGCATGAAGCGTCACAATATCCTTTCCCAACGACCAATAAAATTGCAGCATCTCACTATTCACATGGGTTGCCGCCTTTATCTGGCTATGCTTATACCTCTGACTGAGTTCCTCAATCCAAGAGGCGTAATCTGTATCTATGTTTGCTAAATGGGTCATAACAATTCATTTGCTGATAATTTATAAAAATTTTCTTTAGAAGGTTGTACTTGGAATAGAGAATATGAGGATTCCCTTTTTTGAGATGAATAATTCCTTGCCTAATATTTTCCGGACATTTGTATCCTAAATATATAGCATTTATCATTAACGGATTAACGTCTAAATATTTGTATTCACCTGATGCCAAAGAATCATCGTACCAAATAATCCTCCATACGTTTTTAGTTACATAAGCAAATTATACCATTATCCTTGTCACTATTATTCCAATTTGGTTCTTTCATATTCCTCACGGGTAATTGAGGTTTGAGGATCGACAATCAACACTTCGTCGTAGGTTAGACCATAAAGACGATAGACTAATCGGTCAATTTGACGCTCTTCTAATGAAGTGTCTGCATTTGGGTCAGAGCGTTTAGTTGTTAAGATCATATCCACAAGATTTATAATTGATTGCCTATTGTCTGTAATCTTAATTCTTAATTTTCCTACAACCTCTTTTTTTACTTCTGCCAATGCCTCTCCTGTTTCTGGATTTAAATATCTGAAATAATAATTAATTAACTTAGAATTCAATAAGCCCAATATGTATAATAAATTTGTTTTACCTTTGGAATTAATGACATGTGTATTCTTTAGGCAAACAAATTTATCGATATCATATGTTGCAATAATAGAATCTCCAGTTTGTCGTAAAATAATTTTAGGGTTATCAAAAATTTCAGATTTTCGAGGTGCTGCAAGATTCTTACCATATTTAATCCATCTATCACCTTTCCAATTATTAACGTATCGATTTATATCACGTCCTCTTATTACTTTTCTATATGTAGAGTCTACCTGATATGAAGAATTATATATTTTAGATTGCATCATATCTCGAGTTTGAGGAGGTGTACCTTTCCCTTCTTCATAGGGTACAAGCCCTGCATAAATATTTACATAATGTGTTAAATTCTCATTCTCACTTTCTATCTTATTTATGATAGATTTGTCTTGAGGTGTAATAAAAATATTTACTGGAGCACCATCCAACAACGCCCATTGTTCTTGATCTTGATAAAGAAGCTGTGTAAAGTTATGTGTATGGTTATATATAGTGACATATTTATTAAGGGCTTTATAATTTCTTATAAATACGACTTCCGTATCAACTACAGCATCAAATACGGAATTATGATAATGAGAAATAGCTAAAACCGACTTATTTTGGAAAATATATTGTCGTATTCTTACAAGTTTTAAATTTATTAACCATGTATTAGGTATAATATATGCAATAATTCCTTTGTAATGAGTAATTGAAATTCCTTTTTCAAGGAAAAACAAATAACTTTCAGGCTGATAATTCTGATATTTATAGTTTAATTTAAAGTAAGCTTTTTCTTCTATAGAGAATTTAGCACCAAATGGTGGATTCCCAATAACAATATCGAATCCATCCTTTACTCCAAACATCCAATCGGAATCAAAGAAAGGCGAAGAAGCGTTTTGATCAAACATATCCCAGGAAGCTAATTGTTGAGCCTCAGCATTTCCTACGGCTCCGCAATCTTCCAACATTTTGGCAATTTCGAGACGCAAATCATTGACAAGCTGACGATACTTACGCTTGGTGCGTACCGTCTTCGCTCCGAATATTTTATGTTTAGCGATTTTCAATTCCCTCTCTTTGGCTTTTATGGCATCACTGTCAAATAAAGAGGCATCTTTCTTCTGTAAGCCAATCAGCGTATTGGCTGCCACAAACTTGGCTTCAAGATTCGGAAGCGGACGGATGCCGAAGTTCTCAGTCGGATTGTCATTCGTTTTTTGATCGACAACCAGTGAGATGAAAAAACGCAATTTACTGATTTGAATGGCGATCGGTTGGATATCGACACCATAAATGCAATTTTCAATCAGATAAAGTTTACGGGCATAGTCCGGACGATTGACGCTCTCATCAAAACTGCGTTCAATATCATCAATGATTTCCTTACGTTCGTCCGATGATGCCGTACGATAGGCTTCCGATGTTTCGTCAATGGCCACTTTGAGCATCATATCCTTCCATTGTGTATTGTCTGGGTCGATACGGCTAAGGATATGCACCATCTGTTGCAGCATGCCCATAGGGAAAGCACCCGAACCACAAGCCGGGTCGAGCACCTTGCAATTGTAGAGCGATTGCATAATCTGTTTCCGCTGGTCTTCGGTCAGAGAAACCTCTGCATCGGTATATTGCATCAACTGACGGTATTGTTCCTCCAATTCATCGCCTACGGTACGTTTGAGATGGGTCACCAGACTTTCATCAACCATATACTGCACAATCTCGCGCGGCGTATAGAACGAACCGGTCTGTTTGCGGGCCGTGGTCTGCGTTTCGGGATTGTAAGAGGCCAACAGGTTCTCGAAAACCTTACCCAACAGTTCCGGGTCGAGCGATACTTCCTGATCAAACGGTGTATTCTCCTCGACGGTGAAGTTGTACCGTTTCAGAATGTCAATAATGCCACGAGCCGATACTTTTTTCTTTTTCTTATCGCCATACCACTCTGAAAGGTCTATATTCTTTCCGACTTCTTCGCCAAAGAAGAGATAGTCAGGCACTATCAATGCTTTTTTTACAGCTTCGCGGTCGCTGAAGCCATCGTAATAAAGGTCTTTGTCTTTCTCATCCAGACAATCGAACAAGCCGCCATTCAGGAAAGGAACAGTTCGGTTAGCCAAATCGACAAACAGTTGCGGATTCTTGAAATAGGATTCGTAACGCATGAGTTTGTTGTTATCATAATCGCCACGTCCGTTTCTGAAATGACGTTCCGACAGTTCTTTGCTGCCTTCGGGCGTAATAGGACTATTCAGCATGGCAAAGAAAAGATTCTGCAGAATTGCCTTGTAATATTTGCTTTCGTCTGATTTATAAAACAAATCGATTTTAGCATGTGGGTTAAAATTCTGAATCAAATTATCGGCAATGTATTGTTCATCAAAGAATTCATCCGGAACAAGGTGCCGTTGCTTCAAGAACCATACAAAGATAAGACGGGTTATTAGACGGATGGCACTCTCATTATTGAACTTATCGTCGTCAGCGTTGTCATTAAGGTTATTGGGGAAACGTATAATCTTAATAGCCCATGCATACCAGTCGCTCAACTCCTGATAGAATTCTTTGGTAAGTACCTCGACAGAGAAACGGCTACGTAAATCTTCGGGATTGACTACACGGCCTTTTTCATTCAGGTATTTGTTGGGTGTATAATAGGCAATTCCTTCTCCCAAGAAATAACTATATCGGCGGGGATTACTGTAGCTACGTGTTATCCGTGCTGAATCGTTTTGGGAATTAAGTGTGATTTCAATCAGGGAAAAACGATAATTATCATTATTGTCTTCAGGAACAAAGACGACCAAAGCCTTATCTTCCATTTCATCATACAACATTCGGAATGCCTCTTTGGAAAGAGAAACGCGGGCATCGTGTTTGGAAGTATGCCTTACTTCGTACACTACCAAGTCTAATGAAGCTGACGAACCTAACTTTACAGCCTGTGTGCTATATGTCATCTTGGTGCGAAACGCGACCGGTGTTTCGTCGTATGTGAGATCATCCGGCAGGAAATTATGCAAGAACTTGACAAATTCTTGACGATTGTATGCTTTATTAAATTCCATATTTTCTTTTTTTATTGCAGTTCTTCACTTAATATTAATGTCTCTTCACTGTCATCTACCTTATTCTGACTGTTTATCATACGAGCCAAATATTCGGCAGAAATCTTTAACGGTAATTTTGCGGCATCTTTTGGAGTCAACTGATTGATATATCTTATTTCATACCCAGACAATGCATCGGCTTTAATGACTTGAACCAAATCCGCCAGATAGTCTTTGGACAACAGTTGATTTTTTATCAGAACCTTTACTTTTGCCAATGCGTTGATAAGGTCTTTTTCATTTCGTTCTATTACGTCACTACGGAATAAGGAAGTTTTCACTTTTTGGTATATGGTGTCGAAATTGTGACTCAAATCAACAGGCTCCTCGCACTTTTCAGCCTCAAAAAGAGCAACGGCTTCTTCGGCAGGAATCATTATCGGATTCGTCATCATATCGCCTATCTTGAATACGAATTCATCGCCTTTACGTCCAAACATCAGAACACCTTTTCTCGGCTTTTCGGTATTGCGGGCTGTCCTGGCTCGATGAGGCAATTCCATAGCCTTGACGTATGCCTCTGTACCTTTCATGCTGTTCAGCAACTTACGGTAAGGAGTATCCCATGATACTTCTTCATTTCGTGCAAACTCCTTACGATACCTATCCTTAAAATAAGCCTGGAGTTCTTCTTCTTTAGTAAGAGCCTTTGTATCTTCACCCATAATGGCATGAATCATCGCCATTTTAAGGGTAGAGATTTCTTTTGTCCGGGTTTCTTTCTCTCCTACATCAGTCGGGAAATAGTTATAAATGTAAAGCTCGTCAAAGACCTTTTTGTTGATACGGTTAATACGCCCGATACGCTGAATGACACGGGTCGGGTTATAAGGTATATCGTAATTAAATATGGCTCCGGCCCGATGCAAGTTGTAGCCTTCGGATATGGCATCTGTCGCTACCAGAATGTGGTAATCATTCTGTTGCAATGCAGGTTTCAGCCCCGCATCAAAGTTTGCACGAATACGGTCTTTGTTAACCGAAGTAGCATCAGCAGAAGTATATTTCATGACAGGAAGCCCGGCTTTTGCTAATGCTTCTCCCAAATAATTCACAGTATCAGCAAACTCAGAAAATACGATCAGTTTACGATTGGGTTCATTATCCATCTGCTTACGGACTATACGAATAAATGACTCCAATTTTGGGTCGGACTTAACCGTATTATCTTTGCCAAACCACTGTTCACGCAGATTCTTCAGCAACTGAATATCTGACTCTACATCTGTTACAAAATCGTCTTTGATATATTTCATGTCTATTTCGAAGAATCCCCGAGCTTCATATTTATCGAAGAGTTCTTCTATCTCAGCCATGCCGTCATTACTTGATTCATAAAAGTCATCAACATCCGGCAAGTTTCCTTTCTTGAATACAGGAATCTTATGCCGTTTCTCGATCCATCGAAGCATTTGCTCGGACGACTGAATCATATATCCCAATGAAGCTTTAAATGCTGCAACAGAACTTTCAAAACGAGCTACCAACAAATGGCGCATGAATTTTGAGATATTAGTTTGTCGTCCAATCAAAAGATTGAATTTGACTCCAGTCTTTTCTTCGAGCTCTTTTGCCAGTTTATCCTTTAACTCTCTATGTATATAAAGAGCCGGAGAATAACGTGCCGCCTTAAAACGATAAACAGCTTCACTGTCCCCTTCTGATTTATTGATTCTGTCAAGAGTAGATTTATACAAATCCTTCAACTCACTTAAATCATATTCCAATTCTATCGGGTCGTTCGGTAATACCAGCTGGATATTTTGTTGCTTCAAGTCCTCGGCGTATTCCGGGATGCCTTGTAAATCCAGACGGGAACGACGAACGACCAACGGACTGATAATAGACCGGATTTTCCTGGCAATGCTGTTGACTTCCGTCTTTATTTCTTCATCAGTCGTTTTACTCGCTCTTTGCGCTTCCCGCAAGGCCTTGTACTTGTCTATCAAGTCCTTGAATGACGCCCCCAAATTCTCTACCGTTTTGAGAGTAGAGCGAGAAGGAATCTGAAACAATTTAATCAACGCATAAATATCTGCCGGCTGATTGTTGAACGGAGTGGCCGTAAGTAATAAGACTTTATTACCGGAACACAGGTTGTGGAGTAAAGCATAGTCCTGTGTATATTCGTTACGGAAACGATGGGCTTCATCTATGATTATTAAAAACTGCTCGCCATCTTTGACCAGCTCTTGATAATGTAAAATGGCATCCTCTATTTTCCCTGCACTGAATACGGTGCCCGTAAATCCGAACTCATCACGATAACCTTCCCACTGCTTGTACAAATGCGGAGGACACACGATAATAGTCCGCAACTTCAAATTACGGGCAATGGTAGAGGCAATCACACTTTTACCCAATCCGACGACGTCTGCAATAATGGCTCCATTATGGTTATTCAATGAGTTTAAAGCCATTTGCACAGCATCCGTTTGGTATCTCAAATTTGAATATTTTCCTTCGGTTATATCATGTGGGGTTAGTATATTATTCGTAGTCGGTATGTTGAAATACTCTTTAAGAACTCTTATATACATAAGATAGGGAGAGTAAATCTTATCATACCATATATGGGTCATTACTTTATCGTTCCATTCATCCAGATTATTCTTATTTACAATTACGACAGAATTTTCCCATAACTCATCAAAGATTTGTTTCCCTTCATCGTAATCCTGTTTGTCATTAAAACGGGCATTAAGTTCCAAACGTCCTTTCAAACCTTGATAGGAAAGATTGCTGGAACCTGTGATTAAAACGCCAGGCAGTTCTCCACCCTCATTCATCAAATCATTATAGGCAAACAGATACATTTTGGAATGGCACGGTTCGATTGTCTTACGGATTTCAAGCGTTCCATCCAAAATCTTCCCATAAAACATGGTGAACTGTTCCAGTTTTTCAGCCGTATCCAGAAAATCCGAATCATTAAATATATTGACAAATTGTTTGTAGTATTCTTCCTTGATGATGCTGCGCGAAACCAATCCGTTTCTAATGGCTTCAACCTCCTGAATATGCTTAGATATTTGTAAATCGACATCTAATCCGACTAATATTCTTATCTGCTTGTCTTTTAGATTTTCAGACAACTGAATATAACCGGAATAATAGAAATAGCCTACGAGTATATCTACGGCATTTGTTTTGGGTAAGATGCCATTGATAATATCAGACAAGAATTTTTCCTTATTTGTTATAAAATTACTGCTCATAAGACTTATCGAATAAGTTTATTTCAATGTTTCCAAATATGCTTTACCTTTTTCAGTCAGCACATAGCCGCCTGTTTTTAAAGAGCCTTGGCATTCAATCAGATTTAAAGGTTCAGAAGACAATCGTTTAATAATGCGCTCTAATGTTGCTTTTGAAACATCAACCAGATCCAATAGTGCTTTTCGTTTAATATATGGAGACTTGGAGATTTTCAATAGAACGGTCAAAGCGTTTTTATTTTTATAGTCTCATTTGTGCCTTCATCTTCATTTATACTTGTGCAAATGCGCAAAAACAAATGGCTTGGCCGAACTTGTCGGTGTTGGTCGCCGAAATGCTACGATCTACACTGTCGTTTCCCAAATCGCCTAACAAAGTCTGTATTTTTTTTCTACTGGTATTGACATACTCTTTATTTCGTTTTATATTCGTACACTGTGTCCGACAAAGATACGAAAAAACGAGATATAGCCTTATCTTTTCAAGGTAAAATGGTCTTTATAATAAACCCCAAAGTATCTTAGAGCCTGTTTAAATTTTGCTCGGTTTCGATTTGAGAATTGTTTTTGAGGATGTTTTTCTGTTTTTACGAGGAGGATAGCGGGCTATCTGACGAGTAAAAACGGGAAAACAGACCGGAAACAAACTCAAAGGGAAGCTGATAATATTACTTAATTGGAAAATTTAAACAGGCTCTTATTAAATAGTCGTACTGTTTCAGTAATCAGATACTTCTGATACGCAAAGTTGCTCCTGTTGTTCGGCTTTGCATTCACTTTTTGATGATGCCTTCATGCTTGAGTTTTTGGCATCTTGTCCACGTTTTATGTCCATTTATATACCTTTTTTCTCCCAATGTATCTTTATGCTTTTTTTATTGTATTCCGTTTTTCATGAAAGATTAATTAAAACTTTTGCTTTTCTTGTTTTGAATATGTTGTATAGCATAAATGTACGGTTTCTGATAAAAAATGTAACATTCGGGCTGGTTGATGTAACATACGCAACAAGAAATGATGGATACGCGATAAGTATATTCAAACAAAAATCGTATATTTGTAATTCAAAAATAGGAAAAAATATCATTAATTTAAGTATGAAAAACGCAAATTCTCCCAAACAGTTTTCTTTCTTCACCGAGGATAGAAGAAGTCTATTAATATAAAAAGGTATGGATACATGGAGTGTTTATTATGATGACGGCTAAAGCGTTCCCGTTAAAATAAAAGCAACGCTAGGGTTAGAGAACTAATATTAACTTTAAACTAAGAATTAATGGAAAACCAAAAAAGAAACATTCGAAAGATTCCTTTCCTGTTTTTACTGATGCTGTTCAGTAGTTTGCCATTATGGGCACAGCAAGGGATACCCGTGCAAGGTGTGGTACTTGACGGGAATGGAGAAACGGTCATTGGTGCGTCTATTGTTGTAAAGGGCAACAATTCGATAGGTACAATATCCGATTTGGACGGCAGATTCCAACTTACAGTACCTAATGCCAATACCGTATTAGTCATCTCATACATCGGTATGAAAACTAAAGAGATAAAAGTGACTCCAAATAAGATTATGGCAGTCACATTGGAAGATGATTCTGAAATTTTGGAAGAAGTCATAGTAGTAGGTTATGGCCAACAGAAAAAGGAATCGGTGGTAGGTGCCATCACGCAGACTAAAGGTGATGTCCTGCAACGTGCCGGTGGTGTGTCCGACATTGGTGCCGCATTGACTGGTAACCTGCCAGGTGTAATCACTACAGCCAGCTCGGGTCTGCCTGGTGAAGAAGAGCCGCAAATCGTTATCCGTGGAGCCAGTTCGTGGAACAACAGTTCGCCGCTGGTATTGGTAGACGGTATCGAACGTCCGATGAGTTCGGTCGACATCAACTCCGTAGAATCTATTTCGGTATTGAAAGACGCATCGGCTACCGCCGTTTACGGTGTGAAAGGTGCGAACGGTGTTATCTTGATTACGACCAAACGCGGACAGGAAGGTAAGGCACAAATCGACGTGTCGGCACAAGCTACCATGAAAGTACCCTCGAAATTGCCGAACAAGCTCGATTCGTATGACGCTCTGATGATGCGCAACATCGCCGTAGAGCATGAATTGGCTGTCAGTCCTGCTTCTTGGGAGTTCATTACGCCGCAAGCGGAAATCAACAAATACCGCTACCGCACCAGCATTGCTGATATCGAACGTTACCCCAACATCGACTGGCAAGACGAATTGTTTAAAGATTACACGATGTCTTACAATGCCAGCCTAAGCGTAAGCGGCGGTACCAAATTTGTAAGATACTATGTGGGAGCGGACTTCCTACACGAAGGTGACCTGTTCGACGTAAAGGACAACGGACGCGGGTATAGTTCGGGATTCGGTTACAACCGTATCAACGTACGTAGCAACCTGGACTTTTCATTGACAAAAACCACCACTTTGAAAGTAAACATCGCCGGTTCAAATGGGGCGAAGAAAACTCCATGGGGTTATACCAATTCGTCCGACTGGGGTGTGGCACAATACTGGGCAGGTGCCTACAATACTCCGCCCGATGTGTTCATGCCGCAATATTCGGATGGTACATGGGGATACTATCCCGATAATACGAACATTTCAAACTCAGCCCGCAACTTGGCTACGGCTGGTACAATGAATACCACTACCACCCGCATCAATACCGACTTTACTTTGGAACAAGACTTGAGCTTTATTACCAAAGGTCTGCGTGCCCGTGCCATGGTGTCGTGGGACAACGTATTTGTGGAAATCAATCGGGGTGTAAACGACTTATATAATGATCCTATTCAAAAATGGATTGATCCGGCTACAGGTGCTGTTTCTTATCGGACAGCAGAATACGATGGAAACGGTTTTGACCCACAAGATCCGATTATGTGGACGAACAGTGGCGGTGAAGTAGACAACAATGCTACCCAACGTAACATGAATTACCAAGTGCAGTTGGACTGGGCACGCGAATTTGGCGACCACAATGTAACTGCCATGGGATTGTTCAGCCGGCAGGAAACCGCTACCGGTAGCATCATCCCGAACCGCCGTGAAGACTGGGCGTTCCGCGGCACCTATAATTACGCCAACAAGTATTTCTTTGAATACAACGGCGCTTATAACGGTTCGGAGAAATTCTCTCCCGAATACCGTTTTGCCTTTTTCAATTCGGGCGCTATTGGCTGGATGATATCGGAAGAGAAATTTATGAACTTCTCGAAGAAATGGCTGGATATGCTGAAAATCCGTGCCTCGTATGGTGAAATCGGTGACGATAACGTAACCGACCGTTGGCTGTATTTAAGTACATGGGCAATGGGTGGAGGAACAAATGGTGCTACTCCGATGGCACTGAACCAAGCCATCAGCCCCTATACTTGGTATCGGGAAGCAACCGTAGGTAATCCGGATATCCACTGGGAAACGGTGAAGAAATTCAATCTCGGTATTGACTATTCATTCTTAAACGGCCTGTTTGCCGGTACGGTGGAAGTTTTCCGCGACAAGCGTACCGATATCATCGTTACCTCGGGCGACCGAGCTGTCCCCTTCTATTTCGGTATGGACGCTCCGGCAGCCAACCTGGGTGAAGTAAAAACCCGTGGTTATGAATTGGAACTGCGTGTCAACAAGGTTTTCGAAAACCAGATGCGCCTGTGGGGTAACTTCAATATGACTCATGCCGAAAATGAAATCATCCGGCGCGACGATCCGTTGTTGAAACCCGCTTACCAAAAACAAGCCGGTTACAGCATTGGTCAATCGCATGCACACATCGATGCCGGCTTTATGCAAAACTACGACCAGATTTACGGTAGCCCCCAGCATGATACCAACGAAAACCAGAAATTGCCGGGCGACTATTACATTGTTGACTTCAATGCCGACGGTGTGGTTGACGCACAAGACAGTGCACCTTATGGCTATTCCAGCACTCCGCAGAACACCTACAGTGCAACAGTCGGTTTCGAATGGAAGGGATTCAGTGCTTTCGTACAGTTCTATGGAGCGACTAACGTAACCCGTGATGTAACCTTGACTAGTTTCAGTGGTCAGTTAAACACCGTATACGATACCGGTACATGGTGGTCGAAAGACGAAAGTAACCCGGAAGTAACCGTCCCTCGTTTCGTAACCACGCCGAGTTACAATACCGGTACGCAAAACCTGTATGACGGTTCGTTTATCCGCTTGAAGAATGCAGAAATCGCCTATACATTCGATGGAGGCTGGGTACAAAAGTTAGGCATCCGCAACCTGAAGGTATTCCTCAATGGCAACAACCTGTGGGTATGGACCCGTATGCCGGACGACCGTGAATCGAACTTCTCGGGAGCCAGCAACCAAGGTGCTTATCCCACCATGAAACGTTTCAATTTAGGTATTAAGTTCACATTATAAAAACAGAGACGTATGAAACAACGATATAAAACCTTATTCTATAGCAGCCTGTTCACCTTGGCGTTGGGCGTCACTTCTTGCGAGGATTATTTGGACAAAGACCCGGACACCACTGTTGATGCGACTGCGGCTTTTCAAAACTTCAATAATTTTCAAGGTTTTGTGGAAGAAATTTACAACTGCATCCCTGATAAAACCAACTGCTATTGGACAACTTCCTTCAACTGGGGAGACGATGAAATCATGAACACCAATGCAGACTGGCACATGACTCATCAAGTGGATTTGGGTAACTTTTGGGCATGGCAAGCCGGGGGTATGGGAGAAGATGGCTGCTGGCTGGATGCCAACCGTGATTGCGACCCTACCTCAAACGACCGTATGAACCATCGCTTATGGCCGCACGCTTGGTATTGCATCCGTAAGTGCAACCTGGGTCTGGCAAACTTAGACCAAATGGTAGGTGCCACTCAAGAAGAACGCGACCTGATAGCCGGACAGTTGTATTTTTTCCGTGCTTGGTGGCACTTCGAATTAATGGAGTATTTGGGAGGACTTCCCTACATCGACCAAGTTCTGGAATCGGAAGGCCTAACCCTGCCTCGTTTAAGTTTCCAAGAAGCGGCAGACAAAGCGGCAGCAGACTTCCGCCAGGCAGCAAACTTGCTCCCGATTGACTGGGAAAGCACCACAGCCGGTTCACACACAGCCGGACAAAACGACTTGCGTATCAACAAAATCATGGCATTGGGCTATTTGGGCAAGACCTATTTATGGGCAGGCAGTCCGCTGATGGAACATGGTGCGCAAACGGGAGGTGCCATGACCTACAGCTATAACACCGACTATTGCCAGAAAGCAGCCGAAGCCTTCGGTGAACTGCTGAATTTGGTAGAAAGCGGTCAGACTCAATATGCGCTGGCACAATTTGAATACGATGACATCTACAATCATGAACGTTCTGCTACCGCTACCAGTTGCTTTAGCGACATTTTCTATACAACCGGACAAAACTGGGAACTTCCTGGGTCGGTAGAAGCCATCTTCCGTGGTCCGGCATTTGGCATCAACATTTCTCCGTATCAGGCTGCCAAGACTTACGGACCGAAAGGAGGAATCGTTCCTGATGACAACATCATCCATATGCCTACCGCCAATTACGTGAACCTGTATGGCATGGCAAACGGATATCCGTTGGATGACCCGCGCAGCGGTTTCGACCCGACCCATCCGTTCCGTGACCGTGATCCGCGTTTCTATCATGACATTGTATTTGATGGTTTTGAATATATCAACGCTTCAGTTGGTGCCGATATGGCACAGTACAAATACAGCCAACTATATACAGGTGGAAACGTACGAAACGATAATACAGGAAGCCGTACGGGTTATTTCATTCAAAAACTGTCGCCTCATACAGTCAACACCTATGACAAGATGATGGACTACAACCACAGTTTACAAATGTATGTTCCTTATATGCGCTTAGGAGACATTTACCTGATGTATGCCGAAGCTTGTGCCGCCATCAACGGTGCCACCGGGAAGGCAGGCAATTGTTCCCTAACGGCTGAAGATGCTATCAACCGCTTGCGCGACCGCGTCCACATGGATCATGTACCGGCAGACTTGACGAGCAACAAAGAAACTTTTATGGATGAAGTACGTCGTGAACGTGCCGTAGAATTGTCTTTCGAAGGTTTCCGCTTCTGCGACCTCCAACGGTGGCTGCTGCTGACCGAATATCCGTACAACGTCAAGACTTCACAAGAGTTCGACCGGGTGGAAAGCGATGAATGGTACACCGAAAACGACCCGAGAGATGCCGAAGTGCGTAACTGGCGTGAAGAAGTAATCTTGACCCGCAACTTCACATCGAAGCATTATTGGTTCCCGCTGAAAAACGATGATACTTACCTGTATGAAGGACTTAACCAGAATCCGGGTTGGTAATTGTGACTTGCAGCAAGATGTATAACATTAAACAAAAAAACAAATGAAAATAACATATACACGATTCATTTTATTTGCGGCTGCCTTAGGGTTGCTTCCTGCTTACCAAAGTATTGGAGCACAGACAGCAGAAGCAAATGAGACTGACTCACTTCAGACCACAGACCCGTCTGTACAAGTAGCGTTCCGCAAGGTGGCACAGGACGATTTGTTGGGAGGCGTTTCAGTAATCAACATGGAGCAAGTGAACGAAAAGAACTATGCCACGTATAGTCTGGATAACCTGCAAGGCTATGTCGGCGGTTGGAACGGCAACTCATTATGGGGCATGGACGGCGACAATGCCGGTTACTTGGTATTGGTAGACGGAGTACCTCGCGATGCCAATAACGTATTGCCGACCGAAATCGAACAGATAACCTTCCTGAAAAGCGCATCGGCTGTAGTGCTCTACGGAAGCCGGGCAGCGAAAGGCGTGATTTACATCACCACCAAACGTGGCAAATACCAAGAAAAATTGCAGATAGATGTACGTGCCAATACGGGATTTTATGTACCGAAAGGATATCCCAAGTATTTGGGTTCGGCAGAATACATGACCTTGTATAACGAGGCGCGTGCCAACGACGGACTGGATCCGCTATACAGTGCCGAGGATATCTACAACTACGGGTCGGGTACCAATCCGTACCGTTATCCGAGTTTGGACTATTATTCGTCGGATTACCTGAAGAAGACGTACAACCGTAGCGATGTGACCGCTGAATTTTCGGGCGGTAACAAACGGGCGCGTTTCTACTCCAACGTAGGTTATTACCGGCAGAATGACATTTTCAACTTCGGTGAAGCCGCCAAGAATTACACCAGCCGATTGAATATCCGCGGTAACGTAGACGTCACCATCAACGATGACATCAAGGCGTATGCCAATGCCAATGCTACGTTCTACGACATACGTTCGGGGCGTACCACTTACGAGACAGAAGAAGGAGAAACCTACGACTACTGGACGGAAGCAGCCAGCATGCGTCCCAACCGTTTCGCACCGCTGGTTCCGCTGAGTTACATTGACCCCAATGCCCTCTCCGCATTGGAACTGATGGGTGTAAACAGCAACATCTTCGACGGGATGTTCCTTGCTGGAAGCCAGATTGACCAACGCAATATCTTTGCCGACTACTATGCTGCCGGTTACAACAAATACACCAGCCGCCAGTTCCAGTTCGACACGGGTATTGACTTCGACCTGCATAGACTGTTGAAAGGACTTTCGTTCCACTTCCAGTTTGCGGTAGACTATGCCACCAGCTACAACACCTCGTTCAATAATACCTACCGCATCTATACCCCGACGTGGTCGGACTATAACGGCACAGGAGTCATTACCAGTTTAGGTTATGAAGGAACGGATGAAAAGACCGGTGTGCAAACCATCAGTGGCAGTACAGACAACCAGACTATCTCTATGTCTGCTCACTTTGACTACCACACCACCATCAACAAGGCGCACAACCTGTCTGCCATGCTGCTGGTGAACGGCTATCAACAGACCAATTCGACGGTTTACCACCGTACCAGCAATGCCAACTTAGGCATTCAGGTAGGCTACAACTATATGGGTAAGTATTATGCCGAGTTTAGCGGAGCTGCTGTACATTCAGCCAAACTGGCAGAAGGACACCGCAATGCTTTCTCGCCGGCACTGACCCTTGCCTGGAAACTGCATCAGGAAGATTTCTTGAAAAACTCTTCGGTAGTAGATGAATTGATGTTAGGCGTATCGGGAAGTATTTTGCACCAAGACATAGACTTGGCTAACTATTATATGTATGTAGGTAACTACAACCAATCCAATGGTGCTTGGTGGGGATGGCAAGAAACGACTAATTTGCATTCAACAAATTCATTACGTGGATCAAACGATGAATTAAGCTTTATCAAACGAAAAGAGTTGACAGTCAGTCTCCGTACTTCATTATGGAATCGGTTAATAACGGCAGATGCCAACTTCTTTGTTAATTCGACAGAAGGTCTGCCTGTTCAACCGAGTACCATTTTCCCAAGCTATTTCTCGACTTATTATCCTGAAGCTTCGTTTATTCCGTATGTAAACTTCAATAACAACAAGCGTGTAGGATTCGACTTTGCAGTAAATTTCAATAAGAAAGTAGGCGAAGCTGACCTCTCGTTAGGCGTAACCGGAACTTATTACAAGACAGAAGCTACCCAACGGGACGAAAATTACGCTTATGCATACCAGAACCGTACCGGTAAAGCTGTTGATGGTGTATGGGGACTGGAATGCGAAGGTTTTTTCCTGAATGAAGAGGATATAGCTAATTCGCCGACTCAGAATTTTGGTGGAACAGTACGTCCGGGTGACTTGAAGTACAAAGACCAGAACGGTGACGGCGTGATTGATACCAACGATGAAGTCTACTTGGGACGTGGCGGCTGGTATGGCTCTCCGTTTACTTTGGGCATTAACTTCACTGCCAAATGGAAAAACCTTACCCTCTTTGCTTTGGGTACAGGCGGTTTCGGCGGTCATGCCTTTAAGAGCGATTCCTATTATTGGGTATATGGCGAAGGCAAGTATTCGGAAGTAGTCCGCGGACGCTGGACACCGGAAACAGCCGCAACGGCTATCTATCCGCGTCTGACTACCTTAGACGGAAACAACAACTTCCGCAACTCTACGTTCTGGCTCTACAAGACCAACCGGTTCGACCTGGCGAAAGTACAACTGACTTACGACTTCCCGAAACGCCTGCTGCAAAAGACCTTTTTGAAAGAAGCGTCAATCTACGTAAGCGGTTCGAACCTGCTGACCATTGCTCCCGAACGTGAACTACTGGAAAGAAATATCGGCTCTGCCCCACAGACCCGTTTCTACAATTTAGGTGTTAAGGTTACTTTCTAATCCATAAACGAAACAAGAAGTATGAAACATATATTTAAACTTTTAGTCCTGCTCCCGTTGTTCGCCGCCGTAGCTTGCGATGACTTGCTCGAACCTGCCATCGAGAACAACCGGGATATCGATGCTATGGAAAATGATCCAAGCTATGCTCTTGGCGTATTAGGTAATGCATATATTTTATTACCATATAATACTTCGCCAACCAGTGATGTGGCAACAGACGATGCTGTATCGAATGATAACAGTAATACTTGGCGTGCCATGGCTACTGGGGCTTGGACTTCGCAAAATGACCCGACCTCGCAATGGAAAAGCTGTTTTAATGCCATTCAATACATTAATCTGTTTTTAGAACATTTAGATAATGTCACCTTTGCTCTTGATGAAAATATCCAAACTATGTTTATTGATCATTATCGAGGTGAGGCTTTAGGCTTACGGGCAATCTTTATGTATTACTTATTGCGTGCTCATGGTGGAATAAGTCCTGACGGAGTATTATTAGGTGTGCCAATCAAATTAGCTTCGGAAGGCATCGGATCCGATTTTAGCCAACCTCGTAACACCTATGCTGAATGTATGGAACAATTGTTACAAGATTGTGATGATGCTATTGAATTGCTTGCTTTAGACTATAAAGTACACACTGCAGATGAAATACCGTCTAAATATGCTAGCATGGGGGTCACAGTGTCTCATTATGATCGTGTAAACGGTGTGTTTATGGCTGGTCGTTTGAGTGGACGTATCATGGAAGCTGTTCGTGCGCAAGCAACTCTTATGGCGGCTAGTCCGGCTTTCAGTGATGGTTCGGGTATTACATGGGAAGAAGCAGCCAATAGTGCAGGTAAATTATTAAGTCGTATTGATGGACCTGCTGGTTTAGATGCGGATGGATTTACTTGGTATACCAATACATCTGAAATTGCAGGCTTAGGTAGTGGAGAAGTTCCGCCTGAAATACTTTGGAGAACCAGTTACAGTGATAGTAATACGCTGGAAGGAGATAATTTTCCGCCGAGCTTGTATGGTAATGGTCGTGTCAATCCTACGCAAAATTTGGTAGACGCTTTTCCGATGGCAAACGGCTATCCCATTGATAACAGCAACTCGGGGTATGATGCGAGCAATCCGTATGAGAACAGAGACCCGCGCTTGGCCACTTACATCATTACCAATGGAAGTACAGCGGGAAGCGCAACCATCACTACCGGGTCGTATGGAACAAACAACGATGCAATCAACCGGGAATCGGGACACTCTACTCGTACCGGTTACTACCTGCGCAAACATTTACGCTTCGATTGTAACCTGGATCCGAACTACAACACCCTACAGCGTCATTATACAGCCCGTATCCGCTATACGGAAATCTTCTTGGATTATGCGGAGGCTGCCAACGAAGCTTGGGGACCGAAAGGACAAGGCTCATTTGGATTTAGTGCTTACGATGTAATTAAAGCTCTCCGCAGCCGTGCCGGAGTAGGTGTAGATAACGGTGACCCCTATCTGGAAGAATGTGCAAACAGCCAAGACCGGATGCGTGAACTGATCCGTAACGAGCGCCGTTTGGAACTTTGCTTTGAAAACATCCGCTTCTACGATTTGCGCCGTTGGAATGCCAACCTGACAGAAGCAGCTCAAGGAGTAAACATCACCCGGGCTGCCAATGGTACGCTGACTTATACACCGATCCAGGTGGAAGAAAGAAGCTACCAGTCGTACATGGTTTACGGCCCGATTCCATACAACGATGTATTGAACTTCGGCTTTGTACAGAATCAAGGATGGCAATAATAACGAACGTAATAAGACCGTAAAGAAGATTTCGGTTTGTTGAAAAACAAGCCTCAGCAGGTAAAGTCTCTTCACAGACTTTGCCTGTTAAGCCGGGAGAACCGGGTGAAGCTTCTTTATTTCTTTTTGCTTACAACCAACTATTAAAGATAAAAACAGAATCAATATGAGAAAAGCAAATTTATATTCTATACTGTTGGCAGGAATCACCGCAATGGGTATCACTTCGTGTGAAAACGGCGATGCGGAATTCCCGAACTATGATAACTCTGCCGTTTACTTTGCGCACCAGACTCCGGTACGCACCTTGGTAATGGGAGAAGATACGTATGACACCTCGCTCGACAACGCCCACAAATGCAAGATTTATGCGACCATGGGCGGGGCATACTCCGGAAGCGGGTCGACTGTCATTGATATTATGGTAGACGATGAGCTCTGCGACAACCTGTACTTTGCCGATGGCGTGACTCCCGTACGTCCGATGCCTGCAAATTATTATACGTTGTCGTCGGAACAGATTACGCTGAACGAGTTTGAAAACCTGATGGGAGCTGTAGAAGTGACTTTCAGTGATGCGTTTTTTGAAGACCCTGCTTCTATAGAAAACACTTATGTCATTCCCTTACGTATGGTTAATGTAGTGAATGCAGATTCTATTTTATCAGGTGTACCCAGAACTCCCAATGCAGCATGGACCAACTCGGCTATGTGGGATACGGCTCCGAAGAACTACGTACTGTATTGTGTGAAATACATCAATAAGTGGCACGCTACGTACTTACGCCGAGGCATCGACCAGATTACAGAAGGTGGCAACACCACAACCAACGTGCGCCATGAGTATTATATGGAAGATGACGAAGAATGCAATGTAACGACCCGTAACCTGCATACGGCTGTTTTCCCTGTATCAACAACCATAGGAGACGAAACCGTGACTTGTGACCTGTTGTTAACCTTCAACGACAACGACGAATGTACCATTACTTCAGGAACGGAAGGATTCACGGCAAGCGGAACGGGTAAATTTGTAGTAGACGGAGAAAAACAAAGTTGGGGTAACAAAGACCGCAATGCACTCTACCTGGATTATAACATTGACTTCGGAGCCAAGCAATACAACACGAAAGATACATTAGTCGTTCAAACCCGTGGCGTGGCTTACGAAGAGTTTAGTACTGTATATAAAGAATAATAACAATATATGTTTATGAAAAAGCTCGCTTTAATATTACTTTTGTGCATACCAAGCTTTATTTATGCAACAAATGATTACCTTCCAACAGGAACAGAAATTGAAGGGAAATATACCGTAACTGCTACAGGAGAGACACATCGATTAAGCCATTATCAAACTCTTCCGAATGTCATGGCGGCTGTCGTTATTGAATTAGATAGATTACCTGACGGTGAATATTATGAAATCTATTTGCGGTATGTAAGTGATGAAAAAGACATAAATTGGCTTGTAGAACCTGATGGATATAAATGCTATTTCAATTTGGATTTAACATCAAGATCCATAAGAATAGAAGTAACTCGAAGAAAAAATTCTAGTTATCAAGGAATTATAAATGTAAGAACATTCAGTTTTTTTGTTCCTGAATAATAAAAAAGAAAACTTATGAAAAAACATTATATCAATAAATTATTGCTGGGAGCACTTGCCATAGGCGCATTGTCCGCTTGTACGGACGACAGCATGCTGCCGTATGACGCAGGTTCGATGCCGGAAAGCCTCGTCCAGTATGAATACTTGAAACAATATGACGTGCTGAAAAACTATGTAAACCGCACCGAAAACCCGAACTTCAAGTTGGGTATTGCATTAGCCGCAGGCGAGTATACCCAAGGAGACTTAGTATACAGCATGGCTTGTTCCAACTTCGATGAAATGACGGCAGGAAATGAAATGAAATACGCCTCTATCGTCAGCGATGATGGGACAATGAACTTCTCTACCGTAACCAGCTTTGTAGATGCCGCCCGCCAAGCAGGCATGACCATTTACGGACATACCCTTGCGTGGCATTCACAACAGAACAACACGTACTTAAACAGTTTGATTGCCCCGATTGTCATTCCGGGCGAAGCTGGAAACGGAGGCTACTGCATGATACTGAAGAATGCCACAGCATCGGCCAATATTTGGGATGCGCAAACCTGGTACCAGCTTCCTACCCCGTTGCAAAGCGGCACGACTTATACGCTTAGCTTTATGGCACGGGCTTCGGCAGCTTACAACGACACACAAATCTACCTGCAATGTTCGGACGGAGGCAACCAGGAATATCCCGGCGGATTCAATGTCGGCACCGAATGGCAACAGATTAACTTCACCTTTACACCTACCGGCGCAACGGTGGACAAGATTGCATTCAATTTCGGTACGGCAGCCATCAACATTTACATCGACAATATATCGCTGACCGGAGGAAGTGCTACCGAAAGCTTGATTCCGAACGGCGATTTCGAAGACGGGACCATTACCGGATGGACCGGATGGACACCGGGTAACTTTGAAACTATTTCGGAAGACGGAGAAGGATATAGCGAAGGTGGAAGCGAGCCTGCTTACGATGAAAGTGTCATTACCTCTTCTGATTTTGAGAACGGTATCGGAAGTTGGGGAGGCTGGGGAGGCTCGGCTACCCGTGGACAGTCGGCACAAGGAGGTGGTTATGAAAGTGACTACTCATTCGAAATCGTTAACCCGACAGCTTCCGCTAATGCCTGGGATGTCCAAGTGGCATGGGACTTCGCAGCTCCATTGGTACAGGGCGGTACTTACCGGCTGAACATGATGATTAAAGGTTCGGTAGAAGGCAGCATTACCGCAGGCTTGCAACGCAAATCTGATTACGCAGGCGCAGGTGACTTCCCCGCTATTCCTATCTCTACGGAATGGACAGAATATAATGCCGAAATCACTGTAAACGGAGGAGGTGCAGACTGTGCAGACCGGTTCTTATTCAGTATCGGTAATTACGCGGGAACTATTAATATTGATAACATCACGTTATGTTACCTGAATCCTGAAGGCGGTGGTGGTGGACAAACCATCGAAATGACCCCCGAAGAAAAGAAAGACACCCTGACTTGGGCCATGGATAACTGGATTAGAGGCATGATGGAAGCTTGCGGCGGCTATGTCACCACTTGGGATGTTGCCAATGAAACTGTATCGGGAGCTGATGGTGATGGCGATGGTTATTACGATCTCCAGTCATCCACTAACGGTGATCCTTCTACCAATTTCTACTGGCCTGATTATTTAGGTGCAGAAGATTATCTGCCTATTGTGAGCCAGGCTGCTGTGAAGTATTTTGCTGAATACGGAGGAAATCCTGCTGATTTGAAGCTGTTCGTCAACGATTTCAATCTGGAATCGTGGTGGGATGGTAACCAAAAGCTGAAGAGTCTCATTCACTGGATTGAAGTATGGGAAGCAAACGGAGCCAAGATTGATGGTATCGGTACACAGATGCATGTCAGTTACATCTTGAATGAGGCAGACCAGAAAGCTCAGGAAGATGCCATTGTCAATATGTTCCAGTTGATGGCGGCTACAGGTAAGCTTATCAAGATTTCGGAGTTGGATATGGGTATCGTGGAAAGAGCGTTTGGCGAAGGTATTCCTACTGCAGAAGTCACCTTCGAACAGCAATTGAAGATGGCTGAATTCTACCAGTTTATTATCCAAAAGTATTTCGAGATTATTCCTGCTGCTCAACGTTACGGTATTACCCAATGGTGTGCAACCGATAGCCCGGCAGATTCAGGATGGAGAGGCGGTGAACCGGTTGGCTTATGGGATAGTAATTATAATCGCAAGCCTACTTACGGAGGTTTCGCCAATGGTTTGGCAGGCAGTGTTATAGCTTCTCCTGATTATTCTGTAACAACAGAATAATTATTCAATTCTTGGTTTCAAATATCCCCTTTCTGTTATGCCTATCATGGTATGCAGTGAGGGGATTTTTTTATGGTTATAAGTTCTTCTTCTTTTTTTTGCCTTTATTATCAGAGTACCGGTGTAAACAGATGGGCGAACCAGCCTACGAAGCGTTTCCACGGTTTACGGTCCTTGTAGACGTCTTTGGTCATTATGGTACTGTTTTTTTTGTCTTGGTTGAATATCTGTACCAATTGGTCGGTGATGGGCAGGTCGAATAGGAAAGCGTTGATTTCGTAATCGTAACGCAGGCTCCGGCTGTTCAGGTTGGTGCTGCCCACGGTACAGAAGCGGTCATCTACCGTCATGACTTTCGAATGGTGGAAGCCGCCGTTGTAGATATAGATGCGCGCTCCTTTTTTGCGTAATTTGTTGGCGAAATAGAAACCGGCATCGGGCGTAAACGAGATATCCGATTTGCCCGGTAGCATAATTTCCACTTTTACGCCTCGTTCCAATGCCCGTTCGATGGCACGGCGGATACTTACTGTTGGCACAAAATAGGGATTGATAATCTGTACTTTATACTGCGCGGCATCGATGGCAGCAATGTAGGCATGGCGCATGGCTTCGGGATGGCTTTTCGGCACGCGCTGTACGATAGCCACTTGTCCGCCGGCATGTCGGGGAGGAGCATTGAGTGAGTCTTCTCCGTAAGGGAAATAAGTGTCTCCCTGGATGCTTTTTCCGGTTTCTTTCTCCCATGTATCGGTGAAAGCATGTTGCAGTTCATCTACTGCCGGTCCCTTGATGCATAGGTGCATGTCGCGCCAGGCACCTATCTTGGGCAGTCCGTTGATGTAATAGTCGGCAATGTTCATGCCGCCGGTATATCCTGTTTTCCCATCGATGACGACGATTTTCTGGTGATCGCGGCTGGCGATGTGATTAAAATAAGGGAAGGTAATCGGGTCGAACGTAACGATGTCGATGCCTTCTTGTTGCAGTTTTATGAGGTGACGCTTCCGTAGCGGGCGATTGTTCGACAGGTTGCCGAAGGCATCGAACATGGCACGTACTTCTACTCCTTCTTTAGCTTTTTGGGCAAGCAGGCGGAACAAGGCACCTGCTATCGAGTCGTTTCGGAAATTGAAGTACTCCAAGTGTACATGGTGGCGTGCTTTCCGGATTTCCTTAAAAAGATGGTCGAATTTCTCTCTTCCGCTTGGCAACAAGGTCAGTCGGTTGTTGTTGATTATTTTATATCCTTCGCCCTGCAGGTAGCGCGCGAATACCGAATCAGAAGGAAGCCATTCTTTGGTCTGTGCGTGGAGGTTGTTTCCGAAGAACAAGAAAAGTATCCACAGGCAGAGGCAAAGAAAGCGGTAATAAGTTCTTTTCATCTTCATTAGTTAGTTTTTGACCGACAAAATTAGCCAATAAAACAATACAATGTGATTTTTAAACCTATGTTTTTAGCAAATTGCGAAGTATCGACCGCAAATCATGAAAAACAGACGAAGAAAACGTGGCATATTGATTTTTTTGTTTGGGTATATTCAAACACAGAGACACAAAGTCATAGAGAAAATTATTTTGATTGTCAAGTGGATGAAACTCTGTGTCTTTGTGTCTCTGTGTGCAAAAAGATGAAGTGAGCTTGGTCATTTTGTTTTCGGAAGCATTTCCGGTGTGGGACGTTCGTAATTGCTGATAGGGAGTTTTACTTTCATCAGCTTTTTCAGGCTATATACGGGACGTTCCACATCCTTTGGGAAAGGCATTTTGGCGAATTGCCGAAAATAGAGCAGACAGGCATCTTTCCACCACACGGCATCGTTGGCTTGGATTTGAAGCCGTTCTGCTACCGCATTCCAACGCTCTTCATCAATGTAGAGCTTTACCGTTTTCCAAGTCTGGCAGAAGCTGCGGGCTTCGTCTACGCCCTGTTGGTAATGGCGGCATAATTCGTCCCATAAGGTGGCTCCGCTCTTCATGGTGTGTGTCCACGGTACATGATGAAACCAAAGCAGGAAAGCTTCGGGGCAGGTGTCGATGGAGTCGAACACACGTGCCAGCGAGTCGGGGTATTGTGCTACGGCATTGCTTCCCGTATGGCTACGGTCGAAGCCGATTCCTGTGCGGTCTGCCTGATGGTAATACGAAGGCAACCAGTCGGGGCGTGCGCCCGGAATGGTGCACCAGGGTTCAGGACCGTAATGGTGTCCCCACGCAAAGATGTGGTGCAGTCCGAGTGGCATCATGTAGTCGACCACGGCTTCACGGCTTTCCATCATCATCTTTTCTACGGGCTGGACGAATTTTGTATCGGTACTGAATGTTTGCATCAGCCATTCCTGTGCAATTGTTTCCGAAGTCAGTTCCGGATTCCATGCTAGTCTGCCGAAGGCATACCAGTTGGCTTGGGCGAAATCGTGTCCGCACCAGTTGGGCTCGTCACCGATGTTCGATACACCCGATACGGCTTGAATGCTGCCTGGTGATACATATTGGAAAAATTCTTTCCACATCGGAGCCAGGTAAGCAAGATGATTAGAATGTCCTAAGTATTCCTGGGTCACTTGAAATTCCACCATCAGCGGGGTATGTTTCATGGCTCCAAAGAGCGGACTGTATGGTTCGCGGGGCTGGAAGTCAATCGGACCGTTCTTTACTTGTACGATGACATTGTCGAGGAATTTCCCGTCAAGGGGCTGGAATTCCAGATAGGCTTGTTTGGCTCGGTCGTTGTCTGAAGGACTGTATACAAAGGCACGCCACATCACGATACCTCCGTAAGGCTTCAATGCCGATGCTAGCATATTAGCGCCTTCGGCATGTGTGCGCTGGTAGTCGCACGGACCAGGTTGGCCTTCGGAGTTGGCTTTTACCAAGAATCCGCCGAAGTCGGGTACCAAGCTATAGATTTCATGTACTTTCTGTTTCCACCATGCCGCTACTTCCTTATCAAGCGGGTCGGCAGTAGGAAGTTTTCCCAAGACCATAGGCGAAGCGAAGTTGACCGACAAATACACCTTTATATTATAGGGACGAAAAATGTCGGCAAGCGTCTGCACTTTCTTCAGATAGGCGGTGCTTAGTATCTCGGGTGATGCGTTTACGTTGTTCAATACCGTGGCATTGATGCCGATGGAAGCGTTTGCCCGTGCGTATGCCTCGTAACGGGAGGAGACGGTGGAAGGTAGTTCGTCCCATTTCCAAAGCGAATGTCCTGCATATCCTCGTTCGATAGTCCCGTCCAAATTGTCCCAATGGTTGAGGATACGTACACCGTAGGCAGGGCTTTCACTGATACGAAGCGAACGGGTATCGGCATTCATAGCCTGAAGCCTGAGCAGGTGATAGGTAGCATAGAGCAATCCGGCTTCGGATGCAGAACCTAATATAATGCCGTTTCCCGACGTGCGGATGGTATATCCTTCACGTCCTAAAGCCCGGTGTTCCTCATCGTTGAAAAGTTGCAGTGAAACCTCTCCGCCTTTCCAAGCCCGTTTCAGTTCGGTGCAGGCAATGTCGAGTGTAGGCGAATGCAGCAGACATGTTACCGTTGCATTCGCTGTAGTGTCTTGCCGTAGCCAGAGGCGGCTTCCGTCTTCCGCACGTAGCCAGCCTCTGCTAAGCAGCAAACACACACTTATTATAACAATACGTATCATTCTCCTCCTCCGTCGATGGTAATGATTTTACCGTCAGTATCGTATTCCAGTTCGACAACCTTCAGGCTACGCAGCCATGTCTTGCCTCCCGAAGGTACGCAATCGTGGTGGAAGAGGTACCATTTCCCTTTGTATTCCGCGATGGCATGGTGTGTGGTCCATCCTACTACCGGCGTAAGGATGACACCTTGGTAAGTAAAGGGACCGTACGGATTATCACCGATGGCATAGCAAAGGAAGTGAGTGTCACCGGTAGAATATGACAAGTAATATTTGCCGTTATACTTGTGCATCCACGAAGCTTCGAAGAAACGGTGAGGGTCGCTTGCTTTCAGCGGATTGCCATTTGCATCAAGAATCAGTACAGGACGCGGGTCTTCGGCGAATTGCATCATGTCGTCACGGAGTTTCACTACCCGTCCTGGCAATGCCGGTTCGTCGCCTTCGGGAAGATAAGCATTTTCCAGTGCTTTATTGTCGCGGTAGCGTTGGAGCTGGCCACCCCAAATACCTCCGAAGTAGATGTAATGGCTTCCGTCTTCATCGCAGAACACGGCGGGGTCGATGCTGTAACTTCCCCAGATTGGATTAGCTTCGGGGATAAACGGACCTTCGGGACGGTCGCTGATAGCTACGCCTAGGCGGAAGATGTCGTTGCGGTCTTTCAACGGGAAATACATATAATACTTGCCGTTCTTGAAAGCTACATCGCAATCCCATAACTGGCGTCCTGCCCATGGGATATCTTCCACCTTTAATACCACACCGTGGTCGGTGATTTCGCCGTTCATTACATCATCGGTAGAGAAGACGTGATAGTCTTTCATATTAAAATGATCCCCGTTATCATTTTCGGGCACTCCGCTTTCCCAGTCATGGGAAGGATAAATGTAAAGTCTTCCGTTGAAAACATGTACAGACGGGTCTGCCATATAGTCGTTAGGCACCAGGTATCTTGCTTCTTTTTTCATACGTTTATGTTTTTAGGTTGTTAATTTATTGTGCTTGGTTTTCTTGTTTCATTTCTTCAATCATTTCGGTGATGAAGGGTTTCGGCTGGTAATTGCGGTCGAAGAGCAACGGATAATCCTTGCGCCCCTTGATGGGAAAGCCGTTTTTCCATGAATCTCCATCGGTTACGCCCCATGCCGTTACACGGTCTACAATATCGGCATGTTTCTCGAAGAGTTGGAAGAATTGTTTCATGCGTGCATTCCAAGTCTGTGATACAGAGTCTGGTAAAGCATCGGGATAAGGATTCAAGGCTTTCTTGAATGCGACGGTATCCGAGATGTTGGCACTATGAGAAACTGTAGGCAGGGCGCTCATGTCCCATTCGGTAATCATGACTTTCACACCTTCATTGGCGAAAGCCAACATACTCTTTTCGAATTCTTCAATTTTCGGATAGTCCATACCCATGTGTCCTTGCATGCCTACGGCATCAATGCGCAGGCCTTTTTCCTTCAGGCTACGGATAAGTTTCACCACACCTTCGCGGCGTCCGGGATTGTCCATGCCATAATCATTGTAGTACAGTTCGATGGTAGAATCAGCTTCGTGTGCATATTGGAATGCCAGCGGAATAAATTCCTCGCCCAGGATTTCATAGAACTTGCTTTTACGGTACGAACCGTCTTCGATAATGGCTTCGTTCACTACATCCCAGCCTTTCAGCTTTCCTTTGAAATGGTTGACCACGGTAGTAATATGGTCTTTCATGCGTTGTTTCAGCACTTCGGGCGTTACATTCTTGCCGTTCTTGTCTACACAAAACCAGTCGGGACATTGCGAGTGCCAAATAAGGCAATGACCGGTCATGGTCAATCCGTTTTCTTCGCCGAATTTCACAAAGTTATCTGCGTCTTTGAAATCATATACATCTTCCGATGGATGTACTTCTTCCATTTTCATGCAATTTTCCGCTACGATGGCGGTAAAATGCTTCTTTACGATATTAGTGGCATTGGTATCCAAACCTGCCACTTGGCGAACATTCAAGGCTGTACCAATAAGAAATTGGTTGCCTACTACATCTTTCAATGTGAGTTCTTGCGGGGTTGTGGTCTTTTGTCCGCCGCAAGAAGCGACAAACGCTGCTACCAGCAGAGCAGATGTGATGTGTTTTACTTTCATGGTTTTTTCTTTTTTAAGTTGACTAGTTGACAAGTTGACTAGGTAACTAGGTTTTTATTTTAGTTGACAAGTTGACCAGGTGACTAGTTGACTAGGTTTTAAATAGTTTTACAAATGTATTCAGAACCTAGTCACCTAGTCTCCTAGTCACCTAGTTACCTGATTTTTAATAATTCTGTTTACTTCTCCGTTCTGCCAGTTCGGCTTGCATCTTTTCATTGTATTCTTTCGTAATGGGGTAGAAGAAGAGGGCGATTACACCTACGAAGAACGTAGCAGCCGGAATCAAACTTGCCGACAAGATAATGCCGTGGATGGCAGAATCGCTTTGGGTTACACCGATTCCTGATATGTAACCGAAGCCGGAGAGTAAGAATCCTAAGATGGCTCCACCTACACCCAAACCGGCTTTTAAGGCAAACACTACACCCGAGAATACGAAACCGGTGGCACGGCGATAGTGGATGTATTCCGAATGGTCGGCTACATCGGCTATCATGGCCCAAAGCAACGGTACGGTAGGAGCGTAGGCAAGACTCTTCAGGAAGTTCAGAACGAACATCAGCTCGATGTTGTCTTTAGCCGGGAAGTAGAAGAGAGCCGTGAAGATGGCGGTCAGTGCCAGGCAGACAATGAACGTGTTTTTCTTTCCGAAGCGGTTTGCCAGATAGTTGGAAAGCAAAATCACGCCGAAGAACTGTACCAGCGCACCCAACATATTGAACACACCGAAACCTACTTCGTATGCCTTGTCGGGTGAGCTGACTATCAGTCCGAAAGCATTTAATATATGATAACCTATTGAATCTTGCGCTTCGGTAGCTACCAGCCCCATGCGGTCGAGGAAAGCATACAGGGCACCCGCGTCAACATAATGTTCGAAGTAATAGTTCATGGCGCTTCCCCACATGGCAAGGGTGATGAAGACAAAGAGTGTCAAGACGAACATGGCTCGCCAAGGCACACTGCCGAAAATGTCTTTGATGTCTTCGCGGAGATTGGTCTTCTGATTGGCAGGAGGGGTGATGCGTTCTTTAGCCGAGAAAGCGGCAATGACCAGGAAGAGGAATCCCACGGCGGCAAACAGCGCGATGGTGCATAGCCAGCCGTGCCCCTTATCTCCGTCGGCAGAGAATTTGCCAACCAAAGGCAAGGTCAAACCCTGTACAACGAATTGACCGATAGTAGAGAAGATGAAACGTACGGATGTGATGCTGGTACGTTCCTTGATGTCTGCCGACATAACACCGCCCAAAGAAGAATAGGGTGTATTGTTGAACGAATACATCGTCATCAGCAAGGTATAAGAAATGGTGGCGTAGAGGGCAACCAGTCCTTTGTCTTCGATGCCCGGATTGTAGAATGCCAGCACGTAGAATACCATGAAAGGAATAGCAGTCCATAATACCCATGGACGGTATTTACCCCATTTGGTTTGCGTGCGGTCGGAGAGGATACCTACGGTAGGGTCGACAAAGGCATCTACGATGCGTGCCACCAGCATGACGGTACCAGCGATGGCTCCTTCCAGTCCGAATACATCGGTATAAAACTTTGTTTGATAAATCATCATCATCTGGAACACGAGGTTCGCAGAGCAGTCTCCTAATCCATAACCGATTTTTTCGGCCATCGAGACTCTTTGATTCTGTAGTGCATTCATGGTATGTTTAAGTTTTGAAGTTTTTAAATTTTCAGTTTTTGAGGTTTAAATCCTTCAGTACAGCTTCCACCAGCCGTTTGCCGCCGGTTTTCTTATCTAACGGATGAATATCATTCCATTCGCCTGTATCCTTGTTTGGAATCAGTACGGCATGATTGTCTTCTTCTGCGGCTTTCGCCTGTTGTGCTTGGAGAGCTGCCCATCCTTTTCTCCCTGGATCTTCGGGTGCCATGAAGTCAGCCAGTTCCATGATGTAGAAAGGCATTTCTGGCATTTGGAATGTCTCGCGCCAGTCTTTCATCAAGGCTTTCAGCAGGGAGGCGTATTCGTTCCAGCGTCCTGCATTCGATTCGCCTTGATACCATACGGCACCTTGAAATACATATTGTTTCAAGGGGGCAATCATTCCATTGTATAGCCCGACAGGCATGTTTTGGAATGTGGTAGACGAAGGAGCTTGCGGCATTTCCGTTCCTACCTGGTGTTTCCATTGGGTGGAAAGATTGGTTTCCTCTGTTCCGCAAATCAGTTTATAGGGTTTCTCCTTTACGAAGGAAGCGAATCCTCCATTGCTCACCAGACGGATGGTCAGTTGGTTCTTACCGGTTTTCAAGAGTCCGGCAGGTATCTTATAAATGCGTGGAGGATATTGGTAACCTGTGCTTCCTACAAATTTCTCGTTTACATATACCGAATCGGCATCTACTATACAACCCAGTCGCAGGATAGCTTCTTTCCCGTTCCATGAGGCAGGGATTTCTACATTTTGACGGAACCAGTGCACTCCATTTATCGGACGCCATCCATTGGTTGCCCATTGACGTGAGAACATATCTATAATCTGCCAACCTGAGTCATCGTATTCTGCCGCATACCAAGGTGTCTGTGCATGGGTTCCCTTATCGGTTTTGTAAAGTTCGGTTTGCCAGGCACGGCTTCGCGCTTGTTCTGCCTTTTGGATTTGGCTTACCAAGTCTTTCGACTCGTACAAGGCTTTTTGATGTACGTATCCCGGAAAGTCTTTCAGCCCTTTTTCGCTAATCCATGCTTCGATGGGTGTCCCTCCCCAGCTGGCATTGATGATGCCTACCGGCACACCCGTCTTTTCGTAAAGCTGTTTGGCAAAGAAATAGCACAGTGCCGAGTAACCCATTACGTGTGCTTTGTCCAGTGGTTGCCAGTCGGCTTTCCCTATATTGGTTTGTGGGGTGTTGAAGTCATAACAATATGGAACTTTCAGGTAATGGATATTCGGATTTTCGTAAGCGTTTATTTCATCGGCGAATTTATCCATTACGCGCGATACTGTCAATTCCATATTCGATTGTCCCGAGCAAAGAAATACATCACCTATCAATATATGCTGGAGGGTGATGTCGTTAATCTGCATGTCATAAGGACCTCCGGCTTGTTGGGCAGGAAGTGTGATTTCCCATTCCCCGTTGCTGTCGGCAGTAGTTTGGTAGGCTTTGTCTAAAAACTTGACGGTTACATTCTCGTTCGCATCGGCAGTTCCCCAAAGAACGGTTGGCTTTTCACGTTGCAATACCATCCCGTGATTGATTAAATAAGGTAAAGAAATCTTTGCCTCGCCAATCACGGCGAAGCAAAGACAAAGTAATAAAACTAACCCTAACTTAATATTTAACTTATTTGTTCTCATGATAAGATAATTGGTTTAAATGCTTCAATGCAAATATATGGAAAGTTCATTATTTTTTCGGTTTCAAATGATTCTAAAACTTTTCTCTATGATACATCTTGTCTTCCGTATGTTACATTTTTTATCTCGTATGTTACATTTTATGATATGGAACATAAAAGCAGGAAAAAAGCTTGATGATTTTATAATGTAAATGTTCATTAAAAAGTCCGTGTGTGTTTGAATATTTTCTTATTTTTGTCTGTACATAGATGTCGTGAAACCAATTTAGTATGAAAGGCACATGAACAAAGGAATGAAATGGGGAATTGTAATCGTCGTGCTGGCAGGGCTGACCGCCTTGGGCATCCGTACGTTTACACCAAGGGAAAACGAAGAACTGAGTGAAGCAGACAAAGAGATGCCGGCTGATAAAAAACAATTGTTGAATGTCAATGCGCAGGTAGTGCGTCCGCACGTGTTGACCGACAAGCTTTTCGTAAGCGGCAAATTGATACCCGACGAGGAAGTGGATTTGTCATTTGAGACTTCGGGAAAAATCATCGATATTAATTTCAGGGAAGGAACTATGGTAAGCCAAGGGCAATTGCTGGCAAAGGTGAACGACAGCCAGCTTCAGGCACAGCTGAAAAGGCTGGAGGCGCAGATGCCTTTGGCAGAAGACCGGGTGTTTCGTCAGAATGCCTTGTTGCAGCGTGATGCGGTGAGTAAGGAGGCTTACGAGCAGGTGAAGACCGAGCTTGCCACCCTTCATGCCGACATCGAGAATGTGCGTGCCACGATTGATATGACCGAACTGCGTGCCCCTTTTGACGGCGTAATAGGTTTGCGTCAGGTCAGCATGGGAGCATACGCTTCGCCTACCACCGTCATAGCCAAGCTGACCAAAATAAAGCCCATCAAGGTGGAATTTGCCGTGCCCGAACGTTATGCGCGCAAGATAAGGAAAGGAACCAAGCTTGCGTTTAAGGTAGAAGGTCATTTGGACGCTTTCGAGGCAGAAGTATATGCGATGGAGTCGAGCATCGACCCCGAGACACATGCCTTGACCGTGCGTGCCATTTATCCCAATACGCGTGCCGAACTCTTGCCCGGACGCTATGCCGACATCGAATTGCGGCAGAACGAGATAAAGGATGCCATTGCCATTCCTTCGGAAGCCATCGTGCCCGAAATGGGACAGAACAAGGTGTTTGTCTATCGTTCGGGCGTAGCTGTACCCGTCGATGTGGAAATCGGTATCCGTACCGAAGCCGAAGTGCAAATCCTTCGCGGGTTGGTTCCGGGTGATACCATCCTGACTTCGGGTACCTTGCAGCTTCGTACCGGCATGCCCGTCAAACTGGATAACATCAACTAAATGCCGCCTGCCTTATGAATATCTCAGAATTAAGCATACGCAGGCCGGTCTTGGCGACCGTATTGACCATTATCATTTTGTTGTTCGGAATGATTGGCTATACGACACTGGGAGTGCGCGAATATCCTTCGGTGGACAATCCCATTATATCCGTGACATGCAGTTATGCCGGCGCCAATGCCGATGTCATCGAGAATCAGATAACCGAGCCTTTGGAACAGAACATCAACGGTATTCCCGGCATCCGTTCGCTCTCCAGCGTGAGCCAGACAGGGCAGAGCCGCATCACGGTCGAGTTTGAACTTTCTGTCGACCTGGAGACTGCCGCCAATGATGTGCGCGATAAGGTTTCGCGTGCCCAGCGCTACCTTCCCCGCGATTGCGACCCACCTACGGTGTCGAAGGCTGATGCCGATGCCAGCCCTATCCTGATGGTAGCCATTCAAAGCAATAACCGTTCTTTGTTGGAATTGAGCGAAATAGCCGACCTTACCGTGAAAGAGCAGCTTCAGACCATCTCTGATGTGAGCAGTGTCTCTATTTGGGGTGAAAAGCGTTATTCCATGCGCTTGTGGCTCGACCCGGTGAAGATGGCCGGTTATGGCATTACGCCTGTCGATGTGAAAAATGCTATGGACAATGAGAATGTAGAGCTTCCGTCGGGAAGCATCGAAGGCAATACCGTCGAACTGACATTGCGTACGATGGGGCAGATGCATACAGCCGATGAGTTTAACAATGTCGTCATCAAGGAAGTAGGCGGACAGGTGATTCGTCTGAGTGATATCGGTTATGCCGAATTGGGAGCTGCCGACATCAAGAGTTATATGAAGATGAACGGCGTGCCGATGGTAGGAGTGGTAGTCATTCCTCAGCCCGGTGCCAACCACATCGAGATAGCCGATGCCGTGTACGAACGTATGGAGCAGATGGAAAAAGATTTGCCCGATGACGTGGATTATACGTACGGATTTGACAATACCCGTTTTATCCGGGCTTCCATAGCCGAAGTGGAAAGTACGGTCTACGAAGCTTTCTTTCTGGTTATTGTCATCATCTTCCTTTTCCTGCGCGACTGGCGTGTGACGCTGATTCCGATTATCGTGATTCCGGTGTCGCTCATCGGCGCTTTCTTCATTATGTATGTGGCGGGTTTCTCTATCAATGTCTTGACGATGCTTGCCGTGGTGTTGTCTGTTGGGCTTGTGGTGGACGATGCCATTGTAATGACCGAAAACATTTACATCCGTATCGAGCGGGGGATGGACCCTTTCGAGGCGGGTATCGAAGGGGCAAAGGAAATCTTTTTTGCCGTAGTCTCTACTACCATTACGCTGGTGGCGGTGTTTCTTCCCATTGTCTTTATGGAGGGGACCAGCGGCAGGTTGTTCCGCGAGTTCAGCTTTGTAGTGGCAGGTTCGGTGCTTATCTCTGCCTTTGCCGCTCTGACCTTTACTCCGATGCTTGCCACCAAGCTGTTGATTAAAAGAGAAAAGCAGAGTTGGTTCTATCGGAAGACCGAACCGTTCTTCGAAGGGATGAACAGCCTTTATGCCCGTGGGTTGGCAGCTTTTCTCCGCAGGCGTTGGCTTGCCATTCCTATTACGTTGGTGACAATGGTGCTTATCGGTTTCCTGTGGAGCAAGATACCTGCAGAGATGGCTCCGCTGGAAGACCGCTCGAAGATAACCATCAGTACCCGTGCCGCCGAGGGAGCCAGTTATGAGTATATACGCGACTATACCGAAGACATCAACCGGCTGGTAGATTCCATTATCCCCGATGCTGAGGCGGTGACTGCTCGTGTATCGAGTGGAAGCGGGAACATTCAGATAACCTTGAAAGACATCAACCAGCGCGATTATAGCCAGATGGAAGTGGCGGAACAGATTTCGCAAGCCATCAAGACCAAGACCAAGGCACGTGCTTTTGTCCAGCAGCAATCTTCTTTCGGCGGACGCCGGAACAGTATGCCCGTGCAATATGTACTTCAGGCGGTCAGCATCGACAAGCTGGAAAAAGTGTTGCCCGCTTTCTTGAATAAGGTGTACGATAATCCTGTTTTCCAGATGGCGGATGTCGACTTGAAGTTCAGCAGTCCTGAAATGCAGGTTAATATCAATCGTGATAAGGCGGGAACGATGGGCGTAAGCGTGCGCGACATCGCCGAAACCCTTCAATACGGTTTGAGCGGTCAGCGCATGGGCTATTTCTATATGAACGGCAAACAATACGAGATTCTGGGACAAATCAACCGCCAGCAACGCAATCAGCCTGCCAATATCCGTTCCATCTATATCCGGAGTGATAAAGGCGAAATGATTCAACTGGATAACTTGGTAGAGTTCGTCGAAGCGATTACCCCGCCTAAGCTGTATCACTACAACCGTTTCATTTCTGCCACCATATCAGCCGGGCTGGCTGAAGGAAAGACCATCGGTCAGGGGCTGGAGGAAATGGATAAGATAGCTGCCGAGACGCTGGACGAGACTTTCCGCACGGCACTTTCGGGCGACTCGAAAGATTATCGGGAGAGTTCGTCGAGCCTGATGTTTGCTTTCATCCTGGCGTTGGCATTGATTTACCTGATTCTTGCGGCGCAGTTCGAAAGCTTTAAAGACCCTTTCATCATCATGCTGACCGTACCGCTTGCCATAGCCGGCGCGTTGATATTCATGTATTTTGCCGATATCACGATGAATATTTTCAGTCAGATTGGCATTATCATGCTGATTGGGCTGGTGGCGAAGAACGGTATCCTGATTGTGGAGTTTGCCAACCAGAAGCAGGAAGCGGGCGAGGATAAGATGCTCGCCATACGCGATGCGGCCTTGCAGCGTCTGCGCCCCATCCTGATGACCAGTGCCGCTACGGTGCTGGGCTTGATTCCGCTGGCGTTTGCCACCGGCGAAGGAGCCAACCAGCGCATCGCGATGGGTACGGCGGTTGTAGGCGGGATGCTGGTATCCACGTTCCTTACCATGTTTATCGTGCCTGCCATTTATTCGTATATATCTACCAACCGAAGTAAAGCTAAAAACGTATGAAACAACTACTATACCTTATTATATTAGTCTTTGTGTCATTGCCCGTCCGTGCGCAATACGAATATACCTTGAAGCAATGCCTGGAAGAAGGCTTGATGAACAATTATTCGCTCCGCATTACGCGCAACGAAGAGCAGGTGAGCAAGAACAATGCCACGTTGGGCAATGCCGGCTACCTGCCTACCGTTGACTTGACCGCCGGATATACGGGCGATTTGAATAGCTCGGATTCGAAACTCCGTTCGGATGGGAGCACAGCGGCGGAACGTAACGTACTCGACCATACACTGGACGCAGGCATTGACCTGAACTGGACGCTGTTCGACGGATTCAATATTACTGCCAATTACAAGCAACTGCAAGAGTTGAAGCGTCAGGGTGCTACCAATACCCGCATCGCGATAGAAGATTTCATCGCTACGCTGACCGCCGAGTATTATAATAACATCCAGCAGGAAATCCGCTTGAAGAACTTCCGCTATGCCGTTTCGCTCTCGAAAGAGCGTTTGCGTATTGTAGAAGAACGGTATCACATCGGAAATTTCTCCCGCCTGGATTACCAGCAGGCTAAGGTGGACTTCAATGCTGACAGTGCGCAATACATGAAGCAGCAGGAACTGGTGCATACTTCGCGCATCAACCTGAACGAGCTGATGGCGAATCAGGATGTAGACCGTCCCATCCGTGTGCGCGATTCGGTTATTGACCTGAACCGTATCCTTGATTTTGATGAGTTGTGGAACGCTACCTTGAGTGTTAATGCCAACCTGTTGAAAGCAGACCAGAACACGACGCTGGCGCAGTTGGATTATAAGAAAGTCCTCTCGCGTAACTATCCTTACGTGCGCCTGAATGCAGGTTATGGTTACACCTTTAATAAATACGATGTGAATGCTACCCGCCAGCGTAGCAATTGGGGATTCAGCGGAGGCATTACCATTGGTTTTAACATCTTCGACGGAAACCGTCGGCGCGAGAAGCGCAATGCCAGCCTTGCCATCCGCAATGCCCAGTTGGAGCGTGAACAGGTAGAACAAGGGTTGCGTGCCGACCTGAGCAACCTGTGGCAGGCATACCGCAACAACCTGCGCCTGTTACATCTGGAACGGCAGAATCTGATAGCTGCCAAAGAGAATCACGAGATTGCCAAGGAACGTTACCTGCTGGGGGATTTGTCGGGTATTGAGATGCGTGAGGCACAAAAAAGCCTGCTCGATGCCGAAGAGCGAATCCTTTCGGCTGAATACGACACCAAGATGTGCGAAATCTCCCTGCTTCAGCTCAGCGGTAAGGTTATGGTGTATCTCAAGTGAGAAGCACCCTCTTTTAACGCACCTATGTGCGAAGCCCAACGCACTTAGGTGCGATGGCTGATGCACATAGGTGCATCGGGCGATGAACATAGGTGCGTTTGATGCTTTTCATTGTTAGAGGGTGATTCCTTTTGTGAACCCCCTTCGTTCATCCTCAACAAGTCAATTAATTTAGTCAACTATTTGACTAATTAAAAAAGAATACGTATCTTTGCGCCCCGAAAGGAAAAAGATTGTTTTTATGGGAAAAGAAAGTGCAGCATTCAGAGAGCTGATGTTGCAGCTGTTCCGTACACGGATGACGTTCAGGCGTACGGTGCAACGGGCTCTGAAGGAAACGGAAGCAGGGATAACATTCGAAATGCTTCAAGTGTTGCGGTGTTTGTGGGAGGAGCAAGGCATCTCCCAGCAGGTATTGGCCGAACGGATAGCCAAGGGAAAAGCCGCATTGTCGAATCTGATGATGAATCTGGAGAAAAAGAATTATGTGTGTCGGAAAGAAGATGTGTCCGACCGTCGGAACAAGCAGGTCTTCCTGACCGAGGAAGGAGTCTTGTTTTACGAGCGTATCCGTGCTGCGCTCGATGATATCTATGCGTCTGCAGGCACGGCTCTCGGTACGGAAAAGATGCAGGTTATGTTGTCCGACTTAAAACTTACCGCCGATGCGTTGGAAACGATTTAGTTGGTGGTTCTTGTGCGTCGTATGTCTTGGCGGACAGGCGGCTGTTCCCGAAAGCGTGGCGGAAAGCGCATTGCCTGCCGACTCGATGTTGCTGACCGTAGACGAGTTGTTTCGCTTGGGTGTGACCAATAGCCTGACCTTGCAGGCGGATGCGCTGGACGAGGCGATGGCACACGAACGCGGAAAGACGGCACGCTCTTCACGCCTGCCCGATGTGCAGATAGGATTGAGGGGAGGAGTGGTAGGCCAGCCCGTCGTGTTTCAACGGGGCTTGTCGGACGCTACGTATCCCGATACGCCCGACTGGTCGCAGAATTACGCGATAGATTTCACCCAGCCTCTCTATGAGGGAGGAAGAATCCGTTACGCTATCCGCAGGGCTGACCTGCAGACCCATGCGGCTGAGCTTCAGACCGCTACCGACCGTGCCGATGTGAAACTGGACTTGCTGGAGCAATACATGAGCCTGTTCAGCCTGTATAAGCAGCGCGAGGTGTTGATGCGCAACATCGAGGAATCGGAACAACGGTTGAAGGACATCCGCCAGATGAAGAAAGAAGGGCTGATAACGAACAACGATGTGCTGCGTAGCGAAATGCAGCTGACCAACGACCGCCTTTCGCTGACCGAAACGGAAAACAGCCTGGTCTTGGTTTCGCAACAATTGGATATATTGTTGGGTATAGACGAGCATCGGTTGCTGTTGCCCGATACGTCCCTGTTGCATCGTGCCATCGCGTTGCAACCTTACGATGACTATGTGGAAGAGGCTTATCTGAATGACCCGGCTATGCGTTTGCTCCGCAAGCAAACCGAGATAGCCCAAAACGAAGTGCGCTTGGCGAAAGCCGAACAGTTGCCCGGTGTTTCGCTTTATGCGTCGAATACCCTGGCACGTCCCGTATCGCGGACCATGGCAGACATGTATAACAACAATTGGAACATCGGTCTTTCGGTCTCTTACCCGCTTTCGTCGTTGTACAAAAATAATCACAGGGTGAAAGAGAGCAAACTTGCCGTACAGGTGACTCGGAATGCCGAGGAGCAGAAGAAACAGCAGGTGCGGGTCACGGTGCGCACCGCTTTTCTCCGTCATCGGGAAGCCTTGAAACAGGTGGAAGCCTTGAAGCTCTCGGTAAGGCAGGCGGAAGAGAATTACCGTATCATGCAGAACCGGTATCTGAACCAACTGGCTATCCTGACCGACTTGCTGGATGCCAATACGGTACGGCTGAACGCCGAATTGCAATTGACTTCGGCACGTACGCAGGTTATTTTCACTTACTATCAGCTGGAAAGGGCTTGTGGCAGATTGTAGAGTTTTTTTAGTTGACAAGGTATCAGTTGACAAGTTAAATGCATTAGTAAAACTATCTAAAACCTTGTCAACTCGTCAACTGATACCTTGTCAACTAAAACCTTGTCAACTTGTTACCTAATAATAGAAGAATTATGGCAGAACTTAGAATAAAACGAGACAGATTATTGAAATTGCGGCGGCGTAACCGCATATTGAATGCGGTTTGCATCATCCTGGCCGGGTCAGGATTATGGTGGACCGCTACTTATTTTTGGCGTTATTTCAATTATGAAGTGACGAACGATGCGTTTATCGACCAGTATGTGGCTCCCTTGAACGTCCGTGCGTCGGGATATATCAAGGAAGTATGCTTTAAGGAGCATCAGTATGTGCATAAGGGCGACACGTTGCTGGTATTGGACAATAGCGAATATGTGATTAAGGTGAAGGAAGCCGAAGCGGCTCTGCTGGACGCTCAGGGAGCCAAGGACGTGTTGCATTCGGGCATCGAGACCTCGCATGCCAATATCGCGGTTCAGGATGCCAATATCGCCGAGGCGAAAGCCAGGTTGTGGCAACTGGAACAGGATTATCATCGCTTTGAACGTCTGCTGAAAGAAGAGTCCATCCCCGAACAGCAGTTCGAGCAGGCAAAAGCTTCGTACGAGGCGGCGCAGGCACGCTATCAGGCGCTATTGGAACAGAAACGTGCGGCTCAGTCGCAATATTCCGAAACCAGCAAGCGGACCACCAGTGCCCGGGCTACCATCTTACGGATGGAAGCCGACCTCGATTTGGCGCGTCTGAATCTTTCCTATACGATTGTGACGGCTCCGTACGACGGATATATGGGACGGCGTACCCTGGAACCCGGGCAATATGTGCAGGCAGGGCAAACCATTTCGTACCTGGTGAGGGGCGACGACAAATGGGTGACCGCTAATTACAAGGAAACGCAAATCAGGCACATTTATATCGGCCAGCCTGTACGCGTAAAGGTCGATGCCTTGCCGGGAAGGGTATTCGAAGGGAAAGTGACGGCGATTTCCGAAGCTACCGGCTCGAAGTATTCGTTGGTTCCTACCGATAACTCGGCGGGAAACTTTGTGAAAGTGCAGCAACGTATTCCGGTACGCATCGATTTGACAAATGTTTCGGAGGAAGACATGAAACATCTTCGTGCCGGCATGATGGTAGAAACGGAGGCGTTGCGGAAATGATAGATATGAGAAGTCTGGGGTTGCCTGTCCGCCGATGGGTACCCAATTGGCTGGCTTTGGCGAGCGCTTTCATTGTGATGCTTCCGGTATTTATGGTAAACGGCTCGTACACGGGCAGTATGCTGGAGGTCTCGAATACGCTGGGAACCAATACCGAGGATATCACGATGGGTTATTATGCCACTTCGGCAGGCATGGCGATTGGCTATCCCATCATTCCCCGAGTATTGTCGGCTTTCCCCGCCAAGTTCCTTTTGCTGGTCGACCTTTCGTTGCAATTCCTGTTGAGCTGGGTGTGTGCCCGCTCGCAGAATGCCGATATCCTGATTGTGGCAAGTTTCGCTATCGGATTCCTGAAAGGTTTCATGATGTTGTGGTTCATTCACATGGCGCGTTTCATCTTCAGTCCGAAGGATGTGCGGAGCGAGTTCTATTCCTACTTTTATCCGTTGGTGTTCGGGTTCGGCCAGCTCTCGATGGTGCTGACTGCCGAGCTTGCCTATCATTACGACTGGAAATACATGTATTATTTCATGATGATTCTGCTTTTGCTGAGCATCGTGGTCGTGGTGGTGCTCTACCGTCAGGATGCCAAGATAGAGAAGATTCCGCTTAAGGACCTTCACTTGCGCGAAATGCTGGTGATAGCCGTAGGGGTACTGATGCTGATGTATGTGGCGAACTACGGAAAGATGCTCGACTGGATGGCATCGTTCAAGATATGTGCCTATATCGTGATAGCCCCTATCCTGATAGCTTTCTTCATCTGGCTGCAGGCAACTACGGAGAAGCCTTTTGTCAACCTGGCTCCCCTCTACCAGCCGAAAGCGATAGTAGGTTATCTCTATATGATGCTGGTCATGTTTTTCAGTACTTCGACCTCGTTGCTTACCAACTATATGACTTCCATTCTACAGGTAGATTCTACGCGCACGTACCTATTATATATATGGATGCTTCCCGGTTATGCCCTGGGAGCCTTTATCTGTTTCTGGTGGTTCAGGTGGCAGCGTTGGCGTTTCCGTTTTCTGATAGCGGGCGGAATGGCTTGCTTTGCGGTGTTTTTCGGCATCTTGTATTTTACCATATCGCCGGAAAGCACTTACGAGATGTTGTTTTTCCCGGTATTCATACGGGGGCTGGGGATGTTGGTCGTAATCATAGCCTTTGCCCTCTTTGCGGTAGAAGACCTGAATCCGAAGTTCTTGTTGTCGAATGCCTTCTTCCTGATACTTTGCCGTTCGGTCTTGGCACCGGTCATGGCGACTTCATTCTATAGCAATGTCTTGTATCATCTGCAGCAGAAATACATGTATTCGTTGTCGGAAACCATTACGATGGTCGACCCGCTGGCAGCATCGAAATTCACCCAGTCGTTAAGCAGCGGGATAGGGCAAGGGCATGGTTATGCCGAGGCTACACAGATGGCCACCACATCGCTTTATTCCACCCTGCAGCAGCAAAGCCTGTTGCTGGCGTTGAAAGATATTTTGGGCTGGTTGTTTATCGTGACATTGGTGATAGCCGTCGTTTCCCGTTTCATCCCGTTCCATAAAACCGTCCGGGTTACCTTCGCTAAGGCAGGCGATGATATGGTGTGATGTGTGTATATTAAGGACTCAAATACAGAGGCACAGAGACACAGAGACACAGAGAAAGAAATATCATATGATTATTAAATAGATAAAATTCTGTGTCTCTGTGCCTTTGTGTTCAAAAATGATTTTATTCTATGCCCAGTTTCACTTTCAGCTCTTTTGACAAGGCGTCTTTATGCAGCAGGATGTAGATGGTTTTGGCGCGTACATAGCTTTCCGACATATTCAGGTATCCGCCGAAACGGTTGCTGTCGGCTGCCCACGAGTTTTTGGTGATGTAATATTTCGTACCGTTCTGGTCGGTCACGATACCGGTGATATGCATCAGGTGGTCATCGGTAGTCTTTCCGGCTTCATATCCCTTTTGGCGGATTTCGGGAGTCACGTTGATTTCCGGATAAGGGCGTTTGAAATGGAAGACTTCAGCCAGACGTTCGTTTGCGCTGAGTTGTCCCCAATGGGCACGGTCGCTGTCTTTATACAAGTCCGTATTTTCCACATCCGGATTGATGGCCACTCCGTTGTTGAACGAGAATCCCGGTTCGCTGACATCTCCGTCCCAACACAACGTATATCCGCCTTTCAGGGCTTCGTCCATTACGCTAATCAGCTCGTCCAGCGGCAGGTTATACATCCGGCTATGTTCCCAGTTGTCGGGTATTTCCACTTCAAAAGCTTCGTAGTAAGGCTTGTGGGTGAAGCTGGTTAGCGGGATATAGTCGTCGGTATCAATATCCAGACTTTCGGCGAAGCTCTTGGGCGTATATTCTTTTCCTTTGTAAGTGAACGTTTCGGGCAATTTGCCGAAATAGATGTCAAACAAGCTGTTGGCAAGTTGCCGGTATTGTTCGCTGTTCTTTTTCTGTTTGACTGCTTCGGCGGAAATGGCTTCCACGTAGCCCGCCAGTTCCGTGTGGTTGTGTATCGGCGAGTCGTAGTTGATGCCCGTATAGACTTCTTCGGGTACGATGCCCACTTGATTGAACGCCGTAATCCAACTGGTCGTGATGCTTCCTTGGGTCACGTTGCCTTTGCCGTGGCGCAACAGGTTATCCGCCATTTGGTTCAGGTATTTTTGACGCACGATGAACATTTCCGACAAGTCGTATTCGCCTTTTCCCTGGCGCAACAGTTCCGATTCGACAAACGAAGTGGTGGCAAAACACCAGCAGGTCCCGCTTACAGCCTGGTCTTTTACCGGCGTGGCTTTTTGTTGTACTACCGTCGTGAATTGGTATCCTTCTTTTTCTTCTTCTGCCATTCCCGGCATAGCGGTCAGTAGGAAGGCAATCCATACATACTGTTTCAGTTTCATAAGCAATTCGAGGTTTTTGTTTTCATTCTTGGCTTCAAAGGTAACAAAAAATAACGGAAGAAGGCAAACTTATTCGGTGGTCTGCCCGTCCATCAGGTATTCTTTTCGGAAAATATCGAGGAACAGCAGGAACAATGATACCAGCAACGGTCCGAAGATGATGCCCATAAAGCCGAAGATGGGCAAGCCGGCTACTACACCGAAGATGGTAATCAGCGGATGGATGTTCGCCATTTTCTTTTGCAGGATAAACCGAATCAGGTTATCGCATTGCGAAATAATGATGCCTCCATAAGCTAACAAGATGAGGCCATGCAGCCAGTCGCCGATGATAAAGAAGTATGCCGTGACCGGAACCCATACAAGCGCTGTACCAACCAACGGAATGATAGACGCGAAGGCAGTAAGCATGGCTGTCAATACGGGATTGGGCGCACCGCATAGCAGGTAGCCGAATAGGGAAATGAAGCCCTGAATGATGGCCAGCAATGGGATGCCGATGGCATTGGAGCGGACAATAAGCTGGATTTTCTGCAAGACTTCACGCTTGTTGTTCTCTTCGAAAGGCAACAGGTCGGAGATGAATTTTTCCATCTTGTCTCCTTCCCACAACATGAAGAACAGCAGCATGATGGCTACGGCCAGGTTGATAATCAAATCGCTTACACCCGTCATAATGGAATGCCCGATGGAAGACACTTGTGAGATAATGAACGACAAGTTCTTTTCAGACAAAACATCGAATCCGGTCCGCTCCTCGATGATGCTAATCATCTCCTGGGCAGGACGGATGATGTCGGCCGTATCGAAATGCAGGTTCGAAATCTGGTTGACCAATGCCCAGCTGAAGAGTGAAAGCGGGATTAATATAAATAAGGTGATGCCGATGGTGATAATCCATACGGCTGCCAGTGGCTTGATTTTCTGTTTCAGCCAGTTTGAGAATCCGCGCAAGAGCAGGTAGAGGGTGAATCCTCCCAAAATACCGTTCATGAAAGGCTGTGCCTGGTAGAACAACAGGATTCCCAAGCCTACAATCAGAATGATTAATGAATATTTCCAGTATGTTTCTTTCATATTCTTGAAGTTTTATGGTTTGCAAGGTATGATAAGTTTATGCGTTTCCGTCTTTCTTCCGTTTCTTCCAAAGCTGCCAGCTGTTGATGGTGTTTTGCCATACTACGTAGCTTCCCGGAGCTATGGCTGTGAGCGGGTTCAGGTAAGTGGCTGCCATCCAGATGGCGAGCACGGTATTCTTTTGCCCCAATGCCTGTCCGCCGCTGATGCGGTCATTGTATTTTCCGCCGATACTCTTTCCTCCCCAGAATTGCAGGCAGCAGATAATCAGTGCGGCAAATGCAATGATACATTCCTCACCGAAGGAAATGCTCCCTTCTACAATCGATTGAGTAGTCTGTCCCATGACGATGGTCAAAGATACCGCCCACAGGTAGAAAGCCATGTCTTTCAGCCCAATCAGGAAATGGTGGACAGGCGGAGCATAGCGTCTCAGCAATACTGCAATGAAGAAAGGGAAAAGCAATAGCGGGAAAACTTTTCCTAATATCCTTAAAAACGCTTCAAGGAATGAAATGTGCGAAGGCTCTACCAACGGGAAGAGTAAGGGGACTATAATGGCTGCCAGCAGATTGGATGCCAATGTGTAGGTGGTGAGCGATGCGGCGCTTCCTCCCAGTTTGCCGGTTATGACGGCTGCGGCTGTAGCAGTAGGACAGATGAGGCAGACCATGGCTCCTTCGAGGGTGACACGCCCAAGGGTGTCGAAAGGGAATAGCAGCAACATGCCTGCCACCAGCAGGCAGGAAACCAGTTGGATAAGGAGCAGGATGTAGGTCCAGCGTCGGGGCGAAAGCTCTTTGACTTCTATTTTGCAGAAAGTGAGCAGCAATTGGGAAAAAATCAATAAGGGTGTGAGCCATTCCACCATAAACCAGGTAAAAGGCTTTAACGGAGAAAGGAAATCGAACGTGGCAAAGCAAAGGTATCCGATAACTCCTGCCAGCATGGCCAAAGGCAACGTCCAATTTTTAATGAATTGTAGCATGACGGTTTCAGCTTTTTGTTTATGCCGCAAAAATAGCGAAAAACAGTAAACAGGTTGCTTTTTTTTCTGTTTTTATAGACTTTCTCTATTAAAATAGCTAATTCTTTGTCTGGCGAAGGGGAGAAACCCACAAAAAACTATTACCTTTGCACCAGACTGATAACATGAGGAAGCATAGATTTAACATACTATATATATATTGTTTCTTTCTATCTTTTCTGACAACGGTTACAGCTGCCGAGGTTTCAGATAAATCGTTTACGGTGGTTATCGATGCAGGACATGGAGGCAATGACCCTGGAGCTATCGGGAGACGGGGACGTGAAAAGAACATCAACCTGAACGTAGCATTGAAGTTGGGTAAGTTGATAGAAGAACATTGCAGCGATACGAAGGTGGTTTATACCCGCAAGAAAGATACTTTCGTACCGTTGCATAAACGTGCCGATATAGCCAATGCAGCCAAGGCGAATCTGTTCATTTCCATTCATACCAATTCGGTAGCTTCCAGAAACAGTAAGGTGAGCGGTACGGAAACGTATACATTAGGACTTCATCGTACGGAAGACAATCTGGAGGTAGCTAAGAAGGAAAACTCGGTTATCTTGATAGAGGATGACTATCAGCAGCGTTATGCCGGTTTCAATCCCAATTCTTCCGAGAGTTATATCATTTTCGAGTTGATGCAAGACAAATATATGGCGCAAAGTGTAAACTTTGCCCAGTTGGTTCAGAAGCAATTCCGTCAGAGTGCACGCCGTATAGATAAAGGTGTGCATCAGGCAGGTTTTCTGGTGCTTCGTGAAACGACGATGCCCAGTGTGCTGATTGAACTGGGGTACATAACCAATGCTGCTGAGGAACAGTACCTGCTTTCCGATAAGGGAAGTTCTGCTTTGGCGAAGAGCATTTATCAGGCTTTTCTGTCTTATAAGCAGGGACAGGAAGGTTCGGCGGGTGCCGTTTCCGGCAATGTCTCTTCAGAGCCCGATAAAGAAGAGGAAACAATAAATGTCCCTGCAGTCAACAAGGCAGATGCGGATGTAGCTGCTGGAAAGCCAGTCTTCAAGATTCAGATTCTGACTTCCGACCGTCTGCTGAATTCGCAAAGCCGTTTGTTTAAAGGGTTGAGCCCGGTCGGTCATTATAAAGAGAAAGGAATTTATAAATATACCTACGGTGAGAACACCGATTACAATCAGATTTTGCGCTTGAAACGTTCGAAAGTGGACGCGAAGTTCAAGGACGCTTTCATTATCGCTTTCAAGAACGGCAAGAAAATGAATATTAATCAAGCTATCCGAGAGTTTAAACAAAATAGAAAATAAAAAGTATAACAGTATATGAGAAAAGAATTTAAGATAGGATTAGCCGGTATAGCTGCCTTGATTATCTTGTTTTGCGGCATCAAGTATTTGAAGGGCATCAATATGTTTAAGCCCGAAAGCTATTATTTAGTGGAGTTTGAAAATGTGAACGGACTTCCCGAATCCAGTCCGGTGTTTGCCAATGGCTTTAAAATTGGTCTTGTGCGTGATATCAAATACAATTACCAGCATCCGGGACATGTGTTGGTTGGCATCGAGTTGGATCAGAATATGAAAGTGCCTGTAGGAAGCCGTGCCGAACTAGTGACAGAAATGTTGGGAACAGTGAAGATGAATATCTTGCTGAACTTGGAGAGTACCGAATATATTTCTCAAAATGATACTATCCCCGGTTTTGCCAATAACGGTCTTTTAGGTGCTGCCGAGTCGGATTTGCTTCCCAAGCTGCAACAGATGCTTCCGAAGATGGACTCGATTCTGGCTTCGGTAAACAAATTGTTGGCTGATCCTGCTTTGACGCAGACCTTGCACAATGCCGAGCAGCTTACCTCATCCTTAAATGCGACAAGCCAGCAACTCAATAAACTGATGAGTAACGATGTTCCGCAGATGACCGAAAATGTAAACGCCATTACTGCCAACCTGAAAACTATCAGCGATAACCTGAAGGGTGTAGACTATGCTTCCACCCTTTCGAAAGTGGATTCTACGCTGGAAAATGTCCGCTTGTTGACAGATAAATTGAATCAGAAAGACAATACGCTCGGTTTGTTGATGAACGATTCGTCTCTGTATCAGAACCTGAATGCGACAGCAGCTAACGCTGCCAGCCTGTTGAAAGATTTGGAGACCCATCCGAAGCGTTACGTTCACTTCTCATTGTTTGGGAAAAAAGATAAATAACTACGTTATATAGAAATTGTCTAAATAATTTTTAGACTGGTATATCGGATTGTTTATAGGCTAATTCTTTGATATTCAGTAATAGAATAGAGAAGAATTAGTCTTTGTGCGCTCTGCGGTTTGGTTAATAAGACATTGAAAAACAAACCCTTGCAAATTTACAAATGCGTTGTAATATTCATTGCAAAAGCATTAAAAACAAGGTGTTGAAAACCAATATATTATAGAAGCTTGAAAAAAAGCAAGCGAAACGGCATTTGTTTTTGTAGAAATAGATTGCGAACTTTGCTTCGTAGAAGTATTGCTTAAAAATAGAGAGAATAAATATGATTGAGAACAATCAGGCTATTGTATTGTGGCAACGTTGCCTTAACTTTATTCGGGATAACGTTAATACGACAGCCTTTACTACTTGGTTTGAACCTATCGTTCCTGTCAAATACGAGGGGAAGGCGTTGACTATTGGAGTTCCGAGTCCTTTCTTCTATGAATACCTGGAAGAAAAGTATGTAGACCTCCTGCGTGCCGCTATTTATAAAGAAATAGGGGAGGGCACCGAGTTGATGTATTCCATTCTGACTGATAAGACGAATCACATTGCTATTGATATGAAAGGGACAGAACGCTCTGGCGCTTTGCCCCCTCAAAAACCTGTGCATGATGGAAATAAGGCTCCTACATTGTTGCAGGCACCTGTCGTTCAGGATTTGGACCCGCATCTGAACCCGAACTATAATTTTGAGAACTTTATCAAGGGTACAAGCAATGAGTTTTCGCGTACGGTGGCAGAAACGGTGGCACAGAACCCCGCTCGTACTTTCAATCCTTTATTCTTGTATGGACCTTCGGGAGTGGGAAAGACCCATCTGGTCACGGCTATAGGCACGCGTATCAAGGAGTTATATCCTGAAAAAAGAGTGTTGTATGTATCCGCTCATTTGTTTCAGGTTCAGTATACTGACTCAGTACGTACCAATCATTTCAATGATTTCATCAGTTTTTATCAGACGATTGATGTGCTGATAATAGATGATATCCAGGAGTTTGCCGGGATGACGAAGACGCAGAACACGTTCTTCCATATCTTCAATCATCTGCATCAGAACGGGAAACAGCTTATCCTGACTTCCGACCGTGCTCCGGTGATGTTGCAGGGTATGGAAGACCGTTTGCTGACACGATTCAAGTGGGGTTTGATAGCCGAACTGGAAAAACCCGATATCGAATTGCGTAAGAATATCTTGCGCAGTAAGATACGCCGCGACGGACTTACGATACCCGAATCGGTTATCTGTTACATTGCAGAGAATGTAAACGAGAGTGTGCGCGAACTGGAAGGTATTGTAAACTCATTGCTGGTATATTCTATCCAATTGAAGCGAGAAATCAATCTGGAACTGGCTCAGCATATTGTTCAGAAGGCTGTGCGTTGTGCCGAAGTGAAACCGCTTACCGTCAATGATATCATTGAGAAAGTGTGCAAGCATTATCAGATAGATACTTCTGCCATTCATACCAAGACGCGTAAGCGCGAAGTGGTGCAGGTCCGCCAGCTTGCCATGTATCTGGCAAAGAAGCATACCGATGTTTCTTCGGGTAAGATCGGTCAGCTCATCGGGAATAAAGACCATGCCACGGTGCTTCATGCCTGCAAGATTATTAAGGACCAGGTAGAAGTGGATAAGGCTTTCAAGAGCGAAGTGGAAGAAATCGAAGCCAGTTTGCGCCAATAAGGGGTAAGAAAAACAGGTTTAGAGATATTTCTTGGGGAAAAGGGTTGCATATATCAAAAGATTGTTGTACCTTTGCACTCGCAATAAACAAAAGGGGTTCCGTAGCTCAGCTGGATAGAGCAACGCCCTTCTAAGGCGTGGGTCGAGCGTTCGAATCGCTCCGGAATCACAGAAATCAGCAAGTAGTTTTTTCTATTTGCTGATTTTTGTTTTTATGCCTTTTTGAAACTTATCCTCTTCGGAATGTTTAACGCTGCCCCGTTTTTAGGCAAAAAGAAAGCGCGAAACCTTGCGGAATCGCGCTGAGAAACATTTATTTAGATATAAATTATACTCCTAACACAATGTTTGCGTCTATATTCAATTTTTGGCTAATAGCTCTGGCAACCTTCAATGTCGGTTCGCATTTTCCGGAAATATAATCGCTCAGGCGTGAAGGACTTATTCCAATCAGTTTTGCCAACGATTTCTGGTTGAGTCCCATCTCATACATGCGAAGTTTAATGACATCGACAAGCTTAGGTTCTTCCAATGCAAAATGCTCATCCGAATAGTCGGCAACAAGATTGGAAAGCAGTTCCAGTTCTATGCTGTTCGGGTCATCCAACGGAGTTTCGTCCGTCACCAAAGGGAGTAATTCTTCTACCCTTTTCACTGCCCATTCGTATTGGGTTTTGTTTTCTATCTTTGTCATAGCCTTATATTTTAGAACAATCTACAATTTTATCATATTCTGAATGAGTGCCAATGAACCGAATATAAACAAATTTAATAGTGAACTTTATCACAACAATCAACCTGTAATTATTCCCTTTGATGTTGAAGACGTAATGCTGGTTTCCTACGTTATCAACGCTATTAAAGGTCTTTTTTACATCAGCAAAACAAGTCCATTGACTCCTTTTTACGATAGTTGTCCACTCTTGTAAAGCGACCTTAGCGTCAGGATGCGCTTCTGCATATTCTTTTAATGCTTGTTCTGTAAATATTCGCATTGCAATTCTATCTTTCAGTGCAAAGGTACAAATACAATTCTACTTTTCAAAATTTTATTTTGATATATAAAACTTAGAAGAATAGCGATACCCCGAAAGATACCGCTATTTTTTTGTTTGTATGCCTCTCTCCGATTACCCTTACCCTCTTCTTCGGAATTCGGCACAGACAATAGCTGTGGCGATGGCTACATTCAGTGATTCGCTGGTTGTTCTTCCTTGCGGATAGTTGGGGATATAAAGACGGTGGGTGATTTGTTGGGCAATCGACGGACTGATGCCGTTTCCTTCGTTTCCCATGACAATGATTCCATTCGTGGATAAGGTTTCCTCGTACATGTTGTTCCCGTCTAAGAACGTGCCGAATACAGGTATGTTGGCTTGGGCTTGCTGACGGATGAACTCGGGCAAGTCGCAATAATGGAATTTCACGCGCGCAATGGCTCCCATGGTTGCCTGTACGGTCTTCGGATTGTAAATATCGGCTGTGCCTGGTGAGCAGAAAATGTGTTCGATGCCGAACCAGTCGGCTACTCGTGCGATCGTGCCTACGTTGCCCGGGTCTTGTACATCGTCCAGTGCTAAACATAAACTCTGCGCTGTCAGGTTCTCGTCCATTGTGTAATGAGGTTGTTCGAATACAGCCAACACCTCTTGCGGTGTTTTCTGCAGGCTGGCTCTTGACAGTTCGTCCGCGCTGACGGCGATGATTTCGTCCGCATGAATCCGGGGGTGTTGTTCCAGCCATTCTTCGGTGCCTACAATAAGTCGGCACGTGAAATGTCCTAACAGGTCGCCTACCAGTTTAGGTCCTTCCGCAATGAAGGCTTCTTCCGTCTTTCTGTTTTTTTTCAACTCAAGCGAGTGGATGTATTTGATTTTGTTTTTACTAAGCATGTCCGTTCCGAATAAAAATAACAAATATTACAGACAAAGCTAAGAAGATATTTTCAATTATTCTCTATCTTTGCAGATAAAATTTGTATTCCTTCGGGCTTGATATATGAAAAAAACAGTTGTCATAAAATTCCTACTACCGGTTGTCATGGCGTTATTGGCTGGATGTTCGGTCAATAAGTTCATACCCGAAGGGAGTTATCTGTTGGATAATATCAAGATAGAATCGGACAACAAAGAAGTCAAGCCGTCGCAGATGAGCCAGTATGTGCGCCAGTCATCCAATGCCAAATGGTTCAGCCTGGTCAAGCTCCCGATGTATATTTATAGCGCTTCGGGGTTGGATTCGACGAAGTGGATGAACCGTTTTTGGCGGAAGATAGGCGAGGCGCCTGTCATTTATAATCGCGGGGAAGCACAGGAAACGCGCGACGAGATAGAGAAGGCCGTGCAGAATATGGGTTATATGGGAGCCGTTGTCGATATGCATGAAGTGCCGTCGGGCAACCGGATGAAGGTGTATTATTCCATCCGTTCGGGAGAGCCTTATAGCATCGACCGTCTGACATACGATATCCAGGACCGGAAGATAGCGGATTTCCTGGCAAAGGACTCGGTGCATTCCCGGCTGCATACAGGGATGCGTTTTGATGTAAACGTACTGGATGAGGAACGCCAGCGCATCACGCAGTATCTGCAGAACCGGGGGTATTACCGTTTCAATAAAGATTTCATTACCTATCAGGCAGACACGATGCTGAATACGCATAAGGTGGGGCTGACCCTGAAATTGTCGCCTTACCGGCGCACGAAAGAAGATGCGCCGCAGCCTCATAAGCAATACACATTGCGCAATGTGCATTACGTATTGGGGGTGGATTTTTCCGAATTGTCGGAAGATGCCTTGCGTGGACTTGACTCAATCTGTTCCGATGGGGTAGGGCTGTATTATGAAGGCAAGTCTTTCTTACGGCCGAAGGTAGTGACTGATTACAATTATTTGCATCCGGGCGATATGTATCGCAGCCGTAATGTGCAGAATACTTATTCGGCGCTGGCACGCCTGTCGATTCTGAAATATTCGAATATCCGTTTCGATGAGGTGTATGAGCCCGGCGATTCTGCCCGTCTGGATGCCTATGTCTTTTTGTCGAAGAACAAGAACAAGTCATTGTCGTTCGAGATAGAGGGTACTAACTCGGCAGGTGATTTAGGGGCTGCCGCTTCTGTATCCTATACACACCGCAATTTGTTTAAAGGGTCGGAAACATTTACCTTTAAATTGCGCGGGGCATACGAGGCGGTCAGCGGGCTGGAAGGATATGCCAACAGCCATTACATGGAATACGGTGTGGAGAGCAGCATCAATTTCCCGGAGTTCATGTTCCCTTTCCTGTCTTCCGATTTCAAGCGCCGTATCCGGGCAACTTCGGAGGTCAGCGTGAAATATAACTGGCAGATTCGTCCGGAGTTCGAACGTACGCTGGCTTCGGCTGCCTGGAGTTACCGGTGGTCACGCAGGGGGAAAGCCACGCACCGTTTCGACCTGCTGGACATCAACTATATCTATATGCCTTATGTCTCGGACGCGTTCAATGAGTATCTCGACCGTATGGACCAGATCAATCCTTTGTTGCGCCATAGTTACGAAGATTTGTTCATTGTCCGTATAGGCTATACCTATACTTATAATAGCGCGGGCGGGGATGCCATGCAGGCAGCCAAGCGAAATTCTTACTCTATCCGTTTCAACATCGAGGAGTCGGGCAACCTGCTTTACGGGCTTTCGCGCCTGGTGCATAAGAAACCGAAATACGGGGATGCCTATCAGTTGGCGAATATCGACTTTGCACAATACGTAAAGATGGACATCGACGTGGCAAAGAATTTCGTGATTGATGACCGGAATTCGCTGGTGCTTCATGCCGGACTGGGTATTGCCTGCCCGTATGGCAACTCGAAGAGTTTGCCTTTCGAGAAACTTTACTTCTCGGGCGGAGCCAACAGTGTGCGCGGCTGGCGTGTCCGTTCGTTGGGACCGGGTTCTTACCGGGGAGACGGCAATACGATTGATTATGTCAATCACACGGGCGATATCAAACTCGACCTGAACATAGAATACCGCACGTACCTGTTTTGGAAACTGAACGGCGCTGTCTTTATCGATGCCGGTAATGTGTGGAATATCCGTGCGCAAGGAGAACAGACCGAAGGTGTCTTTAAGTTCAACCGCTTCTACAAGCAGTTGGCGGTGGCATACGGGTTGGGTATCCGGTTCGACCTTGATTTCCTGATTCTGCGTTTCGACGGAGGTATGAAGGCTATTAATCCGATGTACACGGGCAAGGACCGTTATCCGATTGTCTCGCCTGATTTCAAACGGGATTTTGCTTTCCATTTTGCGGTGGGCTATCCTTTCTGATTTATTCTACTTAACAATATATCAAACAACAGTATGGACGATATTAAACATGTGTATACGAAAGAGGAACTACGCGAACTGGAGAACTGGTTCGAAGGTAAAGAGCTTCCACAAAGTTTAAGGCTGGACAAGGCTACTTATATTCCTAATCTGAAAGATACCTTGTCGCGTTTATGCCAGCAGGCAGATGTGTGTTACGAAAATCCAAAGATGCAAGGATGTATCCTTTTGCTGGAACGTATCAAGGCAAAACTGGAGGAATAAGAATGTGGAAAAAGGAAGAGTGAAGAACGGTCGGTATAAGGAAACCGCCTGGCTCTTCACTCTTTCTTCTTTTTTATTGGTCGAAATGTTGTTTGCGAAGCGTGTCTTTCAGCACTTTCGACATGGCTTCATTGCCTTCCCGGGTGTAGCGGATGTCGGTGAAAATCTGTGCCAGGGTTTCTTTCTGGTTGATTTCGATAAAGTGCTTGTTTTCGGGCAACGACTCCTTGTAGGCATAAATGCGGTCGATGTCCTCTTGGGTATAGTCGTGATATTGCTCTTCATGGATGATGCCTTCCAGGGGAAGACGGTCGGGCTGAGGCGGACATTCGTCGGGATAGCCCACGGTGATGGTTGCCAGCGGGATGACCAGTTCGGGCAGGTTCAGCACTTCGATAATCTGGTCCGGGTTATAGATGGTGGTGCCCAGGAAGCATGTGCCCAGTCCGGCGGCTTCGGCAAGGGTGCAGAAGTTTTGCGTCAGCATGATGGCATCGATGCTGGCGTTCATAAACGAGAGCAGGTTGTCGTATCCCGGTTCGGCTTTGCGCTGGCGGCACCATTTGCTGAAGCGGTTGAAGTCGGCGCAGAAGGTCAGCACCACGGGAGCTTCGGTCAGCATCGGCTGGTGGAAGTGTGCGGGTGCCAGCCGTTCTTTCATGGCCGGGTCGCGGGTGATGATGACACTGTAAAGCTGCATGTTGCCCATGGTCGGGGCGCGGAAAGCTTCTTCCAGCAGTCCGTTCAGCAAGTCGGACGGGATGTCGTCTTGCTTGTACTTGCGTATTGTACGTCTGTTTTTGATAGAATCCATAATTCGATAGGTTTAGTTTGCAAGCAAAGTTAGGAAAAAAACTCGATACTCCGTGCGGTTGGGCATTGTTTTCAGCCCTGTTTTGTTTCCCGTATGATTCTTGCCGGAACGCCTCCTACAATGACATTGTTTGGGTTTCCGATACGGCTTGCCTGCATACCTTGAGGTCGGATGCCTGAAATACGCCGAAACCTTCCATCGGCATTTCAACTCCGCTATGCAATCGAATTGAAAAGAATGCCTATACGGATTCAGCTTGACAGGCAAGTTGATACGGAGGAGATTCAAGTCCAATCAGTCGTGCAATCGGTCTCACCGAAAGGGTAAAGTAATTGCGTCGGGCAGGACAAATAATAGCCTTGCCCGATGCAGCTGTTTGTTGTGCCCGACCCGGTTAATCAGGACTGGAGTTGTAGCCTGTCGGGATTGCAGTACTTCTATAGCAAGGACTGCAGTCCTTGCCTGTTGCGACTGGGCGAGTACTGGCTTGCATGGTACAATGCAAGCAGCAATACACGGAAAGATGACAGCATTCTATTGTCTTTTTCATCTTGGTTATAAGCTCCTGCCTAAGCGGTAGGCTTGCTGCGGATAATCCGTGTTGCGTACGCTTCCTGCCGTCCATACCCCTGCTGCCACCACTTCGCCCACACTGGTCCAGCCGAGGTAATCCATCAGTGTATGATAATGCACCAGCATCGGTTCCGCCTCTTTCCGGGAAGTGTCGGCGTATGTCATCAGGAAAGCGGCTTTCTTGTGCGCTCCTTTAATCTGTCCGTTGATGGCATAGAAGCGGTCTATCACCCGTTTCATCTGTGCCGAGATGCTGAAATAATACATCGGTGTGGCAAACACTACCATATCCGCCTCGATAAGGCGGGGACGTAGTTCCTGGAAGTCATCGTTGAAGATGCAAGGTCCGTCCATGCCGCACCGGTTGCAGGCACGGCAGGGTTCCACCTGTTTGAAGGCACAATCGAAACGGAACACTTCGTGCCCTTTTTCTTCCGCGCCCTTGATGAACTGTTCTGCCAGATAAGCGGAATTTCCGTTCTTACGGGGACTGCCCGTCAATACTACTATCTTCATTTTATCTGTTTTTGATTTGTTTCCGTTCAGATGATTGAAAGCCTGTACCAGCCCGGTGCCGGCAAGTGCCGTACCCAGGGTGGTCAGTACAGACTTTTTTAAGAAATCGCGACGCTCCATACGCTCAACTTGTTAAAGTCCGGTCATCTTCTCCTGGTCTTCGGGATAACGTCCACCCAGGATTTCAATGCTGTCCAGATGCCGACGGATGTCTGCCAGTTCTTCAGCCGTGAAGCTGATGTCAGCCCCTCCGATGTTCTCCTTGATACGTTCGATGCGCTTGCTTCCCGGTATGGGAACAATCCACGGTTTCTGAGCCAATAGCCAGCCGATGGCGATGCGGGCAGGAGTGGTCTCTTTCCGCTTTGCCAGCTCTTCCACATACTCTACCAGCTCCATGTTGTGCTTCAGGTTGTCGCCCTGGAAACGAGGAATGACGGAACGGAAGTCGGTCTTGTCGAACTTTGTATCTTTATTGAAACGTCCGGTCAGCATCGCCTTGCCCAGCGGGCTGAACGGTACGAAACCGATGCCCAGTTCTTCCAGGGTAGGCAACAATTCGGCTTCGGGTTTGCGGTACCAAAGGGAATATTCGCTCTGCACAGCGGTCAGGGGACACACGGCATGCGCCCGGCGAACCGTGGCAGGAGCGGCTTCCGACAAGCCCCAGTGCAATACCTTGCCTTCCTTTATCAGTTCGCCTACGGTTTCGGCTACCGTCTCTATCGGCACGTTCGGGTCTACACGGTGCTGGTAATAGAGGTCGATGTGGTCAGTACGCAGGCGTCGCAACGAACCTTCCACGGCCTTGCGGATGGTTTCCGGACGGCTGGATAATGAAACAGGGCGTGCCGAAGTGCCCAGGTCAGGCGTTTCCGAGAGGTCGTAGCCGAACTTGGTGGCGATGACCACTTTGTCGCGCACCGGCTGAAGTGCTTCTCCTACGAGGTCTTCATTTTTGTAATAGCTGTACACTTCGGCTGTATCGAAGAAAGTCACACCCAAATCTACGGCTTCGCGCAGGGTGTGTATGGCATCTTTACGGTCGGGATAAGGGGGATAGCTTTGCGTAAACCCCATGCAACCCAGTCCTACGGCTGACACTTCCAGCCGGTCTTTTCCTAATGTTCTTGTTTTCATAGTCATTTCTCCTTTCTGTATGTTTTTCCGAAACTGGTACATTTGCCGATGGTCTCACCTGTGCGCAGGTAGGTATAGTTCGGCATTTCGAACAGTACGGGTTTCAGTTTGTCGTAATCAGGCTTGCCTTTTTCGTTCAGGCAATCCTCATCTACATACGTATTCGTTATCTTGCAGATGAAGTTGTCGAAGGTGTCCGTCTCGTAATTGTCTACCACCTCACATTCCATAACCAGCGGGCTCTCGTCGATGACCGGAGTGCCTGCCTCGCCTGAGTGGTAAGCAAACCCGTCTGACTTATCGGCTTGCGAGCCGCTGACAGTGCCTACATAGTCGGCACGTTCCAGCATGGCTTCATTCACCATATTGACCGACACTTTGCCCGTCTGCTTGATGCCTTCGTTGGTATAGTGCTTCTTGAAGAGGCTCAACATGATTTGGTCGTGCCCGATGATGCCCACGTGGGCGACGAGCAGCCAGTTTACTTTCCCGTTTACTTCTGTACCTACGACCACTGCAGGGGTAGGATACAGCGCCAATGTGTTTCCGATGTTCTTCTTCATTGTTTTTTCTCTTTTAAAATTGTTGTATGTCAATCTTCGGCTGTGCCTGACAGCCCTTTCAGTATTTCTATTTCATTTGGTTCCAAGGGGATGCATACATCTTTTGGAGTTGTTGCTTCAGCCTGTGGTTCCCCTATGTGAAGATAGTGTAAGAGTTGTTGTGGCGTGACGTTGTGGCGGTCTGCGATGAAGCACACCGCCTCGTCCGCATACAATTCTTTTAGGAAATCTGTCTTTTCGTTCATTGCTTTTTGTTTTTTATCTGGTGCAAAATTATGCCTGAACAGGGTTAATCTGTGTAACGATATGCTGGTAAAGTGTACCATTTTTACTGAAATGCCTGTATGCAGGAAATCATTGTCGGCGAAATAGTTTATCTTTGTAAGAGCGGAACAGAGATAAAGAGAAAAGATATGAGCAAGATATTGAAAGTAAGGAATGTCAGTGACTACAGCAGTTACCTCGGATGTGTCTGCCGGCATCCCTTGGTTTGTGTCATTGATTATGCCGAGGTGTCGCCCATACGCCATAGCCTGAACAACTACAGTGTATACGGGCTTTTCCTCAGGGACGATGCCAACGTGGAGTTGGACTACGGCTGTGGCAAGTACGATTATAATAAAGGTACGTTGCTGTGTGTGGCTCCCGGACAGGTGGGAGGCAAAGAGGACAACGGAGAGACTGTCTCGATTACCGGTTGGGCATTGCTGTTCCATCCCGACCTGTTGCATGGCTTTCCTCTTGAGAAACACATCAAGGATTATTCTTTTTTTGATTACCGCATCAATGAAGCCCTGCACATGACCGATGAGGAACACAATATTATGGTTTCCCTGATGCGGCAAATCCGCGAAGAGCTCGGCAAGAAACCCGATGAGCTGCAGAATGCCATCCTCGTCAGTTACATCGAGCTGGCTCTTAATTTCTGCCAGCGTTTCTATAACCGCCAGTTTATTACCCGGAAGGTGGAGAATTCGGACATCCTGGTCCGTTTCAATCGGCTGTTGCGGGATTATTTCGAAGAGAAACTCCAACTCACTCTTGGCTTGCCCACCGTGCAATATTGTGCCGACAAGCTCTGTATGTCGTCCAACTATTTCGGCGATGTGATAAAGAAAACCACCGGTGATACGGCAGGCAATCATATCCGGCGGTTTGTTATCCAACTTGCCAAGAACGGGCTGGCAGCTGGAGAAAGCATCACCCAGGTGTCAGACCGACTCGGCTTTGAATATTCCCAGCACTTCAGCCGCCTCTTCAAGAAATATGAGGGCATTACTCCGTCGGAATATTGCCGGACGCTGCATCCCTGACAAACAGGCTTTCGGCATTCTTCCATAGAATCAGGTCGGCGTATCGTGCCAATTCCTTATCCGATGCAAGTGTCTGCTTCAATCGTTGCAGGTTGGCTTGCAAGATGGCATCGGGCAGGTAGGGGTAATCCGAACCGTAAAGGATGTGTTCGGGGGTAGTAATCGTAAGCAATGCGCGTAATACCTCTGTTGTCGGATTGCCAGCCAGATCGAAATAAAGACGGGACAGATTGCCTTCCCAATCAACGGGCTGCATATAACCTTGCTTTACCATTGCCGGAAGGATGGACTTCATGCGAGGCAGGGCTAAAGGCAGGAACGAGCCGCAATGGGGTACGACTACTTTCAGGTTCGGGTAACGCACCAGCACGTTGCGTGCCAGCATGTTCACTACCGCACGGGTAGTTTCTGCCGGATATTCGTACATGGCAAGCGGCGTGGTAGCTATTATCTTTTCCGGATAAGGTGTGGGACGGTGTGGGTGGATGATAATAACGGCACGTCGCTCGTTCAGAACTTGCATCAGCGGGTCCAATGCCTCATCACCCAAGTATTGTCCCCGGCTGTTGGTAGCCAGTTTGATGCCGTCAGCCTTCAAGGTATCGAGCGCATAGATGGCTTCACGGATGGCTGCATCTACATCGGGCAAGGGTAAGGCGGCACAGAACTTGAACCTGCCGGGATATTGCCGTTTAATCATTGCCGAAATCTCGTTTACCCGACGAATGCATTTGGCACTTTCTTCTACCTTATTATAATAAGGTTGTGGAGCTGGCAGGGTAAGCACGGCGGTACGGATGCCGGCACTGTCCATAAAGGCAATGTGCCGTTCCGCGCTCCATGTGGGCAACGGGAAAGTTTCCTCCAGTTCCGCACCGTGTGCCTTCAACACTTCGGTGTATTCGGGCACGATGATGTGGGTATGGACATCCACCGTCTGTGCCGATAAGGGAAAGACGGTCAATGCCATACCAACTATTCCTATGGAAATTTTCTTTTTCATCAGTGATTCAATGAAGGTGTGACGGTCACATTGGCATTTCCCAAGAACCGCGTGTGTCTACTCTTGTTTCTTCTGCTGTTTTTTCCATCAAGTTCATTTCCTCGGAAGTCAGAGAGATTTGTGCAGCTTTGACCGCATCCTGCACTTGCGATACTTTGGTTACTCCGATAATTGGTGTCGTGCCTTTGGCTATTGCCCAAGCCAATGCTACCTGAGCAGGCGATACATTGTATTTTTCACCGATGCGGCGCATTACGCTTACCAGTTTTTCTATCTGGGGCAACATCGGATTGTAAGTGTCACCGCGTTGGCTGCCTGCTGGCAACGGATGTTGTGTATCGTATTTGCCGCTCAATGCTCCTTGTTCCAGTACCATATACGACCAGAAATCAATGCCTTTCTCTTTGCAATAATCCAGGATACCGGCTTTTTCCGATGAGCGGTATAGCAGACTGTAATGGTTTTGTATGGCTGATACATGCACTCCTTCGGCAGACAGAATTTCTTCTGCCCGTTTGATTTGTTCCAGGTTATGGTTGGAAACACCTACATGGCGGACTTTTCCGCTTTTTACCAGAGGTATGAGATAAGGGGTCCAGCGTTCTACGTCGGCCGGGTTATGTATCCAGTACATATCAATGTAGTCTGTACCGAAACGTGACAGGCTGCTTTCACACATAGCCGCTACCGGATTTGCAGCTGTTTCATCGGCTATCTGGGGCGTGAATTTGGTGGAAATGAATACGTCCTCACGCTTGCACTGTTTTGTAAATGCACTTAGGATACTTTCGGATGCGCCCATGCCATAGACTACAGCCGAGTCCCATTTGTTCAACCCGTTCTTCATGGCTTCTTCGAATACAGGTCGCAGTTCTTCAACACCTACATGATTGCCAAATACTTGGTCGCCTCCAGCCATTCCTTTGCCCCACGACCATGTTCCCAATACGATATTCGGAAAATTGTTCTTCTTCATACTATATATGTATTTAAATTAAATGAATTAAAATCGGATTTTATTCTTCGCGGTTTGCACCAAGCTCTTCCAGCCAGGCAGATATACGTGTCTCCATATCGCCTAGTGAACTGGAAGTAAGCAACAGAGATTCTTCGAACGTGGCATCAGGTACCAGCGAGACAGCATCTCTTTCGGATGTACTGATGCCGCTGCTTCCGCTGCTTGCGAATAAGGCGATGTGCTTTCCAGTCAACAGACTTGAATGATTGTGCAGGAATGTCTGCATCGGGGTGGCCATGTGTCCGAACCATATCGGATAACCCACAAACACGATGTCATAATCTGCAAAGCTTTCTACCGATGTGGTAATTGCCGGATAGTTGCCTTGCTCGATGGCATCCAGTTCCGCTTGTGCCCGATCGAGCATGGCGTTGTAATCATTCTCGTAAGGCGTTTCCGGTTCTACAACTATTATGTCACAATTCAAGGCAGACTGGATAGTCTGTGCCATACGTTCCGTGTTGCCTGTGCGAGAGCAATAGACAACAAGGTAATGTCCGTCCGTGCCGTCTTCATTGCCGCTTGGCTCATTTTCGTCATTGTCTTCGTTGCTTCCGCCTTCCTCATTTCCTCCGGGCACAGTCTGTTCCTGTCCCTCTGCCAACGGCTCGTCTTCGCTGCACGCCGTTGTAGAAACAAGGATTGCCAGCAACATCCATGGAATTAAAAATAACTTTTTCATGCTTCCTTTCTTTTATTTGTTTTCGATGTTGCAAAGATACGGTGACAAGAAGTCCGGAGAGATAACCAAATTCTCTGTATTTGTAACAATCTTACAGAATATGCAAGCTATACTTGAAATAGGCATAAAAACAATATAAGGATAAAGAGGTGTACTATCTATTTGAGCCGTACACCAACATCCCTTTGAGCTTGACAACAACTTTAGCTTATTGTTTACACGGTAACTTTGCAACCGTAAAACAAAATGATTTCATCTATGGACAAGAAAACAATCGTAGTGGTAGGAGCCGGACAGGGTCTGGGCAACCACGTAGCTAAAAGATTTGGCAAAGAGGGATTCCGTGTCGTGTTGATGGCACGTAATGAGAAATCCTTGGAGAGTTACCGGCAAGATTTTATGGAAGAAGGCATTGAAACATACGTCTATGTGGTGGATGCTGAACAGCCGGATACACTGACAGCAGCTTTCAAGCAGGAAAAACAGCAATTCGGCACACCTGATGTCTTTATATATAATGTCGGCATCACAACACCTGACGAAAAAGGAAAAATGAACAACATCGAATTGATGCGTCACTATCAGGTGGATGTGGCAAGTGCTTACCATTGCGTATGTCAGGTGGCAGATGAAGAGTTCGGCAAGAAGAACGGCACAATAATAGTGACGGGCGGCGGACTGGCTTTATATCCTAATGCGGCTTATTTGCCTTTGTCACTTGACAAGGCGGCACTTAGGGCGATGGTATATGCCTTGCATGAGGATTTAGCTTCCAAAGGAATCTTTATCGGCACAGTAACGGTGTGCGGAGCTATCGGCGGTGATGAATTCTTTGCTCCCTCACGGATTGCAGAAGCCTATTGGGCAATGTATAATCAACGGAAAAACTGCGAAACAGTTTACAAGTATCCGGAAGTCAAACAATAAAAAAGAAAGCTTTTATGAAAACAAGAAAACTTAGAGATTTGGAAGTTTCTGCCATCGGTATGGGATGTATGGGGTTCAGTACTGCTTACGGACAGACACCGACAGAAGCAGAATCAATCAGACTGATGCGCAAAGCTCATGAAATGGGTTGTACTTTTTATGATACGGCGGAAATTTACGCCACATACCGCAACGAAGAACTGGTCGGCAAGGCATTAAAGCCGATAAGGAATGAGATTATCCTGTGCAGTAAGTTTTCGCCGGTTGCACTTCCCGGTCAGGAAAACATTGAGGGAGGGAAACTGAGCCTGAACGGAGTCAGAACAGCCGTGGAAGAAAGTCTGAGGCGATTGCAGACTGACCATCTTGATTTGTATTATGCCCATCGCGTGCCACAGGAAATAGATGCAGAAGAAATGGCTTCATGGTTCGGAACGCTTATCAAAGAGGGCAAAATACTTGGCTGGGGCGTATCAGAGGCAACAACGGAACAGATAAGCAAAGCGAATGCCGTCACGCCACTGACTGCAGTACAAAGCGAATATTCAATGATGGCCCGACAATGGGAGAATAATGTCATTCCCTTATGCCATGAACTGGGCATCGGCTTTGTTGCCTATTCTCCTATGGCTGGAGGGCTTTTAAGCGGGAAATATACTCCACAGACTGAATACAAGGGCGATGACATCCGTCGTGTCATCTCGCGATACAAACCTGAGAATGTGATTTCCAACCAACCTATTATAGACCTCGTGAAATTATATGCTCAGAACAAACAATGTACCCCGGCACAAATATCATTAGCATGGGTCATGAAAAACGAGCACATTGTTCCTATTCCCGGTATGCGCAGCGAACAACGTATTGCGGAAAATCTCGGGGCGGCAGAAATTGTTTTGTCTGACGAAGAATACGCAGCTTTGACAAAAGAACTGGACAAACTGAAAGTATATGGTGAACGCACGGATGAACAGATTGCCGAATTGGGAGAACTGCGGACAAAACTGTATGGTGGCTCCGGAGTGCATTTCAAAAAACAAACGTAACATATAAAAGTTGCCTGATAAGGGGAAAAGCTTGTTTCATTGGTGGTAAATGTTTAATTTTACATCGTTATGCTCAAAGAATCACAAATATATAAATATTGGGACATTGTATACAGCTGCTTTGTACCACACGAGATGTTGTCAGAATACCGTATGCCTGTCCATGTCCTTATCTATGTCTATTCCGGAGAAATGCAGGTTGATGATGACGGGCATATATGGAAGGTCAGTGCAGGCAATTATGTTTTCCTTAAACGCGATCATCAAGTGAAACTGTTGAAACAGATGGCAGAAGACAAACCTTATAAAGCGATCAGCATCCGTTTTGAGCGTAGTTTTCTGCGTGACTTCTTCAGCCGGTTGAGCAAGGACACCTTACCGACAGGAGCGAAACGCATTCGTGAAGTTGCCGTACTGTTGCCTCAGGTACCATCTCTGAAAAGTCTGTTTCTTTCGCTTTTCCCCTACACAGATGCGAATGTCAAGCCCAAAGATGAAATTATCCGTCTGAAAATGCAGGAAGCCCTCTATTGCCTGCTCGAAATTGACGAGCGTTTCTATCCGACATTGTTCGATTTCAACGAAGCGTGGAAGATTGATTTGTTGCCATTTATGGAAGCTAACTATACGCAGGATATGACGTTGGAAGAATTTGCTACCTATACAGGTCGCAGTCTTGCCACGTTCAAGCGTGACTTTGCCAAGGTAAGTGACCTCTCACCGGAGAAATGGCTTATCGGGAAGCGGCTCGACAAGGCATACGAACTGTTGTCGCATGGCAATGTTAAGCCGTCTGATGTGTATATACAAGTAGGTTTCAAGAACCGTTCCCATTTCTCCAGTGCCTTTAAGCGGAAATTTGGAATATCTCCGGGAGGAGTAGTGTGAATGGTTTTCCCATCAACAGCCTCATTTCAGCAACATGACGATGCTTCCGCCGGTAATCAGCAGTGCACCTATTACTACGCGCAGACTGACTTCCTCCTTCAGAAACAGAAATGACAGAACAATGGTGATGACCACGCTCAGTTTGTCTATCGGAGCCACCCGAGATACATTGCCGGTCTGTAAAGCCTTGAAGTAGAACAACCATGACAGGCCTGTGGCAGCACCGCTCAGAATAAGGAACAACCACGAGTGGCGGGGAATATCTCTTATCTCTCCTGCATGTGAGCCGAACAGGACAATGCCCCATGTGATGCAAAGAATGACCGCGGTACGTATGGCAGTTGCCAGGTCTGAATTGATGTCCTTTACTCCTACTTTAGCAAAGATGGCGGTCAGTGCGGCGAAGAAAGCCGATAGCAAAGCATAATATTTCCACATAATTCTTTTTTCGGCAAATATAGTTGATAGTTCTATAGAAATCTTGAAGATTGGGTAAGAAATTCATTCCATTTACAAGCTGGTCAGTATCTATCGTGTGTTTGCATACTATACATATCAAAACCGTCAGCCCAATAGTTTCGTTTGATTTCATTCAGGGTAAATCCTTGTTTCTCATAAAATTTATATGCCACTTGTGACGTTCGGACTGTTATTTTTTTAATGCCGGGAATTGCTTTCAAAATATCAATTCTGTATTTCAGCAGTTTGGTTCCTAAAGATTTGCCTTGATAATCCGGATGTATGATGTCCCAACTGATTTTTCCGATAGTCTTGTTTTCCGCGAAGTTTATTCCACCGGCTCCGACCACTTTCCTGTCAACAAGTAAAACATAGTACAATTCTATTTCCTTGTCTAAATAATCGCTCAAATCTTCGGTCTCCTCTTCTGCAAAAGAAGAGGGTGTGTTCAACTTGATTAGGTTTATAACGGCTTCTTTGTCTGTTGCCCTATATTCTCTAATTATAATTGAGTTGTCTTGCTTCATAAAAATCTTGTTTTAATGTAATCTCGCAAAGATAATGATTTTTAGAAACTAACAAAAAGTTAAGATATGCTTATCATTTTCCCATTGTTTCCTTTACCCTTGCCAGCAGGTTCGGTATATCCAAATGCTGCGGGCACTTGGCAAGGCATTCCCCGCAACCTACACACGACGATGCCGGGTCGCCACGCTGGACGGGCGACATCGAAACCGTATAGTCTGCCATTGCCCGTTGCTTGTTCTTGTGCAGGATGTAGTTGTTATACACGTAGGCAAAGATGTAGCCGATGGCGACGTTGTGCGGACAAGGTATGCACTGGTAACAGCCCGTGCAGTCGATGTGTCCCGGTGCGTGGCGGTAAGCATAGATGGCTGCGCCCAACGCCTCGCGCTCGGCAGGGGTAAGCATATTCGGACGGGCTTTGGCGGCATACTTCAGGTTGGCTTCCACATCTGCCATACTGCCCATGCCGCTGACCGCCACACTCACTTCGGGTATGTCCCAAAGGTAATCCAATGCCCATTCTGCATCGGGCTTATGGATGCCGGTAGAGGCAAGCGCCTCGCGCATCGTCTGTGGCAGATTGGCAAGGAATCCGGTACGGACAGGCTTCATTACCGCCAGCCCCATCCCGTTGGCAGCAGCATATTTCGGTCCCAGCACGCCTGCCTCGTATTCATAATCCAGGTAGTTGTGCTGAATCAGGCAGAAGTCCCACGCCGGCGTATATTCCACTACTTTTTTGAACAGTTGCAGGCTGTCGTGGAACGAAAAGCCCATAAAGCGTATTTTGCCCTGTGCCTTCAGGTTCTCCATCTTCTCGATGAGCTTGTAGGGCAGCACATAGTCTTTCCACGCCCGGTGCATAATCATGTGGATGTGGTAGAAATCTATCACGTCTGTGCCGATGGTGCGGCGCGACTGGTCGAAGAATTTCTCGAAGTCATCAGCGCTTTGCATCTCCCACCACGGCATCTTCGACGTGACATACACCCTATCGCGCCAGCCTCCGGCAAGCGCTTTCCCTACTGCCTGTTCGCTTTCGCCGCCCATATACACACGTCCCGTGTCGATGTAGTTCACGCCTCCTTCGATGGCACGGTGCACCATCGGCGTGGTCTGGTCGAAGTCCACGTGTCCGTTCTTCATCGGCAGGCGCAACATTCCGAAGCCCAATGCCGACACGTTTACGCCCGTGCGCCCCATCGGGCGGTATTGCATCTGCGGATGATAATTAAGGATGTCTTTCGACAGTTGTTCCTGCACCGCCTGTTTCTCGGCTTCCTGCGCGATGACTTTCGGACCTGCCATCGCTCCGACTGCTGCGGCAAGCAGTCCGCTCTTGATAAAATCCCGTCTGTCCATATCTTTCCTTATATTTTATTTGTTCAAACCTATCAGCCAGGCAGGATTGCTCCGCACCAGCAGGTCGATGTCGTTTTGAGAGACGCCTGCAGCTTGCAGTTTCAGGATGCAATCTTTCATTCCTTCGATAGGATGCGGCATTACCGCCTGTCCCAAATCCGTAGAGATGAAACTTCGTGTCGGGTCAATCGTTGCGAACGAAACGAAGTCCTCTATGCTTTGTCGTGTATATTGTGGCATTTGGGTTCCTTCGCCCCAAAGGCAGGGAAGGTAACAATATTCAATGTAGGCACCGAGGTCGATGCATTGTTTGATTTGGTCGGGAGTCATTGTCCAAATGTGAGAATTAGCGTGGGTGACGACAATACGCTTCACGCCGACTTCCTTCGCCTTGCGCACCAGCGTGATGCTTTCTTCGGGCGAAGAATGTCCGGTGGCGAATATGATATCAGCCTCAGCGCATATTTCCATAACCTTTATCACTTCGGGCAACACCTTCCCGTCGCTGTCCAATACGGGAATGCCTTTCTCCTTGCGTCCTTCGTTCCGATATTGGTAATCGGCGTCCAGGGTCGGCATCCAGATACAGCGGCACAGGCCCCCGCTGGTATCGACCGCTTTCTGTGCAGCAAACGGATTGACCTTGTCGCCGTGTACGCGGTTCATACAGAAACTGCCGAAACATTCCGCTCCGGGCAATGCCTGGCGGATGATGTAAGCCCGGTCGTGGCAACTGAAGTCATTGGACTTGAACATTACGGCACGATAGCCTGCTGCCATTGCATCGCGTGTGAAACCATATTCATCTACCGAACGCTCCCGTGAATCGGGACGGCAATGCAGGTGGATGTCGCATACGCCTTTCAGCAGTCCGTCATTGGCAAATCGTTTTTCATCTCTTTGTCCTTGCAGCAGGTCTTGTGCCTGCCCCGGAATAGCCGTGGAAACAAGAATTGCCCCTCCCGTCACAACGGAAGTCTTGATAAAGTCTCTTCTGCTTATTTTTCCCGTATTATCCATCATCTTCTTTTTGTGCAAAGATAACGGAGGGCTGCCTGAAAAGCTGTAACAAATTTACGGTGATTTGTAACCGATTTACCGATTATGAAAAGATGCCGCTGTAGCTTTTGTGCATTTTTTGCGACGATGATGCTTCTTCTGGCGGATAAGTGCTGTCTACGCAGTCGCCGGTGCTTCCAGAAGATTTTTAGTGCTGTCGACTCAGTCGCCGGTGCTTCCAGAGGATTTTTAGTGCTGTCTACGCAGTCGCCGGTGCTTCCAGAAGATTTTTAGTGCTGTCGACTCAGTCGCCGGTGCTTCCAGAAGATTTTTAGTGCTGTCGACGCTGTCGACAATGCTTTCTTCATTTCTGTTTCCCGAATTTCTTTTCAAACAGTTCGGTGTTGCGGTTGCCCCATTCAATCATTGCGTCGATGATGGGAATCAGAGTTCGACCCAGCGGGGTGATGGAATACTCTGAGCGGGGCGGAAGTTCGGGATAGATGGTCTTGGACACCAGCCCGTCTTCGACCAGTTCTTTCAGCTGGAGGTCGAGCACACGGGGAGTGGCTTCGGGGAATATCCTGTGCAGTTCGCTGGGGCGGAGCGGCTTGTGGCGCAATTCGTCCAGGATGCAGGATTTCCATTTCGAGTCTATCAGGCTCATTGTCAGCCGCAGCGGGCAGTCTAAATCGACAGGTATCTTTCGTTCGTACATAAGCGGTCGGGATTAAATCGTTACACCTGCAAAAGTAAGCATAATTGTCCGTAACAGCGGTATACCGAATAATTTTTCGGTAGGTGAATAATTTTTCGGTACTTGCAAGCGCGGGGGCTATCCCGTAACTTTGCGCCAGTTAAGGAACCCAATTAAAAATATCACTATGAGAGCAAGCATTGAAGAGTACAAGGCAGTGGAAGAGGCTGCTATGAAGTTTGTGAAGAGCGTGGCAGAAGGAAACAGCCGTTATGCCAAAGAGTTGTTTATCGACGAAGCGGTGCTGTTCGGTTACCTGGACGGCAAGCTGGAGCACGGCAGCATCGAGCAGTTTTACAAGAATGTGGACACAGTAGGGGCAGGAAGTGATTTCAAGGCACGCATCGACGTGGTAGATGTGGAGGAAACGCTTGCCGTGGTCCGTGTATTAGAGGAGAAATGGGGCGGCCGCATCAACTTTACCGATTACCTGTTGCTGATGAAGATGGACGGCGAGTGGAAATGCGTGGCGAAGGCTTACAACCAGAATTCGGATACGATTCAGAAGTAAAGCTTCCCGTGGCAGACGGAATGAGTATGGCAGTCTCTTGTTGTTTCAGGAGGCTGCCATTATTTTATCCCGAATGATTGGAATAACGGGCCTATTCTAATCAGATTATGACGAGAATAGATGCAGGGAATGATGATAGGACATTATGGATGA
>UQVZ01000004.1 GCA_900544675.1 uncultured Bacteroides sp.
GGGATTGCCCCGTTTCCTGCATACTCTATCCGGACATAATCCACACCATCCTTTTTTTCCTTGTGCAGGATGATGCTCCCTCTTTGCCTCTGAGCCTTGTCCATGTCGTCGAAAGATGAATCATAAGCGCAAATATAGGAAAAGGATTGCAAAAACAAACCAACAGGTCTGTTTTATTGTGTTAAAACAACTAATTTTAGATGATATGCGAGTGTGAGCGGGCGGAAAATCGGTTTCAGGCTTTCAACAAGGAGTAAATAAAATGCAGTTTCTTCCTCAGTTGCTTGATATTCAGACCTTGAAAAAATGATTGTTCAAAAGAGGAGCCGAAAAAGACTTGCCAGAACATTGAGGCCGTTTCTTCCACATCCAGGTCCTGACGCATTTCCCCGTTTTCTTTTGCCTTTTGGATGGCGGTCTCCCACAGCTGGAGATTCTGCTCGAATATGTTGGCCAGCTTTTTCTCTACATTCGGATAATATAATCGCACTTGCATCAGCAGATGGTAGTAGTAGAAATTGAAGCAGCACCCGTTGGGATTGTTGCCGTCGTTAAGCATGTGCACAAGGCGGTTCATGGTATTTTCCACACCCTCTACATATTGGTCGATAAACTCCGAAAACGAACCTCCCGTGAATTTGAACTTGTTTTCCAACTGCTGGGTGTTGAATACGTATTTGTCCACTACTGCAACAAACAGGTCAAGTTTGAGAGGGAAATAATAAATCAGTCCGGCTTTTGACAACCCACAGGCTTTGGCTATTTCCATTTGGCTTGCTTTTTCGTAATTCATTTTGGCGAATACCCGTAATGCATTTTCCAATACTTCTTCCTTGTTGGTAAACATACTTCTTCTGTTATTTTGCTTTCTGTAACAAAGATATGTATTTGAAACCATCTCACAATGGTTTTAATCTTTTTTTTGTATGGCTGATTATCGTTTTTTTTGGAGTATGATTAAAAAAAAGTCTCGGCACACATCTTTCTATTTGCAAAACTCGAATCTGCCTTTCGATATGCGGAGTAATGATAGTTGGCCCGCTCATGACAGTTTTCCCATGATTCTGGAAAATAGAAACAAACTGGATGTGGACGGATATTGTTTCCCCCGATTTCCTTCCGGTTCAAAGATATGGAGGCTGCGGGTATGATAAGAAAAGAGGGAACAGAATATTTGCACCTCCACAGGAAGAAAAAGATGGTAATCCCATCATGCTGTCCATCCATTGATGGATAGGCAAACATATTCTTCATGTTCACATTCTTTTGTATAGTAATGAATTAAACAGATATGGCGCATTTTGTATTGAATCAAACGTTTAAACGGTTAAAGTCAGCATACTTTTTTGTGGAATAATAATAAAGTAGTACCTTTGCATAAAATATACGATTATGGCCATAACGATTAAGAACATCCCGGTTTTGGAAGGTGCTACGGCAGAGGATTTTGTGCGTAGTGCTGACAAGAATGCTGTAAAGGCAACGCCCCGTTTGTCGGCTACAGCCAAGAAACGGTTACAGAAAGTATTAGAGAAATCCCGTTCATTCCGTTTCAATTAAGCATGGACGAGATTTCCTTGTATGATGATTGCGTCATGCTTGCCTGCAATAAAGAGGTGCGTGATAATTGTCTCCCTTTCAGTTGTGGCGTGGACGACCTTGATGATTTTTTCATCAATGATGCCGATTTGTATGCGGAAGAATTGTTGGGGAAGACTTATTGTTGGGTGACGACGGAAGCCCCGCACCGTATTGTGGCGTTGTTCACATTGTCGAATGACAGTATCAAGACCAAGCTGATGCCCTCCAATGACAAAAAACGCTTCCAACGCAACATCGTCAATCCCAAGAGAGGACGCAGCTACCCGGCCGTGTTGATTGGCAGATTGGGGGTTAATCGTGATTTTCAAAACTCACCGAGCCATGTCGGTCGACAGTTGATGTCTTTTATCAAGGACTGGTTCCGACATGAGGACAACAAGACCGGATGCCGCTTTATCGTGGTGGATGCCTACAATGAGGACAAGGTGCTTCGCTATTATGAAAAAAATGGCTTTGTCCCCCTGTACAAGACAGAGGAAATAGAAAAGCAATACTATGATATTCCGCAGGACGAGCATCTGAAAACCCGCTTGCTGTATTTTGATTTGAAAAAGAAATAGAGCACCTTGGCGGATATGGTTTCCGATGTCCTTACTGGAAAAAGGTTTCAGCGACACGCCTATTTCTCAAAAAGCAGCATATATTCCACCTTCCTTCTTTTCTCTATGCTCGGAATTACCCGGCCTTTGTAACACCGGAAAGAAATGTACTCCTTGTAAATGTCCCTGTTCCCAGCCTCCAGCTTTTGTATGAGCCTGCTTTTGGGCAGGTCTTTGCTGCCTAACAGACGGTAGGCTCCCACCTGGTAGGCGAGGCAGGAAAGCAGGGTCGAATCACGCCCGAACCGGCGGAACAGGCGGCACAGCTTCATCAGGTCGGCCCGCAGGATGGAATCGCCCTGCGCCCGGGTGATGTTGTTGGTAAGCCGCTCGCCGGGGAGCACATGGTGTCCCCAGCCCACATAGGGCCAGTGCTTCTTCTCGCCATGCCAGCCTTCATGGTATTTCGTGCATAGGATGGCCCTCTCCAGCGGAGGAAGCCGGTACAGGGACAGAGCGGCGGATGGTGTTCCTCCTCCGTGCTTTCCCTGCCCGTACAGGGCCGCCGCTGCGCACAGGAGCAGCACGACGGCCGTTGTCGTTCTTGCATGTCTCATTTCGCCCCCCGTTTGTTCAACACGTCCTTTATCATCTCCTTTACGTCCTGGCCTACCTGCACGAAGTTCTTGTACAGGATGCGCTCCCGTTCCTCCCTCGACGGGAAGGTGTAGAACTTCGGCAGGGGCACATACCCGGCTTCCTCTTTCTTTATCTCCCTCATGTCGAAGTCGGTCTTGCAGAAGAATTTCGTGGTCTTGAACTCCTCCGCTTCCTGGATGTTCATCGAGCCGCCTGCACCGGTCTTGGTCTTGGTGAAGTCCCTCGCCGTCTGGCCGCAGATCCACCCGGTCGCCATGTCGGAGATTTTCGAGGCGGGCACCAGGCTGTCCATGTTCTCGTTGAGATTGATGGAAGTCTTGTCGCGGTCTATGGTTACGCCTTTCTTTATCTGCACCACCTTGCCGAAGATGTCGTTGCTCAGCCATTCCAGGGTCTCCTTGCTTCGGGCAGAACCGCTCACCACGTTGCCTACGGTGGTGATGATTTTCTCCATGCCCACCTTGCCGTAGTCGGCTTCCAGCTGCGGCAGTTCCTGAAAGCCCAATGCCACGCTCACCTTGTTGCTTCGGGCCGTTCCTATCAGGCGGTCTATCTTGTGGAAGTACAGGGTCGGAAGCTCGTCCACGATGATGCTCACGGGGATGTTCTTGCCTTGTCCGGTGTTCACACGGGTTACAAGGCGGTTCAGGATAAGGGCGTTCAGGGCGCCGATGATGCTCTCCATTTCCGGGTCGTTGGCGATGAGCAGGTAGCTCGGATTCTTCGGGTCGCTCACTTTCAGGTCGAAGTCGTCACCGTCCTTGTGGAATATCCAGTACGATTCCTTGGTAGCCAGTCGGGAAGTATAGACACGCAACGTTCCAATCATACCTTCCAACTGTTCCATCGCTTTGTTCTTGAAGGCGGTCTGGAACGGACCGAGCAGCGGTGCCACCTCGTTGTCGGTCTCCAATACTTCGAAGATGGTCTGGTAGCTCTCATTCAGGAACGACAGGATGTGCGGCATGTCGCTGTACTTGCCCAACCAGTAGGCGGGTTCCACAATGTTCCCGTCCTTGCGGTCGCGCACTACGCCCGTCGGCTTCCAGAACTTCGTCTCCGGGTCCTGCCGCTTCTCCGCATACAGCTTGTTTCCGTCCTTGTCGTAAGGCTCTTTCTCGTAGTTCACGAAGAAGTAGATACACGCGGCGAGGAAGTTCACCGCCGAAGTCTGGAAGAACTGGTCGCTGCCGCCGCCTCCCTCTTTCTTGCCTTTCTGCAGGGATTCCAGCAGGGTTTCCGCCGTCTCGCTCGCCGCTGCAAGGTTGTTGATGTACTTCGACTGGATGGGGTTCACCCTCCGGCTGTATTCCACATCCACGAAGTTGATGATGTTGAACTTGCAGCCTTGTGGCAGCTTGCCCAGCTTCTGGTTCTTCCTGTAATGATAGTACAGCTTGGTCGCCAAAGTGGGGAACTTATAGTCATACACGACCATCACGAAGCCCTTGGCGGAATGTTGCCTGATGAACGGCTCGATGATGGAGAAGGTCTTTCCGCTTCCCGGCGTGCCGACCACCCATGTACCTCTGAAAGGGTTGCTGATGTTCACCCAACCCTTACGGAACTTGCCCTTGTAGTAATAGCGCATCGGAATGTTCACGCTGTAGTTGTTCTCCACTTTTTCCTCACATTGTTCGAAGCTCTCGTTCTCGAAGTTGAAGCGGTCTTTCATCAGCCCGTCCTTGATGTATTTCGAGATATTGTCAAGTGCCACATGAACCAGTATCACGCCTGCAAGGGAGGCTGCCATATAGAGGATGATGTGTACGGGCAGCGTGTACAGCTGCATCCCCATCGGGTGGCCGAACAGCCATACGGAGAGGACGAGCAGCGCAAGGCCCGCCGTCAGGGGCAGGACGACCTGACGCTTGGCGTTGAACTCCAGATGTTTCTTGTTCCGCGTGCCGATACAGGTGATGCAGATCAGCAGGACGGTCGCCAGCTTGCTGTACACGAGATGCCCGTCGCTGTATATCGCCCACCGCTTGATACGTCCGTGCAGGTCGGCGAGGATGCCGCCCCAGTCCCCGAATACGGAGGGGTCGAAGGCATACTCGAAAAACTCCAGCAGCACGGACACATAGACCGCCGCGCGGAATATCCGGTAAAATCCCTGTAACTCCTTGCTTTCTTCCATAAGCCTGTCTGTCTTTTAGTCCGTTTTTCTGCGATACCAGCGGTTATCCACCCGGATAACGTCCATGTCAAGATATGCGCCGTTCTCGTTCAGTTTGGTCTTTATCCGCTCGACGGTTGCCGGGCCGATTCCCCATATTTCCATGAGGTACTGCTCGTCACGACGCACCAGGTCGCCTACATATCTTAACCCGTATGCGGCGAGGTGGTTCTGCGCCGATGGCTGGATGCCCAAGCTGAATAGCGGCTGCGAGAGGTAAGGTATTTCTTCCGCCGGTTTGTTCTCCACGGCAATCTCCAAGCCTTCCTTGATTCTTCTCAGGGTGTCGATGCGCTGCTCCAGCTCGACGACGGCCTGTCCGTCCTGCACTATGGCATTCCGCAGGCGGGCTGCCTTCTCCGTCAGGTCGGCATTGCTCCGCATCAGTTCGTCGTGGGTTCTCGCCAGGGACAGGTTCTCCCGGTCAAGCTCGTCCCGTCTGTATTCCAGCGAATCGACGGTATCCTGCAGTTGCCCTGCACGGTATTGCAGGGCGGAACATTTTTCATTGTCGGAGGCTATTTCACCCGACAGGGTTTCCAATCTCCTGACCTGAAGCTCAAGGCTGTCGTGGATAGAAAGAAGTGTATCCGCAAGTTCGTTCATCCGCTGGCGGCGGGATTTTCCCCGTGCGCATCGGTAAAGGATGACCAGTGCCGATACCATCAGCACCAGTCCGATAAGCATAGTAATATCCAATGTTTCCATATTGTTGTTATTTTTAGTTGTTCAAGGTAATGATGGGCCTTATCCGGTGTGCCTGTGTCTTCGGGGTCTCCTGCATGGCTCCGCTGCCTATCGAGTAGAGCCACGCTTTGGCGGTCTGTTGCCCCTCTACTTCCGTCGAGGTCCAGTACCAGCAGTCGCCTGTGCTGTCTGTGGGCAAGATGTCTCCGCCGCATTTTTCCAGTACGGGATTGACGACCTCCCGTGCCGCATACAGCAGGCGCATCTCCGCCACCGAGGGGATGTATGCGCTCTGTCCGTAGCACCACAGGTCGAATACCGCTTCCGCCATCGGCGAGGCGGTCTCCCGGGTGTCATATAGGGCAAAGGTGTTCGTGTTCCCGTCGAACGCTTCCGTGTCGGCGGATGTTCCTTGCTCCACGCCCAGAGTGTCCGCAAAGGCTTTGGGAGCGATGTCCCACAGATAGACGGCACGACCGTTCTCTTCTGTGTCGCCGTGCTTGCCGGTGTCGAATACGATGGCCACGGCCCGCTTGCCGGAAGTTTGGTACAACTCGTAGGAAAGGACCGTGCCGTCGTCGCAGAGGACATGTCCGGGCCGTACCGTCATGTCCGGAGTCTCGATGTGTGCGTCGCAGGCGGCCAGAGTTAAGACTGCCGCCACCGCAATGATGATATGTATCTTGTTTATTGTCATCTGTTCATATTTTTATTTTCCCTCATTTCATCAGTTATTTTACCGGCAGTTTCACGCCGAGCACGACACCTGCCCGCAGCAGGTCGGCTCCCTTTATCATCACGTCGCCCTTCGCCTGCCAGAAGAACACCCATCCCGACCGCAGCACATAGTTGTGTTCGTAGCCGAGGTGGATGCCGCCGAGGAATCTCTTCGTGTCACTGCCGCCCGATGCCCCGATGCGCAGGTTGCCGTAGTGGTTCCTGCCGCGTACCACGCAGGGCTTGTAGGCCACGCCGAAGCCGTAGGTGCGGTAGTTCCGCCAGAACGATTCCGGGCAGATATGCCCGCACGTCTCACAGTCTTTCCATTGCAGGTAGCCGTTAGCGAAGAACTCCCAGGCATTGTTGTAGTTCGTCTCATGTTCGTAGGCAAGGGTCAGATCCATGCCGTTCCGGTACAGCAGCCCGGCTCCGAGCGAGAGCCGTCCGGTGTTCCGCTGTGCCGAAGCTGTTACAGACAAGGTGAACACGGCCACCGCCAAGGCAAGCAGTCTGTTTCTTGTCCTTCCCTTATTTTTCAATGCTTCACTCATCATTTCCAATTCTTAATTCGTCACTCTTAATTCTTCATTGACATCATTCCTCCTCCAATAGCGATTGGTCAAACGAATCGGCGGCAAGCACGTCCTCGTAGTCGATGTGCAGGCTGATGTTGCGCCCGCTGATCTGTTTCTCCGTCATCTCGATGGTCAGCACCTTGTCGTTGGGGAAGGTCATCTTCTTGACGACTATCACATTGCGGTAGCCCCGCTTGAATGATTTTCCCGGTTCCAGCACCATTGCCGGAGTCAGCTCAATGACCTGCGAATTGGTTGCTTTCGACACCTTCTTGTCAGCGAGCTTCACACGGATTTCATCGATGTCAAACCGGATATGGGTCTTGTTCTCTATCGAGAAGTCGATGAAGAAGTAGTCGCCGGCCGCATAGATGTTGTTCAGCCGCATGGTCAGGCGGTGTGCCTTGCTCGCCACGTTCCGTATCTTGGCCGGGGAGTTCCAGATGCGTCTGGCCAGTCCGGTCATCTCCGCTGTGGACATGGAGACGGTGGGATTGTGGTAGGCTTCCCGTTCCGCAGGCAGTATCTCCTTGTCGGTCACGGCTTCCTTCAGCCGGGTAGTATAGAGTAGCGCGTACTGCGTGCGGTAGCGTTCCGTCACGATGGTGACGATGGCGAGCACTTCGCCGTCCTCGTGTCCGGCCTCCTTGGGCTTCAGGCGGATAATGTTGTCCAATGGCTGGTCACCCGCCACCTTGTCGGTGGAGATGTCCACCAGTCGGACGGGTTCCGATGCCGTGATGACGGTCGTCACCTGCTCGTTCACGGTGAGCAGCTCCATTTCCTCGTAGGTTTTCTGGGCTTTTGCCTCGTATGCGGCGCACAGTCCGGCCGCAAGGAGAAACAGGCCCGTCATTCGATGTCTGTTCATGTCTATGCTTTTTTATTGTTTATTCCCGTTGTTCATTCTTTCCCTCTGTTCGCCTTCCTCCCGTATTCGCTGCTCGGCAATTTCGCAATAACTCTTGTCGATTTCGAAGCCGATGTAGTGCCGGCCTGTCCGCAGGGCGGCGATGGCGGTCGTCCCGGAGCCGATGCAGTTGTCCAACACGAGGTCGCCCTCGTCTGTGTAGGTCCGTATCAGGTATTCTATCAGGGCTACTGGCTTCTGTGTGGGGTGGTAGAAGGCTCCCTTGCAGTGTTCCTTGGGTACGGATACTACCGATGTCGGGTATTTGTCATCGGCTATGCGCACTGGGGCGAGCTTCATGCCACCGTAGCAGCGGTTGGTGAAACCTTCCGTCTTGCGGCGGTCATGGTTCCGTTTTTCGGGCGGGCACGGGGTCATCTGTGGGTGGTACACCGGCAGTTTCCGGTAGAACACCACGATGTCCTCATGCTGGCGCATGGGCATCCGGTTGGCGTTCAGGTGGCCGCTCACCCTGTCCTTGTGCCAGACGAGGTTGTATCTCCACAGCTTGGGCTGTGACAATACCAGTTCCGCCGTGAACATGCCTTGTGCGAACAGGATGATGGGGCTGTCCGGCTTGGTGATTCTCAGGTACTGCTCCCATAAGGGTGCAAGCGGGATTTTTTGGTCCCACCGGGCAGCCCCGTTCTGCCGGTTCAGCACGCCGTAAGGCAGATCCGCAATCACGGCATCGACGCTTCGGTCGGCTATCTGCTTCATCCCTTCCAGGCAGTCCATGTGGTATATCTTGTCTTGCTCCATTTTCGTCTTGTCTATTGTTTCTGGTTTCCGTTTACTAAATACACGAAGGTGCCGTACTTCAGTTTGACCTTGTTCTTCTTGATGGCCTTGCTGATGGCGTTGCTCGTTTTCTGGTAGGCGTTCTGCACGGCCTGCATTCCCCATTGGGCGAGGTTGTTGCCATAGCCGCCGGTGTTCATGCTCAGGTTGCCCGACATGGCGCTGCTGGCCACGTCCTTGCTCGTCTCCCGGAACTGGCTTTCCGGCACATACAGTCCTTCCAGCCCGTCGGTGTCGTACAGCGAGAGGCTGACCTTGACCAGCTTGTCACCCACGAGGATGCTGCTGATGCTGCCTTTCACCCTTCCGGAGGAAAAGCCGCTGACCGTGGCATACAGGTAGGTGCCCTTTCGGAGGGTGCTTCCGTCTATCTCCACATCGTCCAGCAGGCGCAGCCGCACACGCGAGCCGTCCACGGCCTTGATGTCCTCGTCGATGATGGCCTGGATGAGCTTCGGCTCATCGCTGCTGCGGTCGAGCGTGTGGAAGTAGTCCGAGGATGCCTTGGCTTTCTTCACCACCTCGCTGGCCTTGTCATTCTCACCGGGAGTTTTCACGGCACGGCTGTCCTCGTCGATGCGGCCCTCTGCCTGCGGTTCCACTGGTGGTACCTCTGTTTGGGCCGTGTCCTCTTTTGCCGGCGGGGTCACTTCCTGCTGTCCGCGCAGCCTGGCTTCGGCAAGGGCTTTCTCCAGTTCCGCGAGGGCTTCTTCTTCCCGTTTCTTGGCGTCGGCAGCTTCCGCCGCCATACTCTTTTCCTGTTCGACTTCTCCGAGCAGGGCGATGTCGTCATCGGTGTATTTCGATTCATATTCTTCCTTGTTTTCATCGGGTTCGTCCCTTTCAATGTTGTCCACGGCGGTATAGTCCTGTATCCGGCCCCATGATTTTGTCATGTTCTCGTACTTGCTGCCTATGCCGTCCCCGTTCTTAAGGGTGGCTTCCGGAAGTTCCGGGTTCAGGAACTCGGTGGTCTGCAGCGTGGTGTCCTGCACTTCGGCCTTTTCGGTGCGGAACAGGTCGAAGATGAAGTACGACGCGCCGAGCAGCGGCAGGTAGAGGATGGCCGGAAGCATGTACTTCGGTTGCCTGAAATTGATTTTCTCCAATATGCTCATCGTCATTGTTCTTTTGGTGGTTGTACATACAGCTCGGATGACCGGTGCCTTTCCCGCAGGATGCTGTCCTGCATCTCGGTGGCTGTCCGCTTTACGGGTTGACGGTGGTACACGACGGTCAGCCGGTAGATGTTCCATGCCAGCCCTGCGGCGACGAAGGCAAATACGATGACAAGGAACAGGGTGCGGTGCACGTTGGCAAAGCCCTGCACCTTGGCGGCCGCCTTGTCTATCCGGGTCGCCTTGGCGAACCTGCGCCCGGCATTCACCTCCCGCTCGTAGCGTTCCTTGTATTTCGGGTCGTTCCTGTCCGGCATCTTCTCGCCGAGCAGCATGCGTCTGAATCCTTTGATGTTCATGGTCGTTCCTCCTTTAATAGTTGTTCTTTGTCTTCTGCTCGATGTCCTTGTTCAGCAGCGTGCGCCAGTTCACGATGAGCAGCCCGTGCGGGTTGTTCTCCGTGCGCGGCACCCGTTTGAGCTGTCCGGCTGTGACCAGTTCGCGCATCAGGATGTTGCTCCGGCGTTCGATGCGCTGCCGTCCGTAGTAGGTGAACTCCATTTTGGCTGCATCGAATCGGATGCTGTCGCAGAAGATGGAGAACACCGCGCTCGTTCCGAGAATGTTGCTGTAGAAACCTTTCTCTTTGAGCGTATTATATTGTGCCAGTCCGGTCTCGTCCACCAGGTACATGGCCTTCTCCATCGTGTAACGGATGTACTTGTCATCCGGCGCAAGGGTGAAAAAGTAATGGTGGAACATTTCGACATGGCTCTTGGCCTCGACATCGAGCGTTTCGTCCATCGTGGTCTGGCTGACTAATATCGGCACGTTGCCGTCCAGCACATAGACTTTCTTGTGCGCGTCCGCGACCATTGTCCGGGCAGTCCAGATGCTCGACACGCTGATGATGACGCATCCCACAAGGAAAGCCGTGCAGACGATGCCTGTCAGCCTGATTTTGTTCTCCAGATTCTTTATGACCATTGCCTGCCTCTTTTTTCGCTGTTCAACCTACGTACATATTCGTCATGCAGCATGGGGATGATGCAGTCCTGCAGCTCGTCCAGCAGAGGGTCGAAATGTTCGGAGAAGACATGGGTGTAATGCCCCTGCATGAACACATGCACGAACACCCACCAGATGCCGCGTCTGCGCTTGTGCGGGTTCCTGCAAAGCCTTGCCAGATGCAGGCGGTAGGCGAGGTATTCCACAAGGGGCGAGATGTACCGGTCGTCACACTCGAAACCTTCGTCGAGTTCCTCGTACTTCCGGTCAAGCGTATGGTTCTCCGGCACTTCCGTAATCTCTTCCTGCATCCGTTTCTCGGCATACCGGCGGAAATTCTCGTCCGCCAGCCATTTCTCGATTCTTTTCTTGGTTTTCATATCCTTTTTGTTTTATGATTGATGATAGTTCTTAATGGGTCAGAGTTTCCTTATCGCGTCATGGTTCCGATGGCGCCCGTGGCTGTCATCTTCGCCTGTTGTGCCACGCCCTCACCGAAGTTACGGGTCGAGAAGGCGGTGTCTCCCTCCGGTATCATCCATGCGGCCAAATCCGGCACAAGGTTCAGGCATTTCAATGCCATGATGCTCGCCGCCATCAGGTAGCCGGCGGAGAAGAACGAGTTCTGCAGGTAGGCGGCCATCGTCTGCTCGCTCGCCGTTATCGCCGTCAGGTTCTCCACCTGGATGCACAGCACGATGTCGAACAGGAGCAATACGTAGAAGCCCACGAAGTAGAGCATCGCCCCGTAGAAGTGTACCGTCAGATACCTCGTGAGCCACTTCGCCCACGCGCCTTCCCATTTGGGCAGCAGGCTGAAAGCCCACTGTATTGGCCCGAATATCGTCAGCATCCCCAGCAGGATCTGCTGGCAGTATATCGTCGCCCACCACCCGATACGGAACACCACAAGGGCGATGAGCATGATGATTTTGTCGATGCCCACGACGATGCCGGAGGTCAGCGAGGTGAACCACAGCTTGGCCGCGTCTTTCTCCATGCTGGTCACTTCGTCCACGCCGGTCTGTTCCATCGTGGCCTCTATCAGGTTCGGGTCGGATGTTCCGGTATGGGCCACGTCCGCCTGCGCCTGTAGGCTGGTGTACATCGTGTCCCTGACAAAGATGAGTTCCTGCGCTTCCTCGAACTTGTCGCTGATTTGCGCGGCTTCCGCCTGATAGAGGTCGTGGGTGTACGAGCCGATGCAGTTCGGGATGTAGGACAGGAAGTCCAGGAAGCACCAGTTGCTGCCGCTGCCTGCCATGCCCGTATCTGCCGGAGGATACCACCAGCACAGCACAAGCGACACAGCCAGCGGTCTGAACAGTTTCATTATGTCCAGAGGCTCGTGCTTGACCATCATCTTGTAGGCCATGCCCGCCGTCATGATGATGGCGAACAGGGCGGCGAGTGCCATGCACATCTGCAGGATCCACCAGTAACCACCAATTATTACAGATGGGTAAAAACATAGGAAACCAAATATAACAAAATAGGCTAAATCGCACTGATTTATAGTTGGTTATGAATAAAGTCCGATTTTTGATTAGACCGTTATATTTGCCTAAATTGAGATATTTTCGCGCGCTTTTTGTCCCGTTTTTGTCCCTTTTGGATTTATCTTTGCGAAGTGCATAAGTGACTGATAAACAATATAGTAACAAATCCAAGAATCGGATAATACAGAAAATAAAATGGGACGAAAGAAGAAAGAAATCAAAATGAAAGAGCCTGTCCGCATACGCGAGAAGAGGCTCAACGACGGCAATGTAAGTCTGTATCTCGACATGTATTACATGGGTGCAAGGAAAAAGGAGGGGCTGAAGCTCTACCTCATTCCGGAAGTGAACGCTGCCGCCAAATTACAGAACCGGAATACGCTCAAGCTTGCCGAGCAAATCAAGGCGGAGCGTATTCTCGACATTCAGCAACATGGACTTGTAAATTGGGAGAGCGTGAAAAAGGGGCGGATGACGCTTGCCGCATGGGTGGAGAAGTACACGAAAGATGAGAACGGCCTTACTCCTGCAAGCATGAGGTCGAAACGGAACGCGCAGGCAAGGGTGGAACAATACCTATTATATATAGGGAAGCCCAATCTTGCATTGAAAGAGGTGGACAAGGATTTCTGTAAGGGCTTCATCGCCTTCTTAAAGACCTGCACTTTCAATAACGGGAAAAAGACATTGGGCAGCACCACCTGCCGTATCTTCATGAATCGTTTAGCTGCCGCCTTGAACATGGCTGTCCGTGAGGGGCTGATTGACAACAACCCGTTCAAGCTGTTGGACGCAAAGGAGAAACCGCAAAAGAAAAGCGCCATGCGCGAGTTTCTGACCATAGAGGAACTGCGGACGCTGATTGCCACGCCGTGCCGCTATGAGATTGTAAAAAAGGCTTTCCTGTTTTCTTGTTTTACAGGCTTGCGGTACAGCGACATGATGGCATTGAAGTGGAACGAGATACACAAGGCGGCTGACGGTAAGACGCTCTACATCGAGCATGAGCAGGTAAAGACCAAGAACATGGTGACGATACCGCTTTCCAACGAGGCCTTGAAATGGATGCCAAGAAAGTCGAAAGGGGACGAAAGAGTGTTCCACCAACTCCGTATCACCTCTACCACGGTTGAAGTGGTGTTGGGCGAATGGATGCAGGAGGCCGGAATACAGAAGCACATCACCTATCATTGCTCACGGCATACGGCGGCAACCCTGTTGCTAACCCTCGGCGCAGACCTCTATACAGTGAGCAAGATTCTCGGACACCGGAGCATAAGGATGACGGAAGTCTATGCCAAGATAGTGGACAAAAAGAAAATCGAGACGATGAACCTCGTGAACAATATGTTTGTATAACTTAAAAATAGAAAGGAAGAATTTTATGAAAGTAGAAATCAAAGCAAGAATGTTGACAGCCGGAAACCGTAGCCTTTATTTGGAGTATTACGAAACCGGCTTCCGCAAGAGGGAGAACCTGCACCTGTACCTTATCCCCGATGACGCTCCCAATGCAAGAAAACTCAACGAACAAACCTTGCGAAAGGCACAGGAGATACAGGCACAGCGCATCCTTACACCTCCGTCTTTCGAGAAGAAGGAAAAGAGGGAAGAAAACGAACAGACCAAGACCATGACCATGACTTGGCTTGGGTGGTGCGATGACTATGTGCGTTGTGCCATGACAGATGGAAACTGTAAAAAAATGATACAACATAAGGATGTTGTGCGCAGGCGGATTGAAGCCTATTTGAAACGTGCAAAGAAAACGGATGTCTTGCTGAAAGATGTGGACAGGGATTTGGTAAGCGGCCTGTTCGGGTATATGCGAAGTTATCGTAACCGTAAGCAAATAAGGACGAATGGCGGCAGGCTGGCCGCTTATACCCTCGTGCTGTTCGAAGAGACAGTAAAGGCCATTTTCAACAAGGCGGTGCGTGACGGTCTGATTGCGTACAACCCTATTCAAGACTTATCCAAAGAAGAACGCTTTCATGCGCCGGACAAGCACCGTGAATACCTGACGGCTGACGAACTGAAACGTTTTCTCTCGGTAGAACCGCAAACCTTTATGGAAGAAGTCGTGCAGAGGGCTTTCGGCTTTTCCTGCATGACGGGGCTTCGGCTCGGTGATATGCAACGGTTGCGCTGGAGCGACATCAAGGACGTAAACGGCGTGCTGATGGTTTCCCTTATCCAACACAAGACCAAGAGGCCTGTCGCCGTGCCGCTTAACGCTTTAGCCATCTCGCTACTTCCTCCAAGACCTGAGGATGGCAAGGATGGTATTATTTTCCCGTTGGTGAAGAAACCAGATAACGTGGCAAAGTACGTGCGCCGCATAAAGAACAAGGCAGGGATAGAAAAAGACTTCACTTACCACAGCAGCCGTCATTCGGCGGCAACACTGGCGATAACGGCAGGAGCAGAGCTATACTCTGTCAGCAAGATTTTGGGTCATGGCAGCATCGCATCCACGCAAGTTTACGCAAAGGTGAATATGGAGAAAAAGGTTGAAGCGATGAACCTGACAAACGGTGTGTTCTAACTTGAATGATAGTTCAAACAGGGGGTGTTGAAATGACATCCCCCTATGTTTGAAGTGGAAGTTGTTTAGGGGGCGCTAAATCAACGCCCCCTATAATGTTTCAAATTTATGGAGAAGAAAAACATTTTTGCAAAAACACAACTCGTTGGTTGTGCTTTCTTGAATATTTGTATTACCTTTGCATTCAGACAAGATAAGGTAATCTTTCAATGAATACAACGACAGATAAAATGCCTTGTATGGCTTTGGAAGCTGTAAGGCAGGAAACTGATGTGAAACAGGATAAAAAGGATTGGGCGGAATATTCGCAGTTGATTGCCACCGCCATGTCAAAACGGATGACGGAACTCGGTTTGACGCAACAGATGCTTGCCGAAAAGATGAACTGCACCCAGCAATACATATCCAAAGTGCTGAAAGGCAAAAAGAATATGTCGTTGGAAACCATCTGTAAGATAGAAAACGCATTGGGCATTGAGATTATCAGAAGTCTGAACGATAATAAGTAACACAAAAAGGCAGAACAGGAATATGTCTATACAAAGTGAAGCGGCATTGGAAGCCGGACTTATCGCCACGCTCCAGCAAATGGACTATGAATATGTCCAGATTGCCGAGGAAGAGAATCTTCAAGCCAATTTCAAACGGAAGTTGGAGATACACAACCATAAGCGGTTGGCAGAGCATGGCCGTACCGAATTTACGGATGAGGAATTTGACAAGATACTTATCTACCTTGAAGGAGGTACGCGCTTTGAAAAGGCGAAGAAGCTCCGTGACCTCTATCCGCTTGACACAGCTGACGGCAAACGCATCTGGGTGGAATTTCTCAACCGCCAACAATGGTGTCAGAACGAGTTTCAGGTTTCCAACCAGATTACGGTGGAAGGCAGAAAGAAATGCCGCTATGACGTGACTATTCTTATAAACGGTCTGCCATTGGTGCAGATTGAGTTGAAACGCCGTGGAGCGGAATTGAGGGTTGCGTATGACCAGATACAGCGTTACCAAAAGACATCCTATCACGGACTGTTTGACTATATCCAACTGTTCGTTATCTCCAATGGCGTAAACACGCGCTATTTCGCTAACAATCCGAACAGCGGTTACAAGTTCACGTTCAACTGGACGGATGCGGCCAATGTACCGTTCAACGAACTGGATAAGTTTGCCGTATTTTTCTTTGAGAAATGCACTCTTGGCAAAATCATCGGCAAATACATAGTGTTGCATGAGGGCGACAAATGCCTGATGGTGCTTCGCCCATATCAGTATTATGCTGTTGAGAAGATATTGGATAAGGTGAAAAACTCCAACGACAACGGCTATATATGGCATACCACTGGAGCCGGAAAGACCTTGACCTCATTTAAGGCAGCACAACTTGTTTCCGAACTGGACGATGTGGATAAGGTTATGTTTGTGGTTGACCGCCATGACCTCGATACACAGACCCAATCGGAATATGATGCCTTTGAGCCGGGTGCAGTGGATGGTACAGACAATACGGACGAACTTGTAAAGCGATTGCACAGCAATTCCAAGATAATCATCACCACCATTCAGAAACTCAATGCAGCCGTCAGCAAGACATGGTACAGCAACAAGATAGAAACCATACGCCACTCCCGTATCGTAATGATATTTGACGAGTGCCACAGAAGCCATTTCGGGGAAAGTCACAAACGTATAATGAAGTTCTTTGACAATGCCCAAGTGTTTGGTTTCACGGGTACGCCTATCTTCAATGATAATGCAGTGAACGGACATACGACCAAGGAAATATTTGGCGAGTGTCTGCACCGCTATCTTATCAAAGATGCCATTGCCGATGAAAATGTATTGGGCTTCCTTGTGGAGTATTATCACGGCAATGAGAATGTTGAAAACGGCAATGCCAACCGCATGGAGGAAATTGCCAAGTTCATCCTTAATAATTTCAATAAGTCAACTTTTGACGGTGAGTTTGATGCCTTGTTTGCCGTGCAGTCCGTACCCATGCTTATCCGCTATTACAAGATATTCAAGGCGTTGAAACCGAAAATCCGTATCGGTGCAGTGTTCACATACGCGGCCAACAGCAGCCAAGATGATGAACAGACCGGAATGGGTACAGGGCAGTATGTAAGCGAGAGCGTGGGAGATGCCGATGAATTGCAGGCCATCATGGATGACTACAATGAAATGTACGGCACAGCATTCACGACAGAGAATTTCCGGGCTTACTATGATGACATAAACCTGCGCATGAAAAAAAAGAAAGAGGGCATGAAGCCGCTTGACCTTTGCCTTGTCGTGGGTATGTTCCTTACAGGCTTTGACAGCAAGAAACTCAATACGCTTTATGTGGATAAGAACTTGGAGTATCACGGATTGTTGCAAGCGTTCAGCCGCACGAACCGTGTGCTGAACGAGAAAAAGCGTTTTGGAAAGATTGTCTGTTTCCGTGACCTGAAAAACAATGTAGATACGGCTATCAAACTGTTCAGCAATTCCAACAATCCCGAAGAGATTGTGCGTCCACCGTTTGAGGAGGTCAAAAAGGAATACAAGCAGTTGGCAACGGATTTCCTACAAAAGTACCCTGAACCAAACAGCATTGACCTTTTGCAAAACGAAAAAGATAAGACGGACTTTGTATTGGCTTTCCGTGACATCATCCGCAAGCACGCCGAAATTCAGATATATGATGATTACAGCGAAGATGCGGACGACCTCGGCATGACCGAACAACAGTTCATGGATTTCCGAAGCAAGTATCTTGACATTCACGACACGTTTGTTTCATCCGACACGCTATCAACTTCACCCAACAAGGACGATGAACAACCAAGTGACGGACGGTTGGAAGATGTGGACTTCTGCCTTGAACTTCTGCATAGCGACATTATCAATGTTGCTTATATCCTTGAACTGATTGCAGACCTTGACCCGTACAGCAATGATTATGCGGAACGGCGACAGAATATCATTGACACCATGATTAAGGATGCCGAGATGCGCAATAAGGCAAAACTCATAGACGGTTTCATTCAAAAGAACGTAGATGAGGACAAGGAGAACTTCATGGCGCAACGGAAGAAAGCGGATGGCACAAGCGAACTGGAAGAACGCTTGAACCGATACATTTCCGCTGAACGAGAAAAAGCCGTGAACTCGTTGGCACAGGATGAAGGCCTTGCCACAGATGTGCTTGACCATTACCTGAAGGAATACGATTATCTGCAAAAAGAGCAGCCAGAGATTATACAGAAAGCTCTCAAGGAAAAGCATCTTGGACTGATTAAGACCCGTAAAGCTCTGACACGGATAATGGATAGGTTGCGTAATATAATAAGGACTTTTAATTGGGATTAAGAATATGTTGGATAGTAAGACAAATAAGGTTTTCTTTTCTGCACAACTGACTCAAACATACAGAAAATGCAAGAAGCCAATCATAGATGCATTAAAAAAGAATGGTATTGAGATAGGTTCGGACATAAGACAAACAAAAGATATTTGGGCAAGAGATTATATGCCTATTCAGGTTGGTGACAATAAATTTATGCGCTACAGATATAATCCGGACTATCTCGTGAAAGTTCAAGGTATGAGTGAGTTTATTACAGACAAACCAGAATGCAATTTTCTTAGAGATAAAGATGTCATAGATTGTGATGTCATTTTAGATGGAGGTAACGTGGTTGTTTGTGGCAATAAGATAATTTTGACAGAAAAGGTTTTCAAGGAAAATGGAGATTTAACCAAGTATGAAATCACCAAACGAATAGAGTCCGCTTCTGAAAAGCAGGTTGTATGGATACCATGCGACCCGAATGAAATTAAAGAATGTGAGAAAAGGAATGAACTTCCTTTATGCCATGCAGATGGTATATTGCACGCAATAGATAATGAAACTATATTGCTTTCTAATTACATTGATTACGATTTGGAATATAGGTCAAAGCTATTGGAACGTTTGTCTCCGTATTTCAAAATTAAGGAATTTCATTTTGGTGAAATAAGTACAGAAAAATCATGGATATACATTAACTATCTACAAGTCGGAAGTGTTGTACTTATGCCAACTGTAAATGAAGAAGCCGATGACATTGCTGTTAAGCAGTTGAAAGAGTTTCTTCAGGTTGATTCTGTAATCAAGATTGATTCACGAGAACTTACATTTGATGCGAAAGATGAAAATGTCGGTGGCTCGTTGCATTGTATATCTTGGAATGTCTTTGATTCATCTATACAAAAAACAATCAATGGATAAGACATTTTTAATTAGGTGGTATGGCTCTTTCAACGGCGATAAAGCTATGGATGAATTAAGAGATTGGGAAGATTGCCATCAAGACTTCACGTGTAATTTGTATCTTATTAAGGGATATAAGAAATATGCGAAAACTACAAACCATTTCTATATTGGCAAAACGATACAAGGGGTTTCCAAACGGTTTTCAAACAAAGGGCATCATATAAATGAATTGCCTCGAATTTCGGAAATATGGGTAGGACGTTTTGCAAATTTAGAACCTGATGACAATGATATTTTATTAGCGGAAAGAATGTTAATCTGCTATGTCAGCAATGAAGTTGGCAATCAGAATATGCTAAATAAAATATGTATAAATTATGCTCCAGCGCAGAATGTTTATATTATGTCCGAGTGGTATAACTATAAAACATTGAAACAGCGTGAACGCATAAATAAAGATTCAATAGCTAAGGTTATTCCAGATGTCCTTGCCTATCGTGTCACTGAAAATAGGCAGTCTTTGTTATACATATCAGAGAAACTAAAAAAATATTGGTACTAAATATGAGCGAAGAATTACAACAAAAACTCCGCGACCAACTTTGGGAAGTCGCCAACAAGTTGCGCGGTAATATGTCAGCCAGTGATTTCATGTATTTCACATTAGGCTTCATTTTCTACAAATACCTATCTGAAAAGATAGAAGCATACGCAAACAACGCCTTGGTGGATGACGGCGTATCGTTCAAAGACTTATGGGATATGGAGGATGAAGATGCCGTTGAACTACAAGAGGAACTGAAAAAGCAATGCTTAGAGGGTGTCGGCTATTTCATCGAACCGACTTACCTTTTCTCTTCGGTTATAGACCGAATAAAGAAGAAAGAGAACATATTGCCCATCCTTGAACGCTCGTTGAAGCGGATTGAGGACAGCACATTGGGGCATGACAGTGAGGAAGATTTCGGTGGTCTGTTCTCTGATATAGACCTTGCTTCACCTAAGTTGGGCAAGACGGCAGATGACAAGAATACGCTCGTCAGCAATGTACTGTTGGCGTTGGACGATATAAAGTTTGGCGTGGAAGCATCGGAAGAAATAGATATTCTTGGCGATGCCTATGAGTATATGATTGGCCAGTTCGCTGCTGGAGCCGGAAAGAAAGCCGGGGAGTTCTATACTCCGCAAGAGGTCAGTCAGATATTGGCAGAAATCGTGTCTATCGGTCATGCGCGGCTTCGTAATGTGTACGACCCGACTTGCGGTAGCGGCTCGTTGCTTCTTCGTGCGGCAAAGGTCGGCCATGCGGTAGATATTTACGGACAAGAGAAGAATCCGACCACTTACAACCTTGCCCGAATGAATATGTTGCTGCACGGCATCAAGTTCAGCAACTTCAAGATAGAGAACGGCGATACATTAGAATGGGATGCCTTTGGCGATACGCAGTTTGACGCAGTGGTGGCAAATCCTCCTTTCTCCGCAGAATGGAGTGCCGCAGACAAGTTCAATAACGATGACCGTTTTAGCAAGGTCGGACGGCTCGCGCCGAAGAAAACAGCCGACTACGCCTTTATCCTCCACATGATTTACCACTTGAATGAGGGTGGCACGATGGCTTGCGTAGCTCCGCATGGGGTGCTGTTCCGTGGAAATGCAGAGGGGGTAATCCGCCGTTTCCTCATTGAGAAGAAGAACTACATAGATGCTATCATTGGTTTGCCTGCCAATATCTTCTATGGTACGAGCATACCGACTTGCATCCTTGTGTTTAAGAAATGCCGCAAGGAAGATGACAACATCCTGTTCATTGATGCCAGCAAGGAGTTTGAGAAAGTCAAGACACAAAATAAACTCCGTCCGCAACACATACAGAAGATTGTGGAAACCTACCGTGACCGCAAGGAGATAGAAAAGTACAGCCATCTTGCCACGCTGCAAGAAGTGGCAGACAACGACTATAACCTGAACATTCCTCGTTACGTTGATACGTTTGAGGAAGAAGAACCGATTGACATCAAGGCGGTAATGGCGGAAATCAAGGAATTGGAGGCCAAACGTGCCGAGTTGGATAAGGAGATTGACGTGTATCTGAAAGAGTTGGGAATTGTATAATTCTGAATGTGAAATTTGAAGTCGCAGTTTGCGACATCAAGATTTATAATTTATGGCAAAAGAAAGGGAAAAGATAGAGGACAAGGCAAGCGAACCGGTCGCAAATTGCGACCAGTTACCAGAGGTTATTGACATAAAGCCGATGATTCGGGTAATCAGAGGCCAACAAGTCATAATTGACAGGGATTTGGCTCTGTTATACGGTGTGGAAACCAGAGTGTTGAACCAAGCTGTAAAACGAAACAGTGAGCGATTCCCAGATGACTTCATGTTTCAACTCAGCAAAGAGGACGTTGAAATCTTGAAATCACAAAATGTGACTTCAAGTTGGGGCGGCGACAGAAGATTGCCTTACGCATTTACAGAACAAGGTATCGCCATGCTTAGCTCTGTCTTGAAATCACAAACTGCCGTAGATGTGAATATCCGCATTATGCGAGCCTTTGTATCTATGCGCCGTTTCATTGCCACTAATGCTCAACTGTTCCAGCGGCTTGAAACGATAGAATATCATCAACTGGAAATGAAACAGCATCAAGAGGTAACGGACAAGCGTATTGACGAGGTTTTCAAGCGACTTGACGCAAACATTCCACCCATACAAGGCATATTCTATGATGGACAAGTGTTTGACGCTTACCGTTTCGTGTCTGATTTGATGCGAAAGGCCAAACGTTCAATCGTGCTTATTGATAACTATGTGGATGACACCGTGCTTACCTTGCTTGACAAGAGGGAGAACGGAGTGACGGCAACCATCTACACACAACGTATCAGTAACCAGTTCCAGTTGGATGTTGACCGCCATAACGCCCAATATCCGCTCATAGAGATAAAGCTATTTAATAAAGCGCATGACCGCTTCTTGCTTGTGGACGATGAGGTTTACCACATAGGAGCATCCATCAAAGATTTGGGTAAAAAGTGGTTTGGCTTTACCCTAATGCGTGACATCACGGCAACCGAACTTATCAACAAAATTAAAGAGTAATGACTATGGCAGACAATAAAGATAAGAAAGTCCTTAATGTTCCGGCTTTGCGATTTCCGGAGTTTACGGATGAATGGAAAGAAGTACTTTTTGCAAGTAATCTTGAAAGATTGGAGAATGGAGCGACCTATAACACAAATGATAAAGATGGCGTTCCGATGTCCCGTATAGAAACAATATCAACAGGACGTATAGACTATACAAAAGTTGGTCATTGTTCTACTCCTCAAAAAATAGAACATTATATAATGCGATATGGTGACATTCTTTTTAGCCATATCAATAGCCTAAAGCATATAGGAAAGACCGCATATTATAGTGCAGAAGAACCTTTATATCATGGGATGAATTTGTTATTATTTCGTTGTAAGAACAATGTCGATTCTAAATTTTTCTTTTTCCTCATAAATAATACCCATTTCATACGTAAATGTCAAATTTTAGCAAAACAAGCCGTAAATCAAGCAAGTATTAGTACCTCCGATTTGAAGAAGATAAAAGTATATATCCCCGATATAAATGAACAATCAAAAATACAGAAATTCCTTTCTCTGATTGAAAAACGTATTGAGCTGCAAAACAAAATCATTGAGAAATACGAATCCTTAATTCAGGCGATTATTTATAAGGCAAAGATGGATGGGATAAGCAAGGGTACGTGGCGAAGAATAGACCTATGTAAGGTTTTGCAAGAGCGGAATGAGAAGAATGTTGATGGAAGAACCATTTGTTCTGTGTCTGTCAGCCAAGGGGTTGTAAATCAAATTGAATATCTTGGACGTTCTTTTGCAGCGAAACAGACAAGTCACTATAATATTGTCAAATACGGAGATATTGTTTATACGAAAAGTCCGACTGGTGATTTCCCGTATGGTATAATAAAGCGTAGCGATATTCGAGAAGATGTAGCTGTTTCACCTTTGTATGGAGTTTATATTCCTGCAAGTGATATTGTAGGCGTAATTTTGCATTTCTATTTTATGCAACCAAGTAATGCTTTCAACTATCTTCATCCGCTCATACAAAAAGGTGCAAAGAACACTATAAACATAACCAATGGAAGATTTTTGGAAAATTCCGTTCCTCTTCCTATTTCAAAAAGTGAGGCCAACACTATAGCTGGAATCTTGAAAACTATCCAAGCAAAGATTGAGATAGAGAAAAATTTGTTACAATCATACACCAAAGAGAAAGAGTATCTGTTACGTCAGATGTTCATATAAACAACTGGCGTAACAGATAACACTTTTGATTACAAAGCAATCTCATTATCAGTTTTTCAACAATTAGTTTGTCGGAATAGATTTTGAGGATTGAGTATATTTTGTGTTGCTTTTCTATCACTGGAAAAGAAAACTTTTTCTTCATAAAGTCACTTTTCTGCAAATTAAAGCGTGTGCTGCCCTGTGCCAATGGATACACGGCTTTTCTAAATGATTGTGATGAAACATAATAAGCCAAAAATGGAGGATATATCTTGGATTCATCGGTTATATGAATACCAAAGCAGAAACTATTCAGATACAAAGGATAAGTTTCTCCCAAATACACTGCACCCATTCCAACTTCTTCCGGCGTTTCAGAAGATAACGTAAGAAGAATATCGCCATAACGAACAACAGACTGTTGTTCTGTTTCATTGATTTTTACAAGCCCCACATCTGTTAAATCAATGATTTGATTCTGATAGACATTCATGTATGTTATGAACGGATAACCTTCACCAAAATCATCTGCGCTTTTTCCTGATAACCCTGAATATGATTGCCCAAAGTCACTAAAAGATAATGTGACTTGCTGCGTTTCTTGTTCAATCAAGGTATCGCATATCGCCTGAATTAAGGATGATAATACGGCAATGTCAGCCCTTGCAGATAAACTCTATTCATCTACGAAAGGCGAAACTTATTCTTTTCGACAGCTCTTTGATGTGGTTAATGAGAGGAACAAGAAACTTACATACTCCAATGTTTTATCAGCCAGTCAAGAATTGGGGATGATTGAACGGAGCGATATAAACATAGACATTAAATTTGAGCAAGATAGCATCAGTAAATATAAGATTGTCCGCAGAGGTGATTATGTAGTTCATCTTCGCTCATTTCAAGGTGGTTTTGCTTTTTCAGATAGAACTGGAATATGCAGTCCTGCATATACAATCCTGCGCCCCCATGATATGGTAGTATATGGTTATCTTTCCTATTTTTTTACGTCAAAACCATTTATAAAGTCACTCAAACTTGTTACATACGGTATTCGTGACGGACGTTCAATCAATGTAGAAGAATGGTTGGATATGACGGTAACACTTCCAACAAAACGTGAACAGTCACACATTCTTGCAATCATAAATGCAATAGATAACAAATTGCACAATGAAAATCAGATACATAATTATATGTTTCGACAAAGGACATACTTGCTGAAAACGATGTTTATATAAACATATTGCGTAATAAATAGTTTCGTTGCATCACCAGACTTTGCATAATGCGTTGTTCACAAGACAATTTTAAGGATAACGAGTTGAGAATTTTCGCTATACGTTTTTGCTCGTCTATATTAGGTATGCGGTGAGTTGTATTAAAAAAATCAATCACAGAAATGTTAAGTAATCCATGATTCCTTGCACCTTCACCTGCTATATCAGCAACACCTTTATACCATTTCTTGGATTCAAAGTAATGTGCAAGAAAGTCTGCATCTACCTTGCTTGAATCAGGTCGAAAACAGATATACAAAGGGGATAATACGCCTTTATCATACCGTTCCAATCGTTTTATTGCACCCCATGTGTAATCACCCGAATAACTTTTATTATAGGCAAAATCCCCTTTCTGTAAAAGATAATATCCTTCCAAATTTTCACTTGCAACAGTCTTATTGAAGAAATCTTCTTGGTTGACAAGTCCATATTGCGCCGCAATAGTCAAAACTTGTCTGCATTGTCTACCTATATTTTTAGTTTGAATCCTTTGGCATATATCAGAAAGTTTAACCAATTTCCACTCCTTGCTGTATGGTGATAACCTTTTAGCAGGCATTGATTCTTTGGGAGTACAGAATAGAGTTTCTGCAATGGCTGACTTTAATTTCTTCAAATCCTCAATGATTTTGTTCTGAGTTGAAATACGGTCATCTATTAACTGTAATAAAGTTGCAATTTTAATTTGCTCATCTTGCGCTGGTTTATATATTGGCATATCAAAAAACACGTCATCTTTAATGCTTACTCGGTCAAATCTAACCCCAGAATCACCATGAGAATATACATATGAATGCCAAGCAGAACTCTTAAAACGGTAATAAAGGAATTTGGGAAATATGTTATGTACAGAAAAACAGAGGTATAAGGGTGATATTATTCCAGCATCTTCCCCCTCATAGATATTAACAGGACCAAATGGAGCTGCGGTTGATTTTCTTGGATTATAAACAAAGTCACCATTACATATAACATAATACCCATCTGTATTTTCCGTATTTGCAATTTCTCTATCGAAGTAATTACCTTGCGGAACAAGACCTAAGTTTGCAGAATTACACAAAACATTCTTAACTATATTCCCTTTGTTTTTCTTCGTAATCTTTGTAGCGAAATCACTCAATCTCAATTTTTCCCATTCACCGCTAAACTCCGGGAATCGCAAAGCCGGAACATCGCACACTATATTTCTCTAATTATAAGAACCAATTATTTAGAAATCATGATTCATAAAACAGTTAGAGAAATTGCGGCGGCTTGGAAAGAATACAAGCGTCCTTATGTGAAGCAGTCCACAATGGCAGCTTATGTGTTAATCTTGGAGAACCACGTTCTTCCTTACTTCGGGGATGGTGATTCGCTCCACGAACAGGAGGTGCAGGCTTTCGTCTTGCAAAAGTTGGAACGTGGTTTGAGTGTCAAAACAGTCAAGGACATTCTGATTGTCCTTAAAATGGTGATGAAATTCGGGGTCAAAAATGAGTGGATGACCTATTATGAATGGGATATAAAGTATCCCACGACCTCCACCAACAAGGAACTGGAAGTGCTGTCTGTCGCCAATCATAGAAAGATACTAAACTACATCCAAAGCCACTTCACTTTTACCGGGCTTGGCATCTATATCAGTCTTAGTACCGGGCTGCGCATCGGAGAAATTTGCGCATTGAAATGGAGCGACATCAATGTAGCAGACGGCACAATAACAGTAAGTCGCACGATTGAGCGCATCTATATCATTGAGGGAGAGAAAAAGCATACAGAACTTATCATCAACACGCCTAAAACCAAAAACTCCTGCCGCGAAATTCCTATGAGCAAGGAATTGTTGGCTATGATTAAACCGTTGAAAAAGGTGGTCAATGAAGATTTCTATGTGCTTACCAACGATGAACGTCCCACAGAGCCACGCACGTATCGCAACTATTACAATGGCTTGATGGTAAAGCTCGACATCCCCAAACTGAAATATCACGGTCTGCGTCACAGCTTCGCCACCCGTTGTATTGAAGCCGGATGCGACTATAAAACTGTCAGTGTATTGTTAGGCCACTCCAATATTTCGACCACGCTCAACCTTTATGTTCATCCCAATATGGAACAGAAGAAGCGTTGCATTTCCAAAATGTTCAAATCATTGGGAAAGTAGAAGTTGTATTCATCTTCTGAATACAGCCCATAGAATTACGGCAAGATAGCTGATGAGCAAAACTATCACCACAAATATGAGCCAACGGTTGGAAAGCCAAATGCCTTCATTGCTTTGGAGGCGTTTGGCCATTTTATTGCTGTGCTTCTCCAACAGCTCTTCTTCGGCCTTGATGTGTTTGGCTGTGCATTGATGCACTTTCGCCAGTTCATCGGTGCCAATTTTGGCATGGATGACGGTGTGCTGTTCCGCCTTGACAATGGCACGGTTGATGCCGTCCACGATATTGTCCGCACTGTCCTTTGCCGCAAGCAAGGCATTGAAAGCCGTCCGTTCCCGTTGGACGGTATGCTTCAAGCTGCCGTGTATGCCGTGCAGTTCTTCCTTTAGCGCATTGATTTCTTTCAGCAAATTACGAAGTTCAATCAGTTGGCAGTTGACTTCCTGAAGCAGTCCGTCAAGTTCCCGTTTGTCCTGCTCCAGTTCATCTTCGGATGTATAATTGGCAAGCCTCTCACGTAGAGCCGCCGTATCGGGTTGTTTCATTGCGTTGCTGTTTTTAGGTTTGTCATTTCCGTTTTATTCCGCCTTTGGGATGTCTGCCGATTCTGTTTGAAGCGGCTTGCGCACATCTACGGGCAAATTCTATCTCATCCTCTTTTGGGTCGCGTCCCCATTTCAAGTCTGACTGCGAACCGCCGCCACCTCCGCCCGATGTCACATCATAGGGAGAAGTTATAAGAGTGAAGTAAGCCATCGCCAAGTTCTGCAAGTCCTGCCAGTTGGCCAGTTCCCGGTAGTCGAACTCGTCATTGAAAAAGTCAAGCACCTTGTCCGGGAGATAACGCTTGTAGGTCTTGCCGTCATGCTCAAACTCCGTAGGCTGACGATTCGGTTTATAAGTGGTATAGTTCTCGAATATCAGGTTACTTTGGTATATAACAGGCTGTGGCTTTTGTTGCGTACCAATGGGAATGGACGGCTTCGATGTCGCTACAACAGGCTGTTTGGTTGCCGGACGGACTTGTTGCGCCTTACCTTGATGCAGTTTTTCCCATGTTTGCCTGATACGGGATGCAGTCAGGTTGCGCCCCTTTCCAAGTTCCGATGCCTTGAACTTCGTGTTGCCTTTGAGAAGCACATAACCACGTATGACATCTTTCTTGTCCTTGCGCAGATACAAGTCGTAGCCTTTGGCGGCAAGCCTTTCTTGGTAGCCGTCCCAAGACCACTTGTCAAGCTCGCGCAAGACTTCCATGCAGTCGGCACTGACTTTCGGGATGTTGGTTTCATGGATGTGCTGCGCCGTAGTCCATCCCCTTTGTCGGGCTATCATTTCAGCCGCCCGTTGTGCGCGCAGGTGTATGGCGTGGTCGTTGTTGATGTTCCCGTCCTCGTCCACACGGCTGACGATGGCATGAAGATGGGGTATGCCGCTGTCGGATTCCTCATGCAACCATACAGACGATTTGCTGCCCGATATGTTCGTCCGTGCGGAAACTATCTTGCCGTCCTTGTTGCGGATTTCCTGCATGTCGAAAGCGGCGGCGAAGTCCTGCCACAGTTGCCGCCAATCCTCCAAAGTGAAGTTTTCGGTATTCTCCATCGCCGGGCTTATCTCCATGCGGATGACATTGTTCTTGATATTCGGATGGTTCATCGTGGCAAACTTCATTTCCGTAAAAATACCTGTCGCATCCATACCCTGCGGCATGAAGTTGTCGCAGATACGGGTAATCCTTTCTGGATGCTTCTTGTTCCTTGACTCACCCGACACATAGAGCATCGCCCTGATGCCGTGGGCTACGGCCTTTGCCTTGGCTATCATGCTCCGTCCTCCTTAGCATTTTCGTTTGTTGTTCCTGCCGGATAACTGTTGGCCGTCTGTGCGGACTGCAAGAAGTCGGTGACACGGTTTGTGACAAATGCCACTTTCTCGTACCAGTCAAGCATGATAGGCTGCTGGCGGAAAAGGCGTATCTTCTCGTTGTCGGTCAGTCCGTGCAGGGCGTTGGCGAAGTTCACCATGTCAGTCCTGCAAGCCGCAAGTTGCCGCAATCCGTCCAAATCCTTGTCGGAAAGCCTTTGCCGTGGCTTGTAGCCGAGTGCCCTCGCACGGATGAAATTGCTGCGTGTCATGCCGCACTGGTCAGCGGTACTTTTGATTTGTGCAAGCTCCTGTTCCGTGACTTTGGTGACCACCACCTTGTCACGCCTTACAACAGGCTTCTCCTGCCCGGATTGCTGTTTGGAAGTATCTTCTTCGTATGCCATAAACAAAGTTCTTAGAATGGTTGTAAAAACGGTTTCTATAAAAGGGATGGTGCGAGCCTGCGAGCGGCACGGACAACGGTCTGCCAAGCCGTTGCGAGGGCGTCGTGGTAATACCGTCCGAAGGCGGTAATACCTCGGCATATCTCGCAACTGAACGCTACCGCTCCATGCCAATCCAACCCTCCGCTTGCCACAGCCAGTACAGACTGGTGCCAGTAGGAGTGCCGGAGAATGGAACAACAGAAAGCGTTTGTTTGTACTATACCGTTGTCGGCTCGGCTTCTGACGGCTCTTATTCTTCTCTCTGTTCGTGGATGGATGGGGCGGCTATGCGGCCATTCTCCGCTATTTCCCATTGCAGTAGGCACGGAAAGCTCATCACGGACGCTACCCTTGAACGGCAGGTGTCGATAAGCCCCATGCCCGTAAGCGTGGCAAGCAGGTTGCGTATGCGTTTCCTGCCCATGTTCCATTGCGATGAAAGCTGTTCCTCGGAATACTGCGCCTGACCTGCGGAAAGCATGAGCGGTCTGTGGAAGCCATTGGCAACACCGTCCGTTAAAGCCATCCTCGCCAACAGGTCGCCGAACAATGCGAAGTTGCCTATTTCCCTGCCGTTGTCATCGGTCGTTGTTCCGCACAGCCATTGCATCGCATGGTCGGAAAAACTGAAAGAGAATGATGCAATTCCTGACGGGTACATGAACCTGTATGTTTCCTTGTCCATAAAATCTATGACTTTATAAATGTGATACTGTTTTTATTTGAATGGAATGAAGCCATGCAGGTATCTGTATAGAAATACCGACTTGCTTTTTGTTGTACCCTGCACGGCTTGAAATAGTTGAATTGCGTATAAGTAGAAAGGTATTTGGTGAAAGCCACGCATCAGCCGGTCAATAAGCCCTGTCCCGAAATAAGGGAAGAAAATAAACTGCATGGACAGACACCTAACATACTCCTTTCCAGCTTTAGCACACGGTCACTTGTTTGCTCCGTTGCTGTTAGCGTTGCCCGAAAACGGTTGTCCGGGTGCAGGCCGCTTGTCAAGGCTCGACACGGCACGGCTGATATCCGTCGCGTTCACCGCAATGGAAAGCAATGCCTTGTTGACAGTTACCAACTGCCGCTTGTCGCAAAACTCCGCCACACGCTCCAGCAATCCGAACGCACGGTTCAACCGATGTCCCTGTATGTTGTCCGCTGTCAACCTGTCGTTGTCCGTGCCGCTGTTTAGATAGCGGTTGAGCGCAAGGCGGTCATCCGCCGAAATGCTTTCTGCCGTTGCCTTGCCGTCAGCGATGACTATGCTCACGCGCAGTGCATCCGCTTCGTAGATACCAACACTCTCCAAGAATGTGCGGATTGCCTGTACGTCCTTGCCGCTAACTTCACGCTTACGGCTCTCGTTCTTCTTTACGGTCGGAACAGACGAAGCTGCTTCGGACTGTTCCATGTTCTTGTTCATTTCCATAATACAGTTTTAATGTGAATAAAAAGTTCATTGTCTTTCGTTCATTTCCTGAATCTTGGCAGCCGCTTCCTCCTTGATTTCGTCAACTGACTTTGATTTTGCGCCATGCACCCATTCAATCAGTTTCTTTTTCTCAAAGAAAATGAGTTTGCCCGCAGGCTTGAAGTACGGCAGTTGGTTCAAGTGCGTCATCTTATATAGGGTGCTTTTGGCAATGCCGAGAAAGTTAGCCGCTTCCTCTAAGTTCAGTACTTCCTTGGCCGCATAGCAAAGGTTTTCCAGTCGGTTCACCCGTTCCTGAAGCTCAGCAATCTTGCGCTCCTGTTCGAGATTCATTTTTGATGTCTTGTTTTCTGTCATGATGTTGTATTTTATGAGTTTGTTAATCAATTTCGACCACAAATGTATATGGTTTGATTTGTAGAATTGCAAGTCAAATGATTGATTTATAATCATTTATCATATTGAAAATCAGCATTTCCCGCTCATTGTACAACTCTGAATATGTCGCTTTGTCCGGCTATGTAGCCATGCGGTATTTTTTGCCAACTTACTGATTGGACACACATTCAGCATTGCTGATAATGGCAGGTGGGTTGTACATTTGTCCAAGACAGTGTGCAACGGCAGAAATGCCATAGTGTACAAATGACATAAAACAGATTTTAACAGACCTTTGGAATAAGCAACATAAGTCTGTGTGTGAGGCATTTGCTGTATCTTCCTGAAAATGCCCGTGTGATATAAATGGTTGATTGACAACATATTTATAAGAAATTGCTTGCTTTTCACGGGACAAAATCGTACCTTTGCAGAGGAAAGAGAAGTCCATGACAAGGGATGCCGGACTTGAAGCGTTCTTGATTTTATTTTCCTGTGGTTTTGTCCCGTTTTTGTCCCGTCCGGGATTTGTCTCACGGAATAATATCTTGCAAATAGTTGGTTTACAGAAGGTTGCAAGTGAAAGAAAGCGTAAAAATACGCTAACCACCAGAACGGGCCTTGTGCACCGGTAAACGTGGCGTCGGTCAGAAACTCGTTGGTCTGAAAGATGACATCATCTATTTCCTCTTCCAGAAGGTCTATGCCGAAATTCGATAGGATATTTCCGTCTGCCATTTCCGTTTCTTTTTTAGTTCCTGTTCACGGTTTCTTCTCCGTCGCTTCCTCCGCTGCCGCCACCCGTCTGCGAGCCACGCACGGCAAACCGGGATTCGTTCCACCGCTCCACGGCATCGCGCAGGATGCTTCCTTTGTCGATAGGCTGTGCTTCTTCTGCGTTCAGCAGTCCCTCCGTCACGGTGGCGTTCTGTTTCCGTGCGAGGTAGAGGATGAGCGTCCCGTTCTGCCGGGCCACATCCTCGCTGATGCGCAGGTACTCTTTCTTCCGCTGGGCGTTGGGCATGTAGGCATCCTTGGTGGCGTTGATGGCGCACTGGTACACCTGATAATATTCTTCCCAGCGTTCCCGTTCGTCCGGCGTGCCGCCACACAGGAGAATGCGGTCGATGTTGCGCCGGAAGCGTTCCATCTGTCCGTTCACCTTGTCGCCCTCGGCAAGCCAGGCCAGGTCCACCTGCCTGTCGGCCACGTTCAATGCCTCGACAGCGGCCCGTTTGACCAGTGCCGAGTCGATGGCTTCCGCCTCGTCCGTCTGGTTGTAGAGGTTCACTCCGGCCAGCGTCCGGAACGACAGCTTGTTCTTCGCCGCCGCCGTCTTCTTGTACTTGTTGTGCAGCAGCGTGTAGTAGATTTCCGGGGTGAATGCCCCGGTGCCGGTTTCCATCACGGTAATCTGGTTCTGCTTGGGCGAGTCGTGGTTGTAGGTCACATACTGCGCATGGGCGGCATGTGCCGTCAGGACTGCCGCCGCAAGAAGTGTCATTGTTCGTTTCATGTGCATATCCTTTTCCTTTTTTCGTTAATAATCCAGTCTTCCGGCACCGCGCCAGCGGCCAAAGGCTCCGTCGATGATTTCCTGACGGCTGCGTGCCTGGTATATCTTTTCTTTCCAGTAGCCGATGCGTACCTGTATGTATCGCCATGTCTCCATATAGGCACGGTTCAGGTGCCGCTCGATGTCGTCGAGAGAGCCGTTGATGGCTTCCATGACCATCAGCAGGTCGGAAGTCGAGCAGGCAGCCGCTCCGGTGGCGTACAGCACAAGGTCGTTGAGCGACTTGTACAACTGTTCCCCGTCATTGGCGATGTCTTCTATCGCTTTCTTGTTTATCGTGAGTATCAGGAGGTCTTCCGGCTCGGCCTTTCCGCGCTTCAGCACCTTGTCGTTGAACTCGGTCAGCATCTCCTTGTAATCGCCGATGCGGTCGCTCACAGTCGTATAGGTGTCCTTGGCGTTCAGCACCGTCCGCAGGGACTGGTACATCACGTCGATGACATCAAAGGCGCGTGTGTACCGGTCAAGGTCCACGTTCAGCTCCTTGTATTCCACGGTAGCGTCCTTGCTGTACTCGTGCAGCAGCTTGTTGCTGTATTCCAGGGTGGAACGTGCCAGCAGCAGGCTGCGCTGTTTCTTGTGGTCGTTGATGTAGGCTTCCACCGATACGATGTCGAAAGTCCATTGGGCTTTGGCGACATACGGCAGAAGAGCCAGCAGCAGGAAGGTCAAAGTCAGTCTCTGTCTCATCTTACGTCCTCCTTTCTGCCGTTCCCGTTGCGCAGGTTACGGGCATTTTCCACCCACCGCTCATGGCATTCTTCCACAAGCGTGAGCCTGCGTCCTTCATCCGTGTCCAGTTCGGGCAGCACATCCTTCAATAGGTCGATGATGCTGTACTTGTAGTGCATCATCTTCTCCAGCGACACGAGGTCGGCGTAGATTCTCGTGAGGCGGGTGTCCACCTCACGGGCGATTTCAAGGCGGTCGCTCGACCATAGCAGGTGGTACACATCGCCCGTAGGCGTGTCTTCCATCGGCGGCGTGCTGGCATATTCGGTAGTAATCTTGCAGGAGGGGTATTCCCTCGCTATCTCCGCGATACGGTCGTTCACTTGCTTGGCCTTTTCCGCGTCCGACAGGTTCGGGTCGAGCGTCAGAACATCGGCCACATGGGTGTCGGTGTATTCCGTGGTCAGTTCCCATGCTATCTGCAGGATGGCACGGTGTATCTTGATGCCGAGGAAGTATTTGGGCTTCCTCGCGATCGAAAGGGTCGCCTTGAAGGTGATGACGCCGTTGATGTCCGTCATGGTGGCCTTGCGCACGAAGGTGTAACCGTTCCATGCTCCGCCGTCCTGCCACGTCAGGTTGTAGGCGGTCTTGCAGTCCTGCATGATGGCCGGGATGCGGTAGTAGTCGTCCGTCGCCACGGCATTGTCGCCGGCAGCCTCCGATTTTGCGTTTTCGTAGTCTGCCAGTTTTTGCTGCCACTCGGCCAATTCGTTCTTCAGTTCCTGTAGCCGGGTCTGGTTCGCATTATACTGCTGGCGGTAAGCGGCGGCATCTTCCACGCTCGATTCGGAGATTTTCTTCAATAGGGCGGCATTCTCATCCTCCAGAGCCTTTATCGGCGACTGGAGGGCGGCGACCTGGTTCTCGGCTTCCTGCACCATCCCGTCCAGTTCCGAGGTGTCCAGTTCATTGTCCGTCACGGTGGTCTGCATGGCGCACTCCTTCGAATGCCCGTCCAGCGAACTGCCGCACTTGCGGCATTTGTATTGGGTGCTTCCTTGTCCGAGGGTCGCGCCGTCAGAACAGGTCACGCTAATGGTCACGCTCTCGCAGCCCTGCAGCTTGGCGGCGTCCGTCGCCTGATAGTAGTTCCGGGCATCGGAAGCGATATAGTAGGTGTACCCCTCCTCGTTTTCGTTGATTTCCGACAGGCGGGCGTTGAGCTGCGCCTTGAAGGTGTTCAGGTCCATCGAATAAGAGTCAAATACATCCTCATAGACGACTTCCTCCCGGTTCCAGCTCTGGGTCACATGGATTTCGTAGGCGTATGCCTTCTTAGTCTGTTTCCCGCCACGGCTGATGACGTAGGCCTTCTGGCTGTAACGGATGGAGTAAGTGAAACCGTCGTTTTGGTTGTTCAACTGCTGCACCCGGTCGCGCGACCATCCGGCATACCGCTCCGAGTTGGAGAGGGCCTGCTCACGCTGCGAGGCGTTGGGATAGAACCCGGCGTCGGTGGTCTCGAAACGGGTCCATTCGCCGCCGTTCAGTATGCTGTTGTCGTCGGTGGGCGGATAGTAGTCGCACAGCGACACGCTGCCTTGTTCTCGGCGGGCGATGTACCACCGCTGGGTGTAGTAATTCCCGGCGGCTTCGTCCATGTAGTCGGTAATCCACGAGGTCAGGTCGTAGTTGCTGAAGTTGAACAGCCCGGCCACATTTTCCGGGCCGCCCACCATGTCGAGCAGGAGTCGTCCGGCATCCTGTTCCGCAGCTTCGTACAGGTGGCTGTAATGGTCGTACAGGTGGAATATCTCTTCCACCTTGCCGTTCATCAGGTCATGGAACGAGCTGGTCTGCAGCAGGGCGTCGCCGATATTCCCGATGCCAGCCGTGGCCAGCCCCACACCCATGTTGTACAAATTGTCGAGGTCGCTCTGCAGGTTTTCTTTCGTGAAGTTGCCCGGTATGCGGGCCAGGTCGTCCAGCATCCGCTGCCAGTCAATGTTTCCCAGTTCGCTGAGCCGCAGCAGGGAGGCGAACTCTTCCTTGATTTCGAGAAAAGCCACATCGGAAAAAGTCAACGTGCTGTTGGTCACGATGCTCTCGAACTGCATGCACAGGCTCTTGGTGTCGTCGCACACTTTCATCAGGTAGCTGCCCCAGTAGAGGGCTGTCTGCGGGGATTGCAGCATCATCTTGGCCACCACCCAGATCTTCGGTATGATTTTCCGGGCAACCATGTTGTAGATGCGGCGATAATAGTAGTTCTCCGTGCTGCTGCTCCATATACCCAGCTCGGACAGGGCCTTGTGCTCAAGGAATTTCGACGAGAAGATGCCGGCGGCGGCGACCTCTGCGGCCGTATAGTGTTTGAGAATGTCATCCACTTGTTCACGGTAATAGCTCTCGGCGACCGTCTCCGTACCGAAGGCGGCGGCCATCGCCGCCACGGTGCGTGTGTCGTAGTTCACGCTGTAATACTGGGCGTGGACATGCTGCACGGTGGCGAGCGACAAGAACATTAGTATGAACGACAGCCGTTTCATGGTCATTTATTGCTGATTGTTTTTATCCCTCTTTTTCAGATTCAACACATGCCCCGCCGCATTCACCTTCTGGGCGAAAGGCAGGGACTTGCTTATGCCGCTGGCATCCCAGTCGCGGCAGTAGGCTTCGATGGCTTCCTGGTGGCTGCAACGGAGTTCTTTCTTGTACAGTTTCAACGCTTCCTTCTCCGCGCGTTCGGTGGTGTAGGTCATATAGCATTCGTGCGGCTCTTCCACGCCGTACACGCCGCTGGTCGAACCACGCCGGATGAATACCTCGCGGAAGAAGCTGCGCCCTTCCTTGTTTTCCAACCTGTTGATGGTGAATATCTTCTTGCAGTCCACATCAGTCAGTCCGAGAATGGCCTTGATGCTGTCGAACCGCTCCTTGAACTTGCTCTGGTCGAGCAGCATCACCACATCGGAGTTGTTGATGATGGCTTCCTTTACTATCTCGCTGCCGATGATGTCCTGTATCTCCTGCGTCACCACGCCCACCGAGGCCCAGAACTTTCTTGCGGTCTTGTACATGAACTTGATGTATTCGGCCATGAGCGGCGATGCGATGGCCTTCCACGCTTCCTCTATCACAAGGACTTTCCGGTTCTTCTTGATGCGCATCTTCTGCAGGAACACGTCCATGATGATAAGCGTTACGATGGGAAACAGTTTCTTATTTTCCTTGATGGCATCTACTTCGAAGACAATGAACGTTTCCGAGAACAGGGTAGTGTCCACGTTCTCGTTCAATATTTTGTCGTAGTTTCCGCCCTTGTAGAACGGCTGTATCATGTAGGTATATTTGTCGTAGTCTATCTCCGTGATGTTGTTTTCCAGACAGATAAGTTCCAACCGTTCACAGGAGTATTCATAGAAGGTATTGAACGACAGCGAGTTTACTTTCAAGGCTTTCCGCCGTTCCTCCAGCAGGCGTATCTTGCTGTCCACCTTTTGTTCCAGTTCCGGCAGGTTCTCTGCATTCCATCTGCCTTTCCGCTTCTCGGCGGCTATCAAGGTCTTGTGCAGGTTCTCGCGCTGCACGGGGTCGTAACCGTCGAAGCCGTAGAAGTAAGCGTCGTAATAGTCCGTCACCATCTGCTCTACGATGCGGAACTCCAGTTCCGTGATTTTCGTGTCCGACCCTTTCCATATCAGTAAAATCAAGTTTTTCAGGAAGTCTATCTTTTCGATATTCAGTTCTGCCTGGGTGATGTTGAAAGGGTTCATGGTGATGGGCTTTTCCTCTGTATAGCTGATGTACTTGCCGCCCAGATACTCGCATAATCCCTCGTATGAATTACCCGTATCAACCATCACCACGTCCGTGCCCTGCTCATGGAGCTGGCGCACCACGCTGTTCATGTGGAACGACTTGCCGCTGCCCGAAGGCCCCAGGCAAAAGAAGTTCGAGTTGTCCGTCAGCTTGTTCTTTCCCTCCTTTCCGGTGATGTCGATGGCCACCGGCACGCCTTGGCGGTCGGTGTAGTAGATTTTCAGCGGCGTTTCCTCGCTGTGCTGGATATGTTCCTTATACATCAGGCACATGGCTGCGTCGCTCAGGGTCAGGAAACGGTCGTAGTCCTCGTTCAGGGCATAGCAGTTGCCGGGAAAAGAGGCGACGAACAGTTCCAGTTGGTTATAGGCGTGCTTGCTGATGTGGATGCCCATGCGACCGAAGGCATTCTCCAGATAATTGGTGCATTTCTGTATGTCTGTGTCGGCAGATACCCCTACAACAAGATTGAAATGGCTGTACACGAGCATCTTGCTCTCCCTGGCAACTATCTCCTGCACACGCTTGATGTCCTCCACGGCCATCTGGTTGCCGGGATTGGGGATACTTGCGTGACGGTTCTTCTTTTTGTCAAGCGCCGCCAGTTCCCGCTTTTGGTTGGGCAGGAAGATGATCTGGTTATAGATCACCGTCTCGGCTTCCGGTATGCTGTCGATGACGGACAGCAGGTCAACGGGCATCTCCGCATTGTTCACCTCTATATTGGTATAGGGCCTGACGAGCGAAGGCAGCGCGGCACAGTCCACATCCACGAGGCTGTACACTTTGCAACGCTTGCCGCCCATCGAGACCGTCTCATCGTCCACCTTGAAGTTGGTCATCGAGACAATCCTGTCCTTGAAGTTCATGGCGAAGTAGCGGTCAACGAACGCATTCGCCTGGGGCTTATCCAGGAACTCCGCCTGTATGCCTGCATCGTGCAGTTGGTCATGCACCTTGCGTATCTTCACGAGGAAGTCGCGCCACTTCTTGCCGTCGAAAGAGAATAGGCTGCTTTTCTTTGATTCCTGCGTAATGGTCAGGTAGCATACGCTGTCCGTGTACATCCGGCCTTTGAAGTACCGGAAATAGGCGGAGGATAGGAACTCGTGCCGGTCGCCCGTCACATCCTCGAACTGCTTGCGCACGAACACGTCCTGCTTGTGTATCGCATAGCCTTCGCCCAGCGTCTGTGCGACGGCGGTGAGCAGGCTTGTGAACTCGTAGTAGCTGTCGATGTTGGCCGAATACTTCTGCACGGGGTTCTCCATCCGCAGGACGGCCGAGTATTCCCCGGTCTTGGTGTACAGCACCCCGATGCCGTTCACGTCCTCCACGGTGAAATAGATGTCCTGGAAGATGCGCTTGCGCTTGCCGCCCGTGCCAAAAGCATGGACCGAAATGGCCATGCCCGCACAGAGGGCGATGAAAATCAGTATGATGTACAGTGTCATTGTCGGTTGCTTTCTGCTTAAGTAAGGGCAGACTCGCCTGTTCCAAAGCGGGCCTGCCCGGGTTCAACATTCAATAGGCCACGCGCTCTCCGTCATGGCTTTTTCTTTTTTCATATCTTCTTCGAGCGGGCATAGACATACACTCCTTTCCGGTTCTTCTTGGTGTGAAGGCCTTTCCTTTGCTTGAGGATGATGAGCGAGATGCCCGCAGACAGGATGACGGCCAATACCACCAGTCCGGCCACGAAACCGGCAAGGCAGTAGGCAATGACGAAACCGACAATGGCTCCGCCTGCCGAACCCGCCGCCCAGTAGATATACCGTCCTTGTATGCCCATGAACTCAAGGGGCCGCTGAAGCCCCTTGAACAACGGGTAGTCCGGATAGCGTTCGTCCCTGCCTTTCATCGCGTCTCCTTTTTAGCCGCCGATACCGAAAAACAGCGGAAGTGCCTGTGCCGCCGCAATCAGGAAGATGCAGGCGCCCACGACCATCATGATTTTCTTCTTGACATCCTGCTCTTCGTTGTTCATCGCGATATAGACGCTGATGGCGCCCACGATGGCCACGACTCCGGCGATAGCATAGCACAGCTTCACCATGATGGGTACATACTTGGCGATTTCCTCCGCCACGGTGGTCAGGGCGTTGGTTCCGGCCGTGTAGTCGCCTGCGGTGTTCTGCGCCATCAGTGCGGCAGGCCCCGACACTAACAGAATGGCGAGCATCGCAACCTTGTACAATACTGCGCCTACGATTCTTTTCATTGCATTCTTTAACTTCTTCATTCTCGTTACTTTTAGTGATTACTATCATTGATATTCTGAATCTCTTTTCTATATGCGGTAGCCGAAAAAGGCCGGGAATACGATGGAGGCGCCTATGATGAACATGCATGCCCCGAACAGCATCAGGATGGATTTCACGATGCCGTCCTCTCCCGTGTTCCATTTGATATAGATCTGGAGCGCGGATATGACGGCCAGCACGGAGGCGACCGCATAACAGATGTAAAGGACGTACATCATCATCGTCACCACGAAGTCGTGCATGGTGGCAAGCGCATCCGCTCCCCATGAATAGTTTACGGCTCCGCTCTTGGCGAAGGCGAAGCAGGGAACCGTGAGCATCAGCAAGGCGCATACTGTCTTCTTCGTTTTCATCGCTAAATTTTGTCCATCGGTTTCCACGCCATTGCGGGACGGTTCTCCAGACGGCCGCCGGAAACTATCGCCTTGTACATATCGTCCGCTGTGAATGCCTCTGACAGGTAAGGGGTACTGTCCTCCATTTTCGCCTCGGCTTCGGCCTTCATACGGGCAAACCGCTCTTCGGCCGATTCCTTGTCTGTGTCTGCCGCGCCGTCCTGTATGGAAGTGCCGGAATTATCAAATGCGGTCTCGTACTTCTCCGTCCCGACGTTGAATCCGGTCTCGCTTTCCGTCACCGCCACGCTGTCCTGCCCGTTATCGGGGTCGATTTCAAAGACTTCCTCGTCCGTCCTGCCCTGGCTTCTCTTTCGGTACAGGTCCCTGGCGATGTTGGCCGCATAGTAAACGACGTAGATTGCCGTCAGAATGATTGCGAATATAAAGTATGATTTCATATCCTAATATGAATTTTATTTTGTATTCAAAATTTGATTTGCAAAGAAAATCCATCTGTTATATATTAAGAAATAATTGAAATACAAATTGCTGCTTCCTTAATAAGATTTATGGTATTTCTAAAAATCATACTCTAAAATCATATTCTGACAGCTGTTTCATACTTGAAAATGCGCATTGGCAGACAAAAAAAAGAAGCCCTCCGTCAGGAGAGCTTCATAAATTCTGACACGCTGGCCGGGTCAGCGTCTTTTGCCTCTTAAATAGTCGTTCAGGTCTTTGTAGCCGTCGTACCGGTAGGCTTCGTTGTTGACTTTCCCGGTGAACAGCATGGCGATGGTTTCCACAGTTTTCTGTCCGGCAAGGTCATTGTCGAGGTAGCAATGGATGAACGGATATTCTTGCAAGTGTCCCAATGCCTTTTTAAGGTTGTTTACGGAGTTCATCACGAGATGGTCGCAAGGAACTTCAAGGCATATCTCCCTGTCTCCGGCCTGCCGCAGGGTCATATAGGAGAGAAAGTCCATGAATCCTTCGAAGACGCACACGTGGCCCTGCGTCTCGCCGTGCGTATGGCTTATCAGCGAAACATCCTTATTCTTCAGGCAGCCCTTGTAGTAAGGGTTGCGCACTTCATAGCCTCCTGACAGATTACAGAATGCCAGTCCGAAATAGTGTCGCTTGCGCAACTCATAATGCACTTCCTTGCAGAATATCTTTCCGATGTCGGCATCGATCATCCGGGAATGGAGGTACGACAGCAGCGCATGGTGTCGTAGCGGCACCACCCTTATATCCTTCATTTCCGCTTCCACCGGCCGGAGCATCACCGCCGGAAGCCGAACCCTCGGCAGTTCATTGGTTCCGGTGTGCCGTTCGATGCAGGCCAGCACCTCGCTTACACTGTCCGTTCCGTACAGGTGCTTGCCCAGTTCCACGAGGTCGCCCCCGGTAGCCGCCCCGAAGTCATACCATTCATTGAGCCGGTCGTTCACCTTGAACGACGGCGTCTTTTCTTCCCTGAAAGGGGAAAGATACCAGTATTGTCCCCCGCGCGCATTCTTCGGCTCATGGCCGAGAAGTCGCAGGTAGTCCACAATCCGTATTTGTTTCGCTTCCGATATGTTCATGTGCATCCTGTGTTTAGTATGGTTTCTTTATATATACCCGCAAACTAAACCGATACGGCTCAGATGCTGAAATTCTCGTTGTAACGGTATTCCCGGCCATTCTTTTGTATCGCGTTATGTTGAATCAGGAACTTACACAGATTGACCAGGGTATTTCTTCCTCTGGTGTAACCGATGCTGTCATATCCCTTTTTTAGTGCGTCAAGCAATGCCTGATAGCCAAATGAGGTGTTGTCGGAAAAGGCGACTTCCAAAGCAGAACGGTGTAGCTGTTCTGTCATGTCAAGGTATGAAGACAGCCTGTCTTTCTTGTTCATCTTAAATTGATAGTCTTTTACCAAATGGGGAAGCGAGTCTTCTCCGATTTCAAAGGCAAATGGTACAAACTCTTTATCCCTGATATGCATAGCTCTTACTTCACTGATTCTTCCGTTTTCTATATTTTTGGAGATTTGCAAGATGGTTTCAGCTTTATTATTCAATTCGGTACCGATATGCCCCCTGGTATTGTCATCTCCTTTATTCAGGTGGAGTACCGTATGGATGTGAAGCTCGTAATAGCTTGACCATCTCATCAGCTCATTAATAATATCAAGTGACTCGCTTGGACTGTTGATGTCATGGATTAAGTCGCGTATTCCATCTATGATAACCAGCCCGATATTTTTTTCTTCATGGAGGGCCCATTTGATGATGTCCCTGCGTTGGTCGGGAGTGTATTCGCGGAGAACAAAAAACTCAATGCGGTCATTCTCCTGGTCTATGGGCATACCTGCCAGTTTCAGTATTCTTTGAAGTACCTTATGACAGTGGCATTTGCTCTGTTCCGTATCAATATAAAGGATACGGTTCTTGCACGGAGGCAAGTCAGCTTTGTATTTCAATACCTCTCTTCCGGAAAGCGCCGATGCGACTATGGCGCTTACATTGAAGGTCTTTTTGCTTTTAGGTTTCCCCGTGGATGCACTGAAATTGCCTAATGTGGCTATGGTCACACCGTCAATCTGGACAATCTCTTGAGGGAAATCGTATTGTTCTGTGACATTGAGCCGGATATATTTCAGCAGCGACTTGTATTTCGCCTCGTCTATTCTGTGCGTATCCGGAAACATAAAATTAGATCTTTCCGTTTCCATCTCTTCTTGTTCTGCGTTTACGTTTGTTGTTGTTTTCAAGGCGATACGACATAACATTGGCCTGTTTGTCGATTTCTTCGTAGGAGAAACATGGATTACGTCTTATCCAGTCGTTCAGGTCGTCCCGGAGTACGAATATGTTCTTGCCGTTGGGCTTGTAAACGGTAAGTTCCTTGGTGGATGTCAGCTTATAGACAAAGCTCTTGGATACTTGCAGATACGCTGCAACTTCGTCTATGTTCAGAAAATCCTTTGCCGCATATGCTATCTTTTCCACGTTTTTCAGATGAGCCAGCAGTTCGTCCAGCTTGGCGAAACGTTGCAGGTAGTTCTCTACTCTTAATATTTCCCTCTGAAAGCCCTCCAATGTATTTCCCTCAATGAAGACACTTAGCCTTTCAATGCGGGATAGTATGATGTCCATGTCATTCTTTTTCATAATACGTTGTTTTTAATTGCCATTTCCTGATGGGGTTTCACTTGATTTCTCAAAGCCCAGTCGCACAACTCTTTCCTGTTGAAATAGACGAGTTTGCCGTTGGGCTTGTAATGGGGGATTTGTTTGGAGGCGGTCAGCTTGTAGATGTAGCTCTCTGACAGCCCCAGATAGGCGGATGCCTCGGAAATGGTCAGCACTTCTTTGGTAATCCACATGCGCTCCTTTATCTGACGGACAAAATTCTCTATATTGGGAATTTTATCGACTTCGCCGATTCGCTGCTCCAAGGATTGGATACGTTCGATGGGTTTCTCGGATGTCATTTTGGAAACCATGTTTTCCATCTGTCTGATATATCGGAAAACTGGACTGCTTCCACTGTTTGTTCTTCGTTGTTTCATTTATTGCTAAAATTAAATTTGACAATAGAAGGTTTGCCCTCCGCAGTTATTGATTACGGAGGGCAAAGTTATGGACAGCTTCCTGATGAGCATGTTGATAGTGTTGAGTGTCAACGTTTCTATCAACACGACTCTCAACAAATTTGCTTTCTTTTAGTCTATTTCTTTGTCTTTGATTAGCTTTATGTACCGGTCTATTGTCGCGAAGAATTTCTTTTCAGAGATACTCGGTTGTATGTCCTTTATCCTGTTAAGGGTAGAGGATAGGTCATGCTGATTGAGAAATTTCTTACCGGAAGAACTTCTGACAAGCTGCTTTTTGGCAATGACCGATTGCCAGTCATACGGTATGATGTCGTGCATGGCGAGTTTGTCAAGTAGCAACACCAACCGTGTGTTGTTTTTCGATGTGACCGGATTTAACATGGCTCTCTCATATCGGGTGATGACATCGTTCACATCCAGTTGTTCTATAAACAGGCCGACCTCATTGACAAGCTGTACAATGAGGCCGATTGTGTCTTTGTCAATCAATGGCTCATAGGAATCTGGCAAAGGGGGCTGTTCTGATTGACGGCTGTTTTGGAAACTTTGTATCCGGGATTTTGTTTGGAGATGTTCGGATGTATTGAATGTATCGAGCAATTTTTTAATTTGGGTTTCGTCTAAGGTGGACTGACTGAAGTATTGGCATACCAGCTTTTCATGGTTTTCCAATAGCTCTGAAACAATGCAATAATTCTTCTGATGTTCATTCTTGCTCCAAGCGTCAGTAGCATCGTGGTATTGCGTCGAATGAATAAAGTCAAGCATGAAGCGCCTGTAACATTTTCTGTGAGTTAGGACTTCAGCTTTATAAACTTCATGGGCTTGATAGACCAACCGGAATAACCCTTGTTCACCGGTTTGCGCAGGAGTCTTTCCGGCTCCGCGCATCGCTCTTTTCAAAAAGAGAGAGGAGCAAAGTTAAATTCTTTGTCATTGCTTGATTGAATTTGATGTTAGGTAATATATGCTTTAGCCTTTCTATCGGAGGCTGTTGCTTCCTTTTTTATTGTACAACTATTATACTCATCAGCAATTCTTTTCAATTCTATGTCATAGGTATCCAGTTTCCCTTTACTTATGATCGACCGGAAATTGCATCTTAGGCTTTCCCGGTTTATGGGCTTGCCTTCTCGAATTTGAAAGCAGTTGGCGCATTTTGTCCAAAAGTCAAAAGGATTATCTGCTCTGAATGACAAATAAACGAAGTACATGAGTGATACCTGACTTTTTATCCATAATACAGGCCGGGTAAATACCGTTTCATCAAAAATTCCCATGAATATATCAATTGAAGTGGTTGGCGAAATATATCCGCCATTGATGAGCCCTGAAAATACCGCTTGTTTCTTTTCTTCGCTTTTGTCTGAATAGAACACCTCTTTGCCAATGTGGATAATCCGCCCTTTATTTTCCACTTTTTCTTTTGCGGTTTCTTCAATATGGTTAAATTCTTCACAGATGGCTTTTAGTCTGGTGTCAAATCTATCCATCCACCCTAAGCGTTTAATCGAGCTGTAACCTGACTTAAAACATGCTATATGGGGAGCTTTTCCGTTGATTAGAAAACATTTTCCGCCTTTTACCCATAAATTCTTCTTGTTCCATTTGCCAAAAGCCAAATATAAAAAATATGCCAGCAAGCGTTGCTCCTTAATCCATTCGACAGGTTTTACAAACTTCGCTTTGTCAAAAATCCCATTAAAGACATCGAGCGTTGTATCAGGAGCAATATACTTGTATTTTATCAGCTCGTTGTACATCTTGGTTATATCTTCTGGACTTTGTGGGGTATAGAAGGTCTCAATCCCACACGATGACTCTAAGGGCGAAAAGTCCACTTCTGGATAAAGGGATTTCGCGTATTCGTAGAATTTGGTCCTGTATTTAGGGATACTGCATGTGCTGATTCTATACGAGGTAGTATGGCTCCATTGTTTCTCGAAATCTACATAAATTCGTGGAAATTTGCATATAGAAGATACTGCAAATGCAATGACTCTCAGTTGTAGTGTTTTTGTATCTGGAGTTGGCTGGAAATGATTGTCCAACAGTCCGGCATCAACGGCTCTTTGCAAAAGGGTTGCTACTTGCTCATTGGCCAGCGTCTCTACCAAATCCTTGTATTGGCCTTTTTCTTCACGCTGATACTGCCTGCATATTTCAAATAATGACTGTAACCTTTTAATAGAATCAATAAGTAGTGTCACGCAAGCAGTAGGAGTTATGTCTTCCTTGTGTTTTGCCAGATACTTTTTTATTTCGTCTGTATATCCTATGCTTGTAATTTGCCGTGCAAGGGAAGGGGATGGCTCTTGGCTTATATATTGCTGTATGTCTGCCGTCCATTCCGCTAACATTAATAACTGAGGTGTAAGAAAAGAAAAATCCAGAATAGTGTCTATGTCTATCCCATATTTTAATTCTCCCAGAATCTTGTTTATCTTGGCTACTTTTATAACGAAATCTTGTCTTGTCATAAATCAAATGCTGTTAACCGATTTCCGGAATAAGTGATACTGCGTTCTGCTTGTTCTTATCAAGAACCTTGGCATATATTTGTGTCGTGGAAAGTTCTTTGTGCCCGAGCAGTTTTGATACAGTATAGATGTCCGTGCCCAAGTCGAGCATCAGGACTGCGAAGGTATGGCGCCCGCAATGGAATGTTAAATTTTTCTTTATTCCTGCAGTCATGCTCCATCGTTGCAACTCTACGGATGTCCAGGAGCCGTATGTGAATCCGGTAAAAACAGGATCTTCTGGATTTCCTCTTTCTCCAAGATATTTTTCCGCTTGAGGTGAAATATCCAAATATTCCTGGCCGCCGGTCTTTTTCTGTTTGAAGATAATTCTTGTGAACTCACCAAATTTTTGCACGTCTCCCCACAAGAGTTTTTGGATGTCGGATTTACGCAATCCAGTCAGGCAGGAAAAGAGGAACGCACGTTTAAGTACGGGATAGCGGCACGGCGTTTCCGCTAATTTTCTGACTTCCTCTAATGTCAGATAATCACGCTTGACCTCTGCATCTTTGAACCCTTCAATTCCGCGTAATGGATTGACGGCAATAATCCTTTCATCATAAGCATGGTTGATACAGGCGCTAAGTTTTCTGAAATAGGACGCTTTCGAATTTTGAGACAGACCTTGAAACACATCACGTTCTCTGCGCGGCCCCCTGCGTTTGTGTGTGTCCTTTTCAACACTTTCTAAGAAATCTTTGAACCCCAAAATAAATTCTGGTGTAACATCTCTGAAAGTTGTTTTCTCATCGCAGTACAGCTCCAGATAACGCAAGCAACTTTGCCAGTTGCCATAGTTGCCTCTTGTATCTGGAGTATTCCGTTCTTTAACCATGTTACGGTAATATTCCAGGAATGGAGTATCCTCCTTGAATTGATGAGTGAATGTATATTCCCCGTTTTGAATCTCAATTAAACGCTTTGATTTAATTGCTTGAGCCGTTGCTAAAGTCTGTCGGTTCTGTTCCCGCTCGATAGGTGTTTTTGCTTCTATCAAGTATAATTTCAGGTATTCTTTGTGACGCTTCCCGTTTCTATATATGTCAAGATACAGGCTGATGTTTCCATTGCTCAGCTTCTTCTCACGGAGCTTGACCGGTTCCTTTTGTGCGATAGTTTTCTTTGCCATGACTGTTTCCTGCTTTATTGGTTATTAAATTTTCCCTTTGTCGGGGGACAGTTTTTTGTCCCTCATTAATGGTCTGGGGGACAAACTGGGGACAAAAATAAGGAAAAAATATGTAATAACGCAGAAAACATGAAGAAAAAGAGAAAATACATATATCTTGAAAAGTGCCTGATAATACGCATTTTACAGATATATATTTTCTCTTTTTATGATTTTCTTTTCTTTATATCACTTTCCGATGCAAAAGTGTTTAAAGATATTCCCAAGCACCTCATCGGTGGTTACTTCACCAACGATATCACTTAGGTGGAAGATGCATTCGCGGAGGTCTTGGGAAATGAAGTCTCCTGAGAGGTGGGTGGAAAGACCTTCCTGTACACGGTGAATGGATTCCAATGCTCGGGTGAGGGCTTCGTAATGGCGAACGTTGGTCACGATGACATCACCTTGACGAATTTCGGGCAAATTGGCAGAACGAATTAGCTGGGATTGGAGCTGTTCGATGCCTTCGTGTTGCTTTGCCGAAATGGGAATGACACAGGTGTTTTCGGGAAGTCCTAATAAACCGATGGTAGCCTCGGAGGTGGTCAGGTCGGTTTTATTGAGAAGGAGGATAAGTTGTTTGTCTTTGCAGCGCGGCAGAATGTGGGAGGATAGGGCGGCAATTTGTTCGGCTGCCCGTGTGCTGTCGACTACCCATAGAATTATCTGTGCCTGTTCCAGTGCACGGAAACTCCGTTCTATGCCGAGGGCTTCGATGGTATCGTGTGTCTCGCGGATACCTGCCGTGTCGATAAAACGGAAGGTGACGCCGTGAAGGTTTATGGTGTCTTCAATGATATCGCGGGTTGTACCGTGGATGTCACTCACGATGGCACGGTCTTCGCCTACCAAAGCATTGAGCAAGGTTGATTTTCCGGCATTTGTCTCTCCGATAATGGCTACGGGGATGCCGTTCTTGATGGCATTGCCCGTGCTGAACGAGTTGACCAGTTTGCTGATAAGGCTTTCAATCTGGTTGGCAAGAGCCTGCAACTGGGAACGGTCGGCAAACTCCACATCCTCGTGATCGCTGAAGTCCAGTTCCAGTTCCATCAGCGAAGTGAGGTGGAGCAACTGGTCACGCAGCTTGGACAGTTCACGGCTGAACCCGCCACGCATCTGGTTCATTGCCAGGCGGTGGGTCGCTTCGGAAGTAGACGCAATGAGGTCTGCCACTGCCTCTGCTTGACTCAAGTCCATTTTCCCGTTAAGAAAAGCCCGTTGGGTGTATTCACCCGGTCCGGCGGCACGGCATCCCTGGTCGATAAGGAGTTGCATTACTTTTTGAAGAATGTAGGACGAACCGTGGCAGGAGATTTCGGTAGAGTCTTCACCCGTGTATGAATGTGGGGCACGGAAGAGACTTACCAGCACTTCGTCGACGATTTCTCCCTGAGTATCTTTGATGTGTCCAAAGGTGAGGGTATAGGGTGTACGTTCTGCCAAAGGGGCAGACGAGCCTACCGGAGAAAATATACGGTCGGTGATGGATATAGCCTCCGGACCCGATACGCGAATGATTCCGATGGCTCCTCCTTGGGCGGTAGCGATAGCACAAATGGTATCTTGTATGTTCATTCTTTGTCGTTTCTTCTTTTAATAAATTTGTTCCACTAATAAGCGGGTTACTTCTTCCAGGTATTCCTTGTCGATATTATCGAAGGAGTTCAGTCGGTCGGAATCGATGTCGAGCACTCCCTTTACTTCACCTTCGGCTATGAGAGGAACTACGATTTCAGAGCGCGAGAGGGAACTGCACGCAATGTGTCCGGGAAATTGGTCGACATCGGGTACCACGAGGGTACGTGCTTCTGCCCATGCTGTTCCGCATACACCTTTACCTTTCTTGATGCGGTAGCATGCCACACTTCCCTGGAAGGGACCCAAGTGAAGAAAATCGTCTTTCACAAGGTAGAAGCCCACCCAAAAGAATCCGAATGCTTCTTTCAGAGCAGCAGAGGCATTGGCAAAGATGCTTATTGGGTCGGTCTCACTTTGGATGAGGGACGTGAATTGTTCGATGAATCGTTTGTATTGTTCGTCTTTCCCGGTAATGTTTTCTTGTTTAAAACTTGCTTCCATATTGGTTTAAGAACATTTTTTGTAATCAAATACGGTCCAGTACGAGTTGGATAAGGTCGTCGATATGAACTTTATAGCCCGTATCGGCTTCTTGCTTCACCCGGTTGGCGATGACCATACATACGGTGGTAGCCTTATGTCCCAATAAACGAGATAAGCCTGCCAGTGCCGAGCTTTCCATTTCATAATTGGTGATGCGTTTGCCTTGGTATTCAAAGCTTTCAATCTTCTCGTTTTGGTGTGGGTCGGCAAGCGGAATGCGCAAACGTCTGCCTTGCGGTCCGAAGAAACCGCCGCAAGCCACGGTGATACCTCGCACCATATCGGTATGGGCGATACGTTCTACCAGTTCTTCATCGGCATGTACGGCGTAGGGGGCAGGCGCACACAGGTTGCCTGTCCAGCCCAAGTGGTTCAGCAGGGCACGTTCCAGCGGAAGGTCGCTTATGGCATTGCGCCCTTCATAAAAATTGAGTAGTCCGTCGAAGCCTACGGAGATTTCCGAACAGATGAACGTGCCGGCAGGAGTATAAGATTGAAGTCCTCCGCAAGTGCCGATACGAACCAGTTCCAGTTGCCGGAGAGTGTCTTTCTCTTGGCGTGTCTGGAAGTCGATGTTGGCAAGGGCATCCAGTTCGTTCATCACGATGTCTATGTTGTCGCATCCGATGCCTGTAGATACTACGGTGACGCGTTTCCCTTTATACGTACCGGTGATGGTATGAAATTCGCGGCTTTGAATATTGCACTCTTGGGTATCGAAATGCGATGCCACCAGGGTGACCCGTCCGGGGTCGCCTACTAAAATCACTTTGTCGGCGAGTTGCTCCGGACGAACGTGCAGGTGAAATACAGAGCCGTCTTCATTGATGATTAGCTCAGAAGGGGGGAATGTTATTTTCTGTTGTATCATATAATATGTATCGTTTTTATAATAATGAGTAGATTGAGTCAATTGGTGAGTATAAACTACCTTTATTTTCCTATCGGCTCACCTCCTGCAGGATGTTGGTCGGGACGGGCAATACTGTTTCGCATATCGGTATCTGCCTGGATGTTTTTCATCCGATAATAGTCCATGATGCCGAGGTTTCCGCTTCGGAACGCGTCTGCCATTGCCTTGGGCACTTCAGCTTCTGCCTGGATGACATTGGCACGGGCTTCTTCCGCTTTGGCTTTCATCTCCTGTTCCAATGCCACTGCCATAGCACGCCGTTCTTCTGCTTTTGCCTGGGCAATATTCTTATCAGCGTTGGCTTGGTCTATCTGAAGAGAAGCACCGATGTTACGGCCTATGTCGATGTCGGCAATATCAATGGACAGGATTTCGAATGCGGTTCCGGCATCGAGTCCTTTACGGAGTACGAGCTTCGAAATAGAATCGGGGTTCTCGAGGACGGATTTATGGTTTTCCGATGAACCGATGCTGGAGACAATTCCTTCGCCTACACGTGCCAGCACGGTATCTTCGCCTGCACCTCCCACCAGTTGGCGGATGTTGGCACGTACCGTTACACGGGCTTTGGCGATGAGCTGGATACCGTCTTTTGCCACAGCGGTGACGGGCGGTGTGTCTATTACTTTCGGGTTGACCGACATCTGTACGGCCTCAAATACATCACGTCCGGCAAGGTCGATGCCTGTCGCCATTTGGAAAGACAGTTCGATATTGGCTTTCGATGCCGAGACTAAGGCATGCACTACTTTTTCTACGTGCCCTCCTGCCATATAGTGTGCTTCCAGTTCATCACGGGTGATGGTGTTCAGTCCTGCTTTGTGAGCTTCAATCATAGCCGGCACGATGACGTGGGGCGGCACATTGCGGATGCGCATCAGGAAAAGTTGTACCAGCGATACGCGTACGCCCGATACCTTGGCAGAGAGCCACAGGAAGAACGGAACATAATGGAAAAAGATAGCCAGCAGAATCAGAATTCCGATGACAACGATAATCTGGATGTAGAGAGGTGGAATCATAACTTATCAATTTAAAAAGGTGAGTGTTCAAGATGGTATGCGTTGTACGTAAACGGTACGGTTGTCGATGCGTGAAACCTCGATAGGAGTTCTCTCTTCGATGAACCCGTCGACCGATTGCACTTCGATGATGTGTCCGTTGATGTTGGCATTTCCTATCAGTGTGAGGCGGGTGAGGGTTGTACCCCGGTCGCCTACCTTGACCGAGATGCCCTTCAAAGGGTCGGGTCGGAAATCAAGTTCTTTCTTCAGTGACAGGCGGTCTACTGTTTTCGAACGCATGACCCATACGGTTATGCCTACGATTCCCAATGCCACCACCGTCAGGGTGATGAATCCGGCTTGTGTGCCCAGGTCGCTGAAGGCATAGTAGATGGCATAGAGCAGGCTTGCCGCCGAAGCGATACCCGCAAGCGTGATGCCCGGTACGAGAAACACTTCGATGAGGAAGAGTATCAGTCCTGCTACAATCAATGCAATGATAATCAAGATTTCCATAAGCGTCGTTTTGTGTCGTTACTTGATTTTCGTTTTCTTCAGTTCTGTATTCCGGATGTCGGTTTCGAGGGAAGCGAGTTCGTCTTGCAATTCCTTTACCCGTTTTTCCTTGTCCAGGATGCTAGGAGCCAATTGGCGTTGTCCGTTTAAGTCGCTTTTATGATAAGCGGTGCGCAAGTTTTCCAATGAAGCTTCCAGCGAAGCGAGGTCTTTTTCCTTTTGCTGGTAAGACTGGAACAGTTCACGGGCTTCGTCCGAAACAAAATCGGAAAGCCGGTAGTAGACAGCATTGTCGTCTACTACAAAGCGGAAGTCGCCTTTCTTTTGCTTCGAGGTTTCGGCATACGTCACTTGGGCAAGCCGTTGTTTGGCACCTCTTATTACATTGTCACTCGTCTGGGTCTTCTTTATTTCCCTCAGGCTGGCAAGGGCAATGATGTCTTCGGGAGATGCCGTTTCATAATCGTACACTTCTTTCGATGCATTGGGCACGAACACATATACACACACTTTGCCTTCGGGCTGGTAGCGGTCGGAAGCAAACCATCCTAACTGGTTTACTTCATCGATGGCATACATATAGTCGTTGGCAGGCGAGTTGAACGGCATACCGATGTTGTCGGGACGGAGATAAGTATTCTCGTCCGGGTCGTATCGGGTAATGAAAATGTCGTAACCTCCCAGGCTTCCTTCACCTTCGGTAGCATAATAAAGGGTAATGCCGTCCGAGTCGAGGAAAGGATAATTCTGATTGCATTCAGTCTGGTTGATTCCTTGCAGAGGTGCAGGGTCGCTCCAGCGGTCGATAAGCTTTATACGCGAATAGAGATGGCTTTTCCCTTCGGCGTCTGTTTGGGGGAAAAGTGTTTTGTCGCCCCATTCATTTGTATATATGGCACCTGTGCCTCCGTCAAGCATTTCCAATGTGCCCGAAGCTTTGCCCAGCTTGTAGGCAGAAAGAAATGCACTCTTGTCTACCACAAAACTGTCCACTACGGTGACCCGCTCCGTACCCCGTATCATTCGTGCTGCCATCCGGCATTGCGAAAGCACTTTTTCCGCCTCTTCGGTATCCCGTTTCTTCTTTTCCAGCCATGTGATATGTTCTTCCACGTTTTCTACAGCATCATCGAAGCGGTATTGGGTATAATAGAGTTTGCCTAAATAAAGGTAAGCGTTGATGACTTTCCGGGCAGCACTCTTTTCCAAATAGGGTTGTGACTTGTCGTATTCTCCCGTCTCAAAGCAGCATGCCCCATACCAGAAATTGTAATTGGCGTTCGAGGGAGCCTGCTTTACCAGTTTTTCGAAAACCGGTTTGGCTTCGGCAAATTTCCCTTCGGTAAACCATTGCTTGGCTTGGTTCAGGGTCTGGGCGTAGGTTGTCCCTCCGCATGCCAAGGCGAAGAGAAGGGCAATCCATGTATGTCTTTTTTTGTTCATTTCTTTTTCGTGTTGTTTTCATCAAAAGTACAAACTTTCTTTGAATTTCGAAGCATATTTCCGATTTCTTTTCTCTGAATCGTTAATTTGATGTACTTTTGTGCCCGATTTTGATTAAGTAGGCTTGATATGGAAGAAGACAAACTGATACGTACCATCAACCGGCGCTTCAATAAGGGGGTGGTAGAATACGGGTTGATAGAAGATGGCGACAAAATATTGGTAGGGCTTTCGGGAGGCAAAGACTCGCTTGCCTTGCTGGAACTGCTTGCCCGGCGTTCGCGCATCTATAAGCCTCGTTTCTCGGTGGTGGCGGCTCATGTGGTGATGACCAATATAGCCTACGAGTCGGATACTGATTACCTGCGCGGGTATGCCGAATCACTGGGTGTTCCTTTTGTGCGTTACGAAACTTCATTCGACCCTTCTACCGATACGCGCAAGTCTCCTTGCTTCCTGTGTTCATGGAACCGGCGGAAAGCGTTGTTTACTGTTGCCAAGGAGCAGGGTTGCAACAAGATTGCCTTGGGGCACCATCAGGACGATATTTTAGAGACCTTACTGATGAATATGACTTTTCAAGGAGCGTTCAGCACCATGCCTCCGCGGCTGGTTATGCGTAAGTTCGATATGACCATCATCCGTCCTCTGTGTCTGGTGCACGAAGCGGAACTGGCAGAGTTGGCACGTCTCAAGGGTTATCGGAAGCAGATAAAGAATTGCCCTTACGAGAAGGATTCGAACCGTGCAAATATGAAAGAAGTGTTACGCACGCTGGAACAGATGAATCCCGAAGCGCGCTATAGCCTTTGGAGCAGCATGGCAAACATCCAGCAAGACTTGTTGCCGGAGAAAAGGGAAGACCTTCCATGTGCCGGTCAAGGTATCAAGAATGGTGAATCATCATTAAAACAGTAAATAAGATATGTTTACACAAGGAGTTTATGCTATTGTATTATTGATTTTCTCGAACATCTTTATGACTTTTGCCTGGTACGGGCACTTGAAGATGCGCGAAGAATTCAGTTGGTTTGCAGCTTTGCCTTTGATTGGCGTCATTGCTTTCAGCTGGGGCATCGCTTTTTTCGAATATTGCCTTCAGGTGCCAGCCAATCGGTTGGGATTCCGTGACACCGGAGGTCCTTTCGACATCATGCAGCTCAAGGTGATTCAAGAGGTGATAACGCTTGCCGTGTTTACGGTCTTCTCAATGATTGCTTTCAAGATGGAGCTGAAATGGAATCATCTGGCTGCTTTTGTCTGCCTGATTCTGGCTGTATATTTTGTATTCAAGAAGTAAGCTGTCTTCTATAGCCTGCGAAGATAGTTTCATCGGCGATGGAATCTATCTTCGCAGGCTCAGGCAGATAAGTTAATTTTGGTTTTCCTTGATACGGCGGATTTGTTGTTCTATCTCATACGCATTGTTGCGCACTTTGTCTTTACGGAAAAACTCTCTCCGGCGGATAGAGTCTTCTGCCTGGCGTTGGCGGATATACTCGTAAAAGCGGTCTGAGTCCGGTTGAGGCTGGGATTCGGATTCTGTTGGACGCACGTTTTCCTGTTGTCTCGGCGGTCTATCCTGAGGCACCGGACGGATAAGGGTATCTGCCTGAACCGGACGTGCCAAGGTATCGGTATCAGCCGAAGTATAGATTGGCAACAGGCGGTAGTATGTAGGAAACTTCAGGCTGTCTTCACGCGTGGGGCGGTAATCCTTGTAAATCTTCCAGGCATTGGCATGCTTGCGGTTGTGTTTCAGCATCCGCCCATAGGGGGTGAGGTTGTTATAGATGAACCCTAAGAAGTCAAGATCGCAGATAGTGATTCCTGCGCCTAACGAGCCTCCTATACGTTCTGTTGCACGCTCGTTCATCGTGATGGTACCGGGAGTCAAGTCTTCTTCATATTCTTTTTTATGGCTGGTATAGGGATTGAGGTTCCAGTGGATTTTCCACTTTTTAGGACGTCCCAACACCATGACATCGTAGACCGGGTCTTCACCGAATCGTGTCCAGATGGTGTAGGGTTCGGCACGGACGTATCCCGTAGGTTTCTTTACTTTGGTCGTATCAGTCAGGCTTCGCGGCATGCGCAGGTCGTGTTTGAAACTCATCCATGGCTTGTCTATCGGAGATTCCATCGGTTCTTCTTCAGGTCTTTCGACTCCGCTGAAGTCGAACTGTATCATCCGTACCGCATCTTCGTTCAGGTGGATTCCCTTGTCTTTCTCCTGTGTCTGGGCAGCCAGTGGGAGGGTGCCCGACAAGACAAATGCGAAAGTCAGTACTCTTTGTTTTATTTTGCGCTCTTCAATTCCCATGCTTCGTTCTTCATCTTTTTTAGTGTACTCTTCCTCCTTGCATCCAGCATTTCCGGTAATAAGGTTCGTCTAATGCACTTACGATGACCCCTTGGCTGGAACTGGCATGGACGAAACGGTTATTCTTCAGGTAAATGCCTACATGGGTGGCTCGGCGTTTATTCCGTCCGTTGTGGAAAAATACGAGGTCTCCTTCTTCCAGTTTGCCTTTGCGCACCTTACGGCAATTCTCTTTACGTTGCTCGTCGGAGTTGCGTTCCAATTGCTTGTGATACACTTTGCGGTAGATATTGCGGGTCAGTCCCGAACAGTCCACTCCACGTTTCGATGTGCCGCCTGCCCGATAGGGTACACCTATCCACCGTGCCGCTTCTACGTAAAGCTGGTGGTTGTCATCCTTCTCAATATCCATGTCCAGACGGATGGCTGCCCGTGCCAGTTCGCGGTAATTGTAGTGCGGGGCGCGTGTGCCGCACGAAGACAAGAAAAGGAGTATGATTACTCCTATTAATATATAGGTATGTTTGGTCATGTTTGTTTTTCCTTCTATCGGAAAACAAAAGTAATGAAAATACAGACACAGAGACGCGGAGATACAGGGGTTTTTCGATTAATAATAACTAATTAATAATTGAAAACTCTGTGCCTCCGCGTCTCTGTGCGTTCAAGTGTTTTTTTAGTCTTGTGCTTCGATTTCGAAATAGCTTTCCAGTTCCTGTTTGGCTTCGTCGTTGATGGAAGTGATGTCGCGGATGATTTTTCCGTGTTCCAACAGGGCAATGCGGTTACTGATTTCGATGGTATGCGTCAGGTTATGGCTCGATATGAGGATGGTGGCGCCGGTTTCTTGGTTATAAGCAAGAAGCAGGTGTTTCAGTGCCGATTGCGAGCTGGGGTCAATGAAATTGAACGGCTCGTCCAGTATCAGAAGCTGGGGCTGGTTAAGCAGGGCTGCAAGGATACCTGTTTTTTGCTTGTTGCCTGCCGAGAGGTTGCGGATGAGCTTCTGCTGCCCGAAAATCTCTCCGTTTGTGAAGCGTTCGTAGGGAGCCAGTCTCTGGTCGACGGTTTCCTTGTCCAGTCCGCACATCTTCCCGACAAAGTAAAAATACTCTTCGGGGGTGAGGTAGTCTATCAGGAAGCTTTCGTCCATGTAGGCGCCTGTAGTGTCTTTCCATTGTTCGCTTTGGCTTACGTTGATGTCACCGATGTGCACTTCCCCTTCATCCGCTTTCAGCAGGTCGAGGATAAGCCGGAAGAGCGTTGTTTTCCCGGCACCGTTGTTCCCTACCAGTCCGAGGATTTCTCCCGTATGAATGGTATAAGCGTCCACATCGAGTACGGTGCGGTCGCCATATATTTTTTTCAGATGATTGATTGTTATGTCCATGGTTTGAGTTTTTAAGTTTTTAAGTTCTTGAGTTTTTAAGTTCTTTAGTTCTTTAGTTTGTGAGTTTTTAAGTTTTAAGTTCTTAAGTTCTTATGCTTGTAAATCCATGAGTTTGTTTTTCGTTGGCGAGTAAAAAACTATAAACTAAAAAACTGACAAACTAAAGAACTAAAAAACTGACAAACTCAAATCGTTTATCTTGTATTTCGGAATCCTTCCATATTCTTGTAACGTCTTGCCATGAAGCGTTGATAGATGTTACGTATCCAATGCGGGTGGGTGATGAATCCGATGATTCCCAGTACGCACATGGTAATGTAACCTCCTGTCGTGCCGCAAAGCAGTTCCAAGCCTTTGTTGATTACGATTGGAAGCGTGAATGCGGCGATGATGATGACCGACTGGTAGACGTTATTGTTCTGGCGTTTGCTCATCAGTCCGGCATTGAGAGGAGCGGTTTTGTCGTTGTATACCGCCATCTGCATGATGCCAGGGAAAATGATTCCTGCCGTAAACAGCAGGTACGCTATTGACATCAGCAGGGAAATGCTTCCTTTGAAGACCGGAACCAGGCAGAACACGAAGGGAATGGCGAGCAGGGCGCATTGGACGTAGTATTTGGCACAAAGCATGTTGTAGACACTCTCGCGACGCACCATCAGCCCGTCGATATAGTTCCCTTCTACTGCCATTGTCTGGCTTAGGGTTGTCAGTCCCAGCACACAGTAGCAATACAGGCAGATGAAATTGTTCATGTATCCGTCGCCATAGGCTTCTACGGTCAATGCCAGTGCGAATATCACAATCAGTACGATAAAGCTCCAGAACTGGCTTCGGGGGGACTTGTTGCGGAAAAGCATTTTCAGCTCGAGGCGGATATAGTCGCCTACATTGCCGTAACGGTCGAGGAAGCTGTAGTTGCTGAGGTGCTTGATTTTCGTATCTTCTACATGGGAAAGCTCGTTGTAGACGAATTTCAGTTGCACCTTATGGTTGAGCATGCCCATCAGGCCGATGACAATCAGTACACAGATGAATGCCAGCGGGTTCCAGAGGATGAATGCTTCGCCCAGATTCATCGTAAAGGTGCTTACCCAATGTGTGCCCGGCAGGAACTCCAACAGGGCAAACAGGCCGTAAACCGGCAGGCACCAGCAGATGTACACGAACTTCTGACGTTTCATCACACGGATAAGCATGCTCCAATAGCTGTTTATTACGAAGAGCAACCAGATGCCGAGAATATATCCCAAGACGCCTGTCAGCCCATAGAAACGGGTAATGCTTATCAGGGCAAAAGGCACGAACAGGAAAAGCCAGAACAGGTTGAACGAGTTTGTGGCTTCCCGCATCAGGAGCACACTCATTACCTTTTTCTTCGATACAGGCAATAAAAGGAAAGGCTTGATAGCCTGTATCGGAGTAGGGAACAGGAACCTTATCAGGAAATCGAGTATCAGGATGATGAGCAATCCTTTATTCAGGATGTGATAAGGCTCCATGTTGGGGAAACCATCGGAAAAAGCAAAGGGCAGCAATACCCCGATAAACACGAAGTATGCTGCCCAAAATGCGACTCCGATATAAATCATTACCTTGGCGAAGCGGTTTTTCTCGAACATCGGACTCCGCTTTTCGTCAAGTTTCTGTAAGCGTCGGATATCGGAATATAATGACATAGGCGATGCGTTTTGTTATTTGGTGTCGCCCGAAGTCATGCTCACCTCCACACGGTTCTTTTGTTCCTTCAGCGCTTTGGCGAATTGCTGAAGGTCGGCGCCTGTGATGCCGTTCACCAGGTCGGTATATCCAGTACCGGTGTCGATGCCTTCCCACAGGTAGTCGTATATCAAGCCCATCCAGTATCCGTTTTCTTTCTGGTTGGCTTCGTATGTCTTCAGCATGTATTCCTTCACCTTGGCAAGGTTGTCGGCGTTAGGACCGTTTGCAATGAAGTCATTGATGCCCTTGTCTATCAACAAGCTCATGTCAGCCCGCTTCTCAGGGTCGGTATCGAAGTAAATCTGAAGCACAGCTTCCGGATTCGGATATTTGCTGAGACTGCCTTGCACGCTTACACCGTAGGATGCGCCTTCTTCTTCACGTACAGTTGCGGTATATTCCATTGTAAGCAGTTGAGAGAGCATGCTCATCATCAGCTTGTTTTTCAGCGTATAGTCACAGGTTCCGCTTTCGACGATAAGTACGGTCGCTTTTTCCGTCTGCAGGTCTTTGTGGAAGATGTTCTTCCATTCTCCCTTGCGGATATCCAGTTTCGTATCGCGGAAGTTTTCCTTACGTCTGGTCGAAGGCAGTCCGCCCAAGTAAGTCTCGATAAGCGGAGTAGCGGTAACTGGATCGATGTTGCCTACGAAAATGAAAGTAAAGTCGCTGGCATCAGCAAAGCGGTCTTTATACATTTCCATTATCTTCTGGTAGTCGATTTGGTCTACCATCTCGCTCTTGATGCGCAGGGCACGGGGATGGTTGCCATACAAAACCTTGGTTACCGTATCGCTCAGTGCTATAGCCGGATTGGCTTCCTGGTTGGCAAGCTGGGCTTTCAGGCGGTTCTTGAATGATTCGAAAGCAGCCTGGTCGGTACGCGGAGCCGTAAAGGCAAGGTAAGTAAGCTGGAGCATCGTTTCAAAGTCTTTCGGAGCGCAACTTCCGTTTACCGCTTCAGTAAGCGTACGCACCGAAGCCGAAGCCGAAGCCACTTTTCCTGCCAGTACCTTTTGCAGGTCGATGGCATTGAAGTTGCCCAGTCCGCCCAATGCGATAACATCGTCCAGTACGGCATATTGCAGGGCGTCTTTGTCTTCGAACAATGAATTACCTCCGGCACTGAACGACTTCATCCGGATTTCATCTGCTTTGAAGGTAGTGGGTTTCAGTACCACGCGCACTCCGTTGCTCAGGGTCAGGATAGTTGATTCGAACGGACCTTCCTCGGTTTTTGTCACCTTGCCTCCGGCTGGTTTTTCTTTCATCAGCGGTTCGTTCGAAGTCTTGTCAACATAGGGTTCCAGTTCCTCTGCGCTGACTTCCGCCAATACGTTGCGGATGCTTTCTTCGGTAGGATATTTCATGCCTTCCTTGTCGGGACAGAACAGGCATACCACCCGGTTACTGTCGCTTACCAATTGCTGATAGAGTTGGTTTACGCCTTCCAGCGGGATGTTCGGCACCAGTTGGTTCATCATGGTGTATTCATATTCTACGCTCGGAAGCGGTTCTCCGTCGATGAAGTTGGATACGTATTGTGCGACAAACTGGTTGTTTTTCATCTTGTCGCGTTCGTTATACACATTTTCCAGGTTGCTCAGGTAATCGGCTTTCGCACGGGCATATTCGCCGGCAGTGAATCCGAACCGGTGTGCCCGTTCGATTTCGCGCATCAGCGCTTTCAGTCCGCTTTCGATACCGTCTTCCTTGCAGATAGCTATTCCCGTAAACGCACGCTTTGTCTTGGCAAGGATGAAATCCATGTCTTGTGCTCCGGCATTGATGAAGGGCGGAGTAGCGGTGAGCAGAAGTTCCTGCAGACGGGCATTCAGCATGTGGCTGATGGCATAATCCATGAACGAGTAAGCCAGATACCCGACCGTCTTCTTCATCTCGGCAGGGAAGGGGTCGTGTTTGTGGAATACCATTACCTGATTGATTTGCTGCTCCTTGTCTTTATTGATAGAGACAATGGTCTCCTTATTGTCGGGTACAGAATAGTAGATGCGTTCTGCCGGATTTTCGGGCATCTGGATAGGGCCGAAGAGTTCCTTTATCTTGGCTTCGATTTGGTCTACGTTAACATCACCCACTACAATGATGCCTTGTTGATCGGGGCGGTACCATTTTTCATAGTAGTCGCGCAAGGCTTGATAAGGGAAGTTGTCTACTACTTCCATTGTTCCGATAGGCAGGCGGTAGGCATATTTGCTTCCGGCAAAGATGGTGGGGAATGCCGTTTCGTACATGCGCATCATGGCACCGGTCCGTGTGCGCCATTCTTCGTGGATGACGCCGCGTTCCTTGTCTATCTCTTTCGGGTCGAGTGTCAGGTCGTCTGCCCAGTCGTGCAAGATAAGCAGACACGAGTCGATTACGCCTTCACGGGTGACGGGAACATCGTTGATGTTGTACACCGTTTCATCGATAGAGGTATATGCGTTCAAGTTCACGCCGAATTTCACACCGATTGACTCCAGCCAGTCGCGCAAGCTGGTTCCCGGGAAATGCTTCGTTCCGTTGAAGCACATGTGCTCCAGGAAGTGCGCCAGTCCGCGCTGGTTGTCTTCTTCCAGGATAGAACCTACTTTCTGCGCGATGTAGAAGTCGGCTTGCTTCTCGGGTAATTCATTATGACGGATGTAGTATGTCAGTCCGTTTTCCAGTTTGCCTATTCTTACATCAGGGTCGGTAGGGATAGGTGGCATCTGCTGGGCAAATGCCGTTGCCGTGCTTCCGAGGAAGAGCATGGCAACAAAGGCTTTTCTAAAGATTTTTTTCATACTAAAATATATAAGTTGTTAAGTTATTGGGTACTTACATCTTGACACAGGACACACGGATTGATATGCCGACGGAAAGATAACTCTCTCCGCTGGCAAAATGCGGACATTTGTTTTTATCCGGTGCAAAACTGTGGCGGGGAATCAGAGCAAACCGTTTGCCGAGAGGTAGCGTTCGGCTTCGATAGCCGCTTTACATCCGCTTCCTGCTGCTGTGATAGCCTGACGATAATGCGGGTCGGCTACATCGCCTGCCGCGAATACGCCCGGTATGCCCGTGCGTGGTGTACCCGCTTCGGTTATAATATATCCTGTTTCGTCCGTCTTTACCCATGGTTTGAAGATGTCCGAATTCGGTTTATGGCCGATGGCGAGGAAGAAGCCGTCGATAGGCACGTCATAGCGTTCCTCGTCGGGCTCGCCCAAGCGTTTCACTACATGCATGCCTTCTACGCCGTTTTCGCCGTACAGACCGGTAGCGTTATGTTCGAACAGCACTTTGATGTTGGGGTGATTCAGTACGCGTTCTTGCATGATTTTCGATGCGCGCAAGTAGGGTTTGCGCACCACCAGGTAGACTTGTTTTGCCAGTCCGGCAAGGTAGATAGCCTCTTCGCAAGCGGTGTCGCCTCCGCCTACTACGGCTACCGTTTTCTTGCGGTAGAAGAAACCGTCGCAAGTAGCGCAGGCGCTTACGCCCATGCCTGCATATTTCTTTTCGTCCTCCAGTCCCAGGTATTTGGCAGTAGCTCCTGTAGAGATGATGACGGTATCGGCAGATATTTCCTTGCCTTCATCGGTCTGGAATATGTAAGGTGCTTTGCTCAAATCGGCTTTGACGATGATGCCCGGACGGATGTCCGCTCCGAATCGGATGGCTTGCTTGCGTAAGTCATCCATCAGTACGGGTCCGGTTACCCCTTCAGGATAACCCGGAAAGTTTTCTACTTCAGTTGTAATGGTGAGTTGTCCTCCAGGTTGTATACCTTCGTAGAGTACCGGTGCGAGGTTAGCACGTCCGGTATAGATAGCTGCCGTATATCCGGCAGGCCCTGATCCGATAATCAGGCATTTTACGTGTTCTGTTGCCATATTTGTTTGTTTAGTTTTAATATTATTTTCAATCAACCGAACAAAGATAGTATATTTAACTGAAGTAACAAGAGGCAGTTGTTTAATTTTTCTGATAAAGCATAGCAATCCGGCTGTAAACGGATTGGCTTTGGCACATAGGTACGTTAGCCGATGCACATAAGTGCGTTAGCCGATGCACATAAGTGCGTTAGCCGATGCATATAGGTGCGTTAGCCGTGTCAGCGCATATCAATCACTTCGGCTTGCGGATATTTTTTCGGGTCGAAGCGGAATGTGGCATCCGTATAAGGCTGATGCGTCTGATAATCCAGGATGCGGAACTCCTGAGTTTGCCCGTTTTCCAGCTTGATGGTGATGTAAAGCGGGTGGCAGGCATCCGACAAGACGAGTGATACCGACTGGATATCTCCTTTCTGGCGGGGCGTAAGGATGATTTCGTTTCCTGTTTTGCCCTTTATGGTATGTTTGCCTGCATAGCGGTAATGGAACAGCTCGGCATACGAATTAATCAGCGCATAGGGATTGATGCTTTGCAATTCTTCGGGCGATGGGGTGGATATGGTCACTTCTTCGTTTTGCTCTACGTAACTCCACTGGGTTGTTCCGTCGAACCAGCTTTTCACTCCGCCACATTCCAGATAGAAACAATTCCCCTTCAGTGCCAAAGTGCCTTGCTGGGTGCCTCCGAAATAAATGCTTACTCCTCCGGCTTGCTTGTAGGCAGAAGCGGTCTTGTCCAAAATCGATTTGGCACGGGCGTCTTCGCCGGCATATAGGGCGGTCAGGGCAAGCAGGGTAAATAAGAAATAGGTGTAGATACGTTTCATGTTATGTTTGTTTTTTTAGGTGACATTTCGATTATGCGCTAAGTGTTATTGCTTTTTCAGGTTGCTTATCCGCATGGCAAGGTCGTTTTCGTCCATACAGATTACTTCGCGTGCCTTGCTTCCGTTAGCCGGACCTACAATGCCGGCACGTTCCAGTTGGTCCATGATACGTCCGGCACGGTTATAACCGATAGAGAATTTGCGCTGGATAAGCGAAGTGGAACCCTGCTGATGGTAAATAAGCAAACGGGCAGCTTCTTCAAACAAGGGGTCGAGCCGGTTCATGTCTACATCGGCACTGCTTCCGCCTTCCGAATCGTCTTCTACTTCGGGCAAGAGGAATGCCGTCGGATAGCCTTGCTGGTGGCTGATGTAATCGACAATGCGTTCCACTTCGGGCGTATCGACAAAGGCACACTGCACGCGGACAGGGTCGTTCCCTTGCAGATAGAGCATATCACCCTTACCGATAAGCTGCTGGGCGCCCGGCCGGTCGAGGATGGTGCGCGAGTCCATCATGGATGCTACGCGGAATGCCACACGAGCCGGGAAGTTGGCTTTGATGGTTCCGGTGATGATGTTGGTCGTAGGTCGCTGGGTCGCGATAATGGCATGGATACCTACCGCACGTGCCAATTGGGCGATGCGGCAGATAGGAAGCTCGATTTCTTTACCCGCGGTCATAATCAGGTCGCCGAACTCATCGATGATGATAACGATGTAAGGCATGAAGCGATGACCGTTTTCAGGGTTCAGCTGACGGTTGATGAACTTGGCGTTGTATTCGCGGATATTGCGGCATCCTGCCTTTTGCAAGAGGTCGTAACGGTTGTCCATCTCGATACAGAGCGAGTTGAGAGTCTGCACCACTTTGGTCACATCGGTGATGATGGCGCTGTCCGAGTCAGGCAATTTGGCAAGGTAATGCTTCTCAATGGGGGCATAAATGGCAAACTCCACCTTCTTCGGGTCGACGATGACAAACTTCAGTTCGCTGGGATGCTTCTTATATAATAAGGAGGTGACGATGGCATTCAGACCTACCGACTTTCCTTGTCCGGTAGCACCTGCTACAAGCATGTGGGGCGCTTTTGCCAAATCGACAATGAAGACATCATTGGTAATTGTCTTGCCCAGTGCTACCGGCAACTCGAAGGTGGTATCCTGAAACTTCTTGCTGCTCAGGATAGAGCTCATCGAAACGATGCGCGGGTTGGCGTTAGGCACTTCGATACCGATAGTGCCTTTACCCGGTATAGGCGCAATGATACGGATACCCAGTGCCGAAAGGCTTAGGGCAATATCATCTTCCAGGTTTCGGATGCGGTTGATGCGCACTCCTTCGGCTGGAGTGATTTCATACAATGTGACGGTAGGGCCTACACTTGCTTTAATCGAACTGATTTCAATGCCGAAACTGCGCAATACCTGGATGATACGGTCTTTATTGGCGTTTTGCTCCTCCATGTCTACGGCAGGTGTATGGTCGTTGTACGAGTTGAGCAGGTCGAGCGTCGGGAAGTGATAGTGCTCCAAATCCAGCCGTGGATTATAAGGCTGGTCCAAGCTTCCGCGTTCGTCTTCGGGCTCTTCTTCGGGAGTTTGCTCGATTTCGAATGTGGGCTCAGTGGCTTTAAGCGTTTCTTCAGAATCTTTTGAGAGCGTTTCTGATGCGGCCGTTACGGGAGGAACCGGGGAGGGCTCGCGCTCTTCGGGCATATAGACAGGCTCTTTTGGGGCAGGCTGGCTTTCTGTCGGCTCCAGTTCGATTTCTATAGGCTGGCTTTCAGCAGTTTCCTTACTATTCATCTTGTCGGTTTCTGGCTGGACCGGCTCGTTAGATATTTCTTCGGTTGTTGCTTCCTGTTCCGGCTGATGCACATCGCTGTTTGCTTCCTTGTTTCGTCTCGGTAGAGAAGGATGGAAGGCTTTGCGCACTACCTGCATGGTTTCGCGGGTGAAGAAGATGGCAATAAGCACCAGGGTAATAAGCAATGCCAGGATGAGTCCCGGTGCGCCAATCTGGGAACAAATCCACTGGCTTACATTGTAACCATGCATGCCGCCGGGATAGAGGAAAGAGTCTTGGAACGTGCCTCCGAAAGCAAATCCCAAGGCGATAGAGAACCACACCATCAGCGTGGCACAGCTTACGAACCATTTCCATAGGGTAAACTGGTAGGCTTTCATCAGTTTCATGCCGCATACAATGAGGAATACCACAATGAAGTATGCCGGAATGCCGAAACAATCATTGATAAGGAATTGGGAAAGTTGTGCGCCACGTGCTCCGGCAAAGTTCTGAATGCCGTTGTTCGTTTCCAGCAATTCTCCCGGATCGGGATGCGTCAGGATGCTTTGGTCATTTCCTCCGGTAAAGAAGAAGGAACTGAAAGCCAATAACATATATACGCCGAATATGACGCAGATTAAGCCTAAGATGAAATGTATGGTTTCGCCTTTGACGGCGCTGAACATCTTCTTTGGTAAGATGGTTTTCTTTTCGTTTTCTGTTGTTTCTGTCTTTTTCTTCATGATGAAATAGGAAAATGGTAAAAATCAAACGCAAATGTACGAATATTTTTTTGTATTTTTGCGCCGCAATCAAGTTTCATTATGAAAAAGAATACATCTGCTATTTACGATAAAAATACAGTCGAGTTTGTGACGGTCGCAGCTGAGTTCTGTGGCTTCTTGGAGCGTACAGGCGAAATGAAACGCCGTCCGTTTATTGACAAAACACTGAAATTGCTTCCGTTGCTCTATCTGAAAGCCTCGATGCTTCCCGGTTATGCCGTGCGGATGGACGAGTTTGATCCGGAAACATTTGTCACTGAGGGCGATTATGAACAGGTACGTGCCGGTGTGGCGGCTTTGCTGGGCGAGCACGATGATTACCTCGATGTCTTTGTCGAAGACATGGCTTATAGCGATACCCCGATTCACCAGACCATTTCTGAAAACCTGGCTGACATTTATCAGCCTTTGAAGGATTTCGTATGTGTGTATCAGTTAGGTTTCGACCAGACAATGAATGATGCCTTGGTGATTTGCCGGGAAGGGTTCGGAGAATTCTGGGGACAACGGCTGGCGAACGCCTTGCGTGCGTTGCATGATGTGAAATACGATAGCCATGCCGATGAGCAGCAGGAAGAAGATTTTGATGAAACAGATGATTCGCTTGCTTCTCCGGTATTGCGTGCCGACGAAGGCTATACAGAAAATGATTTGTATGAGGGGCTTGATGCAGGCGATGATGATGAATCGGGCGACCGTTGGGAGTGAGGAAAGCATGTGTGGGAACTCAAAAATTATCTATGATTGTATTACAGAATAAAATATCAAAGCAACAAGTATCCGAAATGCCGAAGGAAAGTTTCTCCGGACGCATTTTTGTAATCTATACCGAGGCTGAGGCACGGAAGGCGGTCGACTACCTGAACACACATTCCATTGTGGGTGTGGATACCGAAACGCGCCCTTCCTTCCGTAGGGGGATGACGCATAAGGTAGCTCTGCTGCAGATAGCTACCCATGACATCTGTTTCTTGTTCCGCCTGAACCATTTGGGATTGCCTGATTTCCTGGAACGTTTCTTGCAAAACGATGTGTTGAAAGTCGGCTTGTCGCTTCGGGATGACTTCGCGATGCTCCGCCGCAGGAATCAAGGTGACTTGCGCGATGGGAACTGGATAGAGTTGCAGGATTATGTGCCTCGTTTCGGCATCGAGGAAAAAAGCCTGCAGAAAATCTATGCCTTGCTGTTCGGAAAGAAGATTTCGAAAGCACAGCGTTTGTCCAACTGGGAAGCAGATGTGCTGACCGAGGCACAACAATTGTATGCGGCTACCGATGCATGGGCGTGTGTGGAGATTTATACCTTCCTGGAAGAGTTGCGTAGCCATGGACATTTCCGTATCGAGAAAGTGGAAGAAGAAGAAAACAAGTCCAATGAATGATTTTAAAAGCACCTGTTTCTGTGTGCTATAATTATAATTATATGAACGTGTCATACAAAAGAGTTTATTTGAAATCCGGAAAGGAAGAATCACTGAAGCGCTTCCATCCGTGGATATTCTCGGGTGCCATTGCCCGGGTAGAAGGAGAACCGGAAGAAGGGGAAGTGGTGGATGTGTTTACATCGAAGAATGAATTTATCGCCTGCGGGCATTATCAGATAGGAAGCATTGTTGTGCGGGTATTGTCGTTTGTGCAAGAGACTATCGACCATGCTTTTTGGGTGCGTAAATTGACACATGCCCGTCAGGTACGTGTCGCATTGGGGCTGGTCGGCAATCCGCAGACCAATACCTATCGGCTGGTGCATGGCGAGGGAGATAACCTGCCCGGATTGATTATTGACATTTATGGCAAGACCGCCGTAATGCAGGCTCACTCGGCAGGTATGCATCTCGACCGCATGTCGATAGCCGATGCGTTGACCGAAGTAATGGGTGACACGGTAGAGAACATTTATTATAAATCGGAAACGACCTTACCCTTTAAAGCCGACTTGACAGCTACGGAAAACGGATTTATCCGTGGAGGAAGTGCCGACAATGTAGCGATGGAGAACGGACTGAAGTTTCATGTCGACTGGTTAAAGGGGCAAAAGACCGGTTTCTTTGTTGACCAACGGGAGAACCGTCACCTGCTGGAGCGTTATGCTGCAGGTCGTAGCGTGCTCAATATGTTCTGCTATACAGGCGGATTCTCGTTTTATGCCATGCGTGGAGGTGCCAAATTGGTTCATTCGGTAGACAGCTCGGCGAAAGCTATCGACCTGACCAATGAGAATGTGAGTCTGAATTTCCCGGGTGACACGCGTCATCAGGCTTTTGCCGAAGATGCTTTCAAGTACCTCGACCGCATGGGTGACCAATACGACTTGATTATCCTCGACCCGCCTGCATTCGCCAAACACCGCGACGCACTCCGCAATGCGTTGCGCGGTTATACCAAACTGAATGCGAAAGCATTCGAGAAGATTCGTCCGGGAGGTATCTTGTTTACCTTCTCATGCTCGCAGGTAGTGACCAAAGATAATTTCCGCAATGCGGTCTTTACTGCTGCTGCCCAGACAGGACGCAGTGTGCGTATTTTGCATCAATTGACTCAGCCGGGCGATCATCCGGTGAATATCTATCACCCCGAAGGAGAATACCTGAAAGGGTTAGTATTATATGTAGAGTGATTTTTTCACCGCAGGATTACAAGATTGGATTCAATCTGTATAATCTTGCGGTGAAGCCATTTATTCTACTGTAACAGACTTCGCCAGGTTACGTGGCTGGTCTACATCTTTTCCTTTGCATACAGCGATGTGGTAAGCAAGTAGCTGGAGGGGAATGGTCGTGATGAGTGGTTCGAGGCATTCCAGAGTTTCCGGTATTTCAATACATTCGTCTGCCAGCTTGCGGATAACTGTATCGTTCGGGTTTACCAAGGCAATGATATGTCCTTTCCGGGCTTTGATTTCCTGGATGTTGCTTACTATCTTTTCGTACATTGCATTTTGGGTCGCGATGACCACTACCGGCATTTCCGTATCTATCAAGGCTATCGGACCATGTTTCATTTCTGCTGCCGGATAGCCTTCGGCATGGATGTACGAGATTTCCTTTAACTTGAGCGCACCTTCCAAAGCTACGGGATAACTGTATCCTCTTCCTAGATAGATAAAATTATGGGCGTATGTGAAGATGCGTGAGAGTTCGGCAATGCTTTGGTTCTGGTTCAGCACTTCTGTCATCTTTTCAGGAATACGGTCCAGCTCATCGATGATATGATGGAACGTTTCTTCGTCGATAAGTTGTTTTTCACGTCCCAATGTCAAGGCGAAGAGAGTCAGTACCGTGACTTGTCCGGTAAAGGCTTTAGTCGATGCCACCCCGATTTCAGGACCTACATGGATGTACGAGCCTGTATCGGTATTGCGTGGGATAGACGAGCCGACTGCGTTGCAGATGCCATAAACAAAGGCTCCTTTGGCTTTTGCCAGTTCGATAGCTGCCAGTGTATCGGCGGTTTCTCCCGATTGGGAAATGGCTATCACTACATCTCCTTCGCTGATTACAGGATTGCGGTAACGGAATTCGGAAGCATATTCCACTTCTACCGGGATACGGCAAAAAGTTTCGATAAGTTGTTTTCCGATTAGTCCGGCATGCCATGAGGTGCCACATGCTACAATGATGAACCGTCGTGCTCCCAGTAGACGTTCCTTATGTTGGATAACTGCCGAGAGGGCTACTTTATAAGTTTCCCTGTTTACTCGTCCGCGCATACAGTCTTTGATGCATTCAGGTTGTTCGAATATCTCTTTCAGCATGAAGTGAGGATAACCGCCTTTTTCCAGTTGCCCGATGTTCATGTCGATTTTCTTCACTTCTGCCGGTTGCTGTTCATTTTCCAGGTTGACTACCTTTAAGGGCTTGCCGGCTTCTAAGACTGCTATTTCTCCGTCTTGCAGGTATACTACCCGGTCGGTGTATTCTACGATGGGGGTAGCGTCTGAAGCAAGGAAAAACTCGTCTTCTCCTATGCCGATGACTAATGGGCTGCTTTTGCGTGCTGCAATGATACGGTTGGGCTGGCGACGGTCAATAATAGCGATGGCGTATGCTCCGATAACACGGTGCAAGGCAATGCGGATGGCATCCAGCAAATCGATTTGTGAACGCGTCTGTATATAGTCAATCAGTTGGACCAGCACTTCTGTATCGGTCGTGCTTTTGAATGTATAGCCTTTTTGTTGGAGTTGTTCGCGCAGGGTGGCATAATTTTCGATGATGCCGTTATGCACCAGTGCCAGATTGCCTGACTGGGCAACATGCGGATGGGCATTTATCTGACTTGGCTCTCCATGGGTAGCCCAACGCGTATGTGCGATGCCTATGCATCCCGACACATCTTTTTGTGCAGCCAAGTCTTCCAGGTTCGACACCTTTCCTTTAGCTTTATACACATTCAGTTGATGGGCTTCATTGATGAGTCCGACGCCGGCACTATCATATCCACGGTATTCCAGCCGTTTCAATCCTTTTATCAAAATGGGATAAGCTTGTTTCTTCCCGATGTATCCTACGATTCCACACATGTCTTATATAATCAGTTTAGTTGTACTCTTTTTGTCTTTGGAGTGGAATTCTTTGCATGAATCCTTTGCGAAAATACAAAATAGTGGGAAATTTGCAATGTATTCTGATGAAATTATTCAAATATACTGCGATGGTCATGCACTATATTACATGATGAATAAAGTATATCTTCGCGTGAGAGAAGTAATCTGCTCGATTGTGGCATTTGTGTGACAAGTGTCCGCATCAGCTTCTACCACCAGAAAGCTGATGCGGATATCCATCTGTTTTTATTTGTAAGATTCGCGATATACCGTCACGATGTCTTCGTCCGACATCTGTACGCGGTCGCTGGTAAACATTACGCCCATTACTTCACGTGTATTGCGCATCAAGGTCTCAAATTCATCGGGAGTAATTCCGTAGTCCGACATCTTCAGGTCTGCTACACCGCAAGCTTCTTGCAGGCGGGTGAGGGCAGTCAGAAAATCCTCAGGTTTGGTTGCTTCGGGCATTCCCATGGCTTGTGCCATCCGGATAAAGCGCTCATCGCAACCGTGGTGCTCGATGAAGAATTTATAGTAAGCCTTGCTAATCATTATCAGTCCCGCGCCGTGAGGCAATGCTGGATGATAAGCCGAAAGGGCATGTTCCAAGGCATGTTCGCTGGTAATCAAGGTGAGACACATAACAGCTCCTGAAAGACTGTTGCCGAATGCTACATGTGTACGGGCTTCCATATCCTTACCGTCTTTTACGGCACGAGGAAGATAAGCTGCCAGGTTGCGGATAGCTTCCAGTGCATACATGTCGCTCATCAGGTTGGCACCTTTGGCGATATATCCTTCAGTGCTATGGAACAAGGCATCAAATCCCTGATAAGCCGTAAATGCAGGAGGCACGGTTGCCATTAGTTCTGGGTCTACGAGCGAAAGCACGGGGAATAAAGAAGCATCGCCGACAAAAGCCTTTTCGAAGGTGTCTTCTTTGGTAATGACACCCGAATTGTCTGTTTCCGAACCGGTTCCGGCTGTTGTTGTGATGGCAATAATAGGAAGCGGCTGTATGCTAATCGGTTGTCCTTTTCCAGAACCGATAGGTACATAGTCCCATAACTCACCTTCATTGGAAGCCATGACGGCTATGGCTTTGGCACAGTCCATTACGCTTCCTCCTCCCAGAGCTACCAGAAAGTCTGCATGGCTTTCGCGTGCTGCTTTTGCTCCGGCATCTACATTGCTTACGGTAGGGTTAGGCGAAACGCCATCGAATACTGTAGTCTCCACTCCAGCTTTATGAAGCTGTTCTTCAGTGCGTGCCAGGTATCCGTTGGCACGTGTGGATTTTCCGTTCGAGATAACGATGAGGGCATGTTTGCCCGGCATGGGTTGTTCACTCAGTTTGTTCAGCACACCTTCTCCGAACATTAGTCGGGTAGGGATATACATGTCATAATTCAGATTCGTGTTCATGGTTAAATCGTTTTTTTTGTTCAATGCAAAGGTAAGCCCTTCCTCATTGAAACTTTGTATCTGAATTACGGACAAAACAACCGGATTTACAGATTCAGACCATCGTATATTGCTTATGCTTTTCATATAGTTTGTAGCTGAAGTGATGCTATCTGCATGAGCCGGGGCATATACATGGAAGCTTGTTAGCAACAAGTACCGTTTACTAAAGGAAGTTCCTCCAGCATCTTGCGCAGGCGGATGGCGGTACGCGGCATCGGTTCGGCTACGGTTAGTCCTACGAGCTCTTTCTCGCGGGCTATGTCGTTGATGACGCGCACTACATCGGCTATCTTCATGCCATTGGGAATCACTCCGACGGCCGCAATGATTTCGGCAGGGTCGAGCACGTCCATGTCAAAGTGGATGACGACCTTCGATGCGCCGCACGCGTTCAGCCATTGGCGTATCGCGTCACTGTTCTCGCGGACATCTTCGGGAGTGAGATGCCTGATGCCGTATGCCTGCTGGCGGACTTTGATTTCTTCACGTTCCCAGTCGCGCAAGCCTACAAACAGGATTTTGTCGGGAGCAATCCGGGCGGGGAGGAGCGAGACGATGCCGGGTTCGCCTTTTCCCATACATGCCGTAACGGCCATGGCATGATAGCCTGCATAGACATCGCCCGGTAGGGTAATGTCGGGATGGGCATCTATCCATATCATCGCTACATCATCGGGGTATTTGGCGGCAAGGTAGGTGAAAGGCACTACGCTGACCGAACATTCGCCTCCGAGGGTGACGATTTTATCCGGGTTTTCCACTTTTAGGATATCCAGGGCAGCCCGGGTTTGTGCTTGGATGGCTTGGCAATCTATCACGCCGTCGGTCACGATACGTTCGGCAGGGTCTGTCGTAACGGGTACGGTAAGGGTCTTTTGTGTGGTAGGAGGTGCCAGGAAGTCCAGCAATTGGGCACCCAGGTAATAGCCTCTTGCGGCATCTGCGGGGTCTTTCACTTCGGGAATCCAGCGGTCGATGATGCCGCCTTGCCATTGGGGGTAAATCAGTCGGATGGTTTTCATACGTTTACGATGTAAAATGGATTTTTCATATTGATGCTTCCGCAAATTTAGAATTTTTATGTCAACCTTACAAGTATAGCGGAATGTTGTTTAGTTTATTTGCCTTTATTCTGCCTGTTTTTATTTCGTATATCTCACGGATTTTTTATACTTTTGTATTCCGAAAATCAAGTTAATTTAGAAGAAACGGAAATGAATGGAAATGTATCTTTGAAGACCAACCCCGTATGGAGAGAGTCGAAGGATTATTTATTGATAGCGTTAGGAATGATGATGTACGGGGTGGGATGGACGGTGTTTCTGTTACCCAACAATTTGCCTTCGGGAGCCGTACCGGGTATTGCTTCCATTATTTATTGGGCAACGGGTTTCCCCGTACAATACACTTATTTAGGCATTAATGGATTTTTGTTGTTGCTTGCTCTGAAGATTCTGGGGCTGAAGTTCTGTCTGAAGACCATTTGGGCGGTAATCGTGCTGACGGTTTTCCTGGCGGTTATCCAGAAGTTTGTACAGGGCGGGCTGATACACGATGAGCCGTTTATGGCGTGTGTGTTGGGTGCTTCGTTCTGCGGCGGAGGCATCGGACTGGCATTTTCGGCTAACGGAAGTACGGGCGGAACGGATATCATCGCCGCTATCGTCAATAAATATCGCGATATTTCGCTGGGCAGGGTTATCCTGATGTGTGATGTGATTATCATTTCGTCCAGTTATCTGGTGTTGCACGACTGGGAACGTGTGGTTTACGGTTATGTGGTGTTGTTTATTACCAGTTTTGTGATAGACCAGGTAGTGAACAGCGCGCGCCAGTCGGTGCAGTTCTTCATCATTTCGAGCAAGTACGAGGAAATCGGACACCGTATCAATAAAGACCTGCACCGGGGTGTGACATTCATTGATGGTGTAGGATGTTATACGAACAATGGCGTGAAGCTGATGTTCGTGCTGGCAAAGAAGCGTGAGTCGAATACTATCTTCCGACTGATAAAGGACATCGATCCGAATGCATTCGTTTCGCAAAGTGCGGTCATCGGTGTGTTCGGCGAAGGATTCGACCGCATCAAGGTAAAATAAGAACTTTTTTAAATCGAAATATCTATGACGACAACGAGTATTGAAATAGTAAGGCAAATGGCAAGCGACCATCGTGTGCAGCTTGCCAAAGAAAGTGCGCATGCACTGGCCGATATTTTGGTAGGAAAGAAATATAAGAAAGGAGAAATAGTGCTGAACGAAGGCGAGATATGCACATGCATACGTTACATCGAGAAAGGGATGCTCCGTCAGTTCTATTTCAAGTATGGCAAGGATATGACCGAACACATTGCTTACGAGAAGGGAGAGGTGATATGTCTGGAGAGTTATTTCAGGCAGGAACCTACCCGGCTGATGATAGAGACGTTGGAGCAGACGGTGTTGTGGGAAATAGACAAGGAAGGTATCGACCAGCTTTCCGTAGAGCGTGCCGACATCGGTGTGTTGTACCGGAAGATTTGGGAGAACTCATTGATAGAGTCGCAGGTGAAAGCCGATACGCTTCGTTTCGAACCGGCTCACGAGCGTTATAACAAGTTGCTCCAGCTTCATCCGGAGATATTGAAACGAGCTCCGTTGGTCTATATCGCTTCTATGCTTCAGATGACGCCCGAAACCTTGAGCCGTGTCCGCTCGGCAAGTCTGAACAATTAAGCAAGGGCGAATGTTTTTTTATTACAGGCATGGAAAGCGGTGTTGCGCCTTTCTCTTGTTTAAGCGATGATGGAGTATATATTAATAAAGGTGTAAAAATGATGAAACCGATTCGTTTTTCCATACAGATAGGAGTTGCATTGGCATTGTTTTGTGCCTCGCTTCAGGCACAAGAGTATCAGCCTTCGTCCGCCAATCTGGCGGCAAGGCAGGAGTTTGCCGGAAGCAAGTTGGGTATTTTCCTTCATTGGGGCATATATAGCATGTATGCCCAAGGAGAATGGTACATGAACAGTGGCATCGACCATGCGGAATATGCCAAGGCAGCTTCGGGTTTTTATCCGAGCCGGTTTGATGCCCGTCAGTGGGTATCTGCCATCAAAGCTTCGGGCGCGAAATACATTTGTTTCACGACCCGTCATCACGATGGGTTCTCGATGTTTGATACCCGTTATTCGGATTATGATATTGTGGACGCCACTCCTTTTCGGCGGGACGTATTGCGTGAGTTGACCGATGAATGCCGTAAACAAGGTATAGGGGTACATTTCTATTATTCGCACATCGACTGGACACGCGACGATTATCCGGCAGGGCGAACGGGAAGAACGACAGGAAAAGACTTGTCGAAAGCAGACTGGGCTTCGTATTACCAGTTTATGAATAACCAGTTGACCGAATTGATAGAGAATTATAAGCCCGATGCTATCTGGTTCGATGGAATGTGGGATCACGATCAGGATACGGTTCCTTTCGATTGGCAGCTGACTGAACAATATGCGATGATTCACCGCTTGAATCCTGCCTGCCTGATAGGGAATAACCATCACGGCATTCCGTTTGACGGAGAAGATATCCAGATATTCGAGCGCGACTTGCCGGGCGAGAATACGGCAGGGCTTTCGGGTCAGCAAATCAGCGCACTGCCTCTTGAGACCTGTCAGACCATGAACGGTATGTGGGGATATAAAATCAAGGACCAGAATTATAAATCTGTCAAGGAGTTGATACACTTGCTGGTAGGAGCTGCCGGGAAAGGAGCAAACTTATTGTTGAATATCGGACCGCAACCCAATGGTGAATTGCCTGAAACGGCTCTTGAACGTCTGGAAGGCATAGGTAAATGGATGGAGCGGTATGGAGAAACGCTGTATGGAACAACGGCAGGTGATGTGCCTGCACGTCCGTGGGGCGTGACTACCCGGAAAGGGAACCGCCAGTTTGTGCATATCCTCTCATTGGAAGATGAAGCCTTGTTTCTGCCTGTCAAGGGAAAAGTGCAGAAGGCGGTCGTGTTCGGCAGCAACGAACCGGTACGCTTCAGGCAGACCCGTGAAGGTGTATTGCTCGAATTGGGCAAGGTGCCCGATGAGGTGGACTACATCATTGAACTGACGATGCGTTTTTAGAAGAAAAGAATTTGATTATGGCATACGATTTGATAACCCTATTGGGACCGACCGCTTCGGGAAAGACTCCGCTTGCCGCGGCTCTGGCAGACCGTTTGCATTCGGAAATCATCAGCGGGGATAGCCGTCAGGTATATCGCCGGATGGATTTAGGCACCGGAAAGGACTTGGCAGATTATGTGGTGAACGGGCATCCGATACCTTATCACCTGATTGATATAGCCGAACCGGGGACCAAATACAATGTGTTCGAGTTCCAGCACGATTTCTTACGGGCATACGAGTCCATCCGTTCGCGGGGGATGCTTCCCATCCTGTGTGGCGGAACCGGCATGTATCTGGAGTCGGTATTGAAAGGGTACAAGCTGCTTCCCGTCCCTGAGAATCCCGAATTGCGCGAAAAGCTTTCCGGCAAGTCGTTGGAAGAGCTGACCGCTATCCTTGCGGGATACAAGACGTTGCATAATTCTACCGATGTGGATACGGCGAAGCGTGCTGTACGGGCTATCGAAATAGAAGAGTATTATCGGACACAACCGGTCGATGCAAGGGATTTTCCCGAAATCCATAGCCTGATTATCGGCGTGGATATCGACCGTGAGTTGCGTCGGGAGAAGATTACCCGCCGTTTGAAGCAGCGGTTGGAAGAAGGCATGGTAGAGGAAGTCCGCCGGTTGCTCGACGAAGGCATTGCTCCTGAAGACCTGATTTATTATGGATTGGAGTATAAATACCTTACGTTGTATGTAACGGGAGCATTGACCTACACCGAAATGTTCCGCCAGTTGGAAATAGCCATCCACCAGTTCGCCAAACGGCAGATGACGTGGTTCAGAGGGATGGAACGGCGCGGATTCACTATCCATTGGATAGACGCGACGCGCCCGATGGAAGAAAAAGTGGAAGAGATAATGAAGCTGATAGCTGGGGCATGACGTACGGTTGTGCCGCTTGTTTGATAAGAACCAATAAAAACCGAGGAAATAACTATGGCAATAGAACCTACCCGATGGGGTGTGATATACAACCCGAAAGCAGGAAGCCGGAAGGCACAGAAGCGATGGAAAGCGATTCGTGACTATATGGAGAGCCGGAACGTCCAGTTCGACTATGTACAGTCGGAAGGATTCGGGTCGGTGGAACGCTTGTCGCGCACGATGGCGAACAACGGTTATCGTACCATCGTAGTGGTGGGAGGCGACGGAGCCTTGAACGATGCGGTAAATGGTATCATGTTGTCCGATGCCGAAGAGAAACAGGAAATCGCTTTGGGGATTATTCCGAACGGTATCGGAAATGATTTTGCCAAATACTGGGGATTGGACTCGGATGATTATAAAGGGGCTGTGGATGTCCTTATCAACCGTCGTCTGCGAAAGGTGGATGTAGGCGTGTTCGGCTATTTTGACGGAAACGTCCATGTGAAACGCTACTTCCTGAATGCGGTATATATCGGATTGGGAGCCCGTATCGTCATCATTACGAACGAAACGAAACGCTTCTGGGGCATTCCGTTGTTCTCATATCTTTCTTCGTTATTCCTGGTGGCATTCGAACGCAAGCTGTACCGGATGCATCTGAAGGTAAATGACGAGCATATCCGTGGCCGTCTGATGGCGGTGGCAATCGGGAGCGCGCGCGGATATGGACTTACTCCCAGCGCGGTGCCTTACAACGGATGGCTGGACGTATCGTTGATTTACCGTCCCGAATTACGTCAGCTTATATCCGGATTATGGATGTTGCAGCAGGGGAGGCTTCTGAATCACAAGACCGTAAAGCCTTATCGTACGCGGCAGGTGAAGATTCTGCGTGCTCAGAATGCGGAAATCAGTGTGGACGGACGTATCTGGTTCGACCGTCATTTCCCTATCGAGGTGACCATCGCTCCCGAAGCCTTGACCTTGATTATCCCTGATTAGCCGGAAGATAAAAGGAAAGGCGGGGATGCTGAAACTCGGTTGACCGGAGGGATTGTTTGAAAAACCGGTGTGTATCCGTCAAAGTATCTGGTAAGAATCGTTGTTTATATTTCAATAAAAGAATATCTTTGCAGCACGAAAACGAAACATACGATTATAAAAAACGAAAGATATGCTTACAATTAAACAAATTACAGAGGATACCGAAAAGGTAATCCGTGGATTGGAGAAAAAGCATTTCGCAAATGCAAAAGAAGCCATTGCCCAAGTGCTTGAACTGAATGACAAACGTCGTAGTGCACAGGCTCAACTGGATAAGAATCTGGCAGAGGTAAATTCTACTTCGAAAACCATCGGACAATTGATGAAAGAGGGAAAGAAAGAAGAAGCCGAAGCTGCCAAGGCGCGTGTATCCGAAATCAAGGAAGCAAGCAAATCGCTTCAGGCAGAGATGGATCAGGCTGCCGAGGATATGCAAAACCTGTTGTACACCATTCCGAATGTGCCTTACGAAGAAGTGCCCGAAGGCAATGGAGCGGAAGATAACCTGGTAGTGAAGATGGGCGGTATGGAAACCGAACTTCCGAAAAATGCTTTGCCTCACTGGGAACTGGCGAAGAAATACAACTTGATTGATTTCGACCTGGGTGTGAAGATTACAGGCGCAGGTTTCCCCGTTTACCGTGGACAAGGTGCCCGCTTGCAGCGTGCGCTTATCAATTTCTTCCTCGATGAGGCTCGTGCCGCCGGTTACGAAGAAATTATGCCTCCTACGGTAGTAAATGCCGCTTCAGGTTACGGCACAGGCCAGTTGCCCGACAAGGAAGGACAGATGTATCATTGCAATTTGGATGACCTTTATTTGATTCCTACTGCCGAAGTGCCTGTAACCAATATTTATCGGGATGTGATTCTTGACGAAAAAGAATTGCCGATTAAGAATTGCGCATACACTGAGTGTTTCCGCCGTGAAGCCGGTTCGTATGGTAAGGATGTACGTGGCTTGAACCGCCTGCACGAGTTTTCGAAAGTAGAACTGGTACGCATTGATACGCCGGAACATTCCCGTCAGTCTCATCAGGAAATGCTTGACCACGTAGAAGGTTTGCTGAAAAAACTGGAACTCCCGTATCGTATCCTTCGTCTGTGTGGAGGTGATATCAGCTTTACAGCAGCTATCTGTTACGACTTCGAAGTTTATTCAGAGGCACAGAAACGCTGGTTGGAAGTAAGTTCTGTTTCTAATTTCGATACTTATCAAGCCAATCGTTTGAAATGCCGTTATCGTACAGCCAACAAGAAAACAGAGCTTTGCCACACGCTGAACGGTTCTGCTTTGGCTTTGCCGCGTATCGTGGCCGCCTTGCTTGAAAACAACCAGACACCGGAAGGCATCCGCATTCCGAAAGCCTTGGTTCCTTATTGCGGATTCGAGATGATTAAATAAGGAGTTAGAGAAGTTAAAGAAGTTATCACTTCGCTTTGCTTCGTTAGAAGTTAAAGCCAATACTTTTACTGATATTAAGGAGTTAAGGATATATACTTTCAGGTATTGACTTAACTCCTTAACTCCTTTAACTCCTTTAACTCCTCTAACTCCTTTAACTTCTCTAACTCCTTTAACTTCTCTAACTTCTCTAACTTCTCTAACTTCTTAACTCCTTATCCAATTACAATTTATTCAATATCCGGTCCATTACCCAGTTGGTGGGAGTGGCGCTTAATCCGTCGCAGGTGCAGATGGCTTTTCCTTGCAAGTGTTCCACTACCGCCTTGATAAGCGGAAGCTGGACGTAGGGAGGATTTTCGGGTAAGATTTCCTCGCGTCCCCGCTCGGTGTGCAGTCCGATAGGCTCGTAGGTGAAGACGGAGAAACAAATCATTCCTTTGTCACCGATAATCTCAATGCGGTCTTCTTTCGCCGACTCGTGAGCCACGAAACACCAGGAACCGGAACCGGGTAATCCCGATTCGAACTTGAAGCAGGCACTGATGGTGTCTTCTGCCTGATACAGTCCGCCACGGTTGCTTTTATATCCTTCGGCTTCCAAGATGCAACCGAACATTTCCTGTAATAAATCCAGTTGATGTGGTGCTAAGTCATAGAAATAACCTCCGCCGGCGATGTCGGGCTGCACGCGCCAAGGCAGGTTGGTGCTGTTATAGTCCAAATCACGTGGAGGCTGGGCAAAACGAATCTGCACATTGATGACATTGCCTATCTCTCCTTCTTCCACCAGCTGACGTACCTTTTGGAAATAAGGCAGGTAGCGGCGGTAATACGCTACAAAGCAAGGCACACCCGTTTCTTGTGAGATGCGGTTGATGCGGGCACAGTCTTCGTAAGTGGCGGCCATCGGCTTTTCGATGTACACCGGTTTGCCTGCTTTCATAGCCATGATGGCAAAGGTGGCATGCGAAGAAGGTGGGGTAGCAATGTAGACAGCATTTACGTCTTCGTCGCCTATCAGTTCTTGCGCATCGGTATACCAGCGTGGTATGTTGTGGCGATGGGCATACGATTTTACTTTTTCTTCATCGCGGCTCATTACGGCAACTACCTTCGAGCCTTCTATCATATTGAATGCGGGTCCGCTTTTCTTTTCGGTCACTTCACCGCAACCGATGAATCCCCAGTTTACATTATCCAGTTGCATCATATCTAGTATTATTTTATCAGTTAAAATATTTTTTGTGTAGCTTCTTGTAGTCGCTGGTCTTGCTGTACTCTTCCAGCCAGTTGTTGAGAGTATCCAGCAACGCCGGATTCTGTTTGTTCACTCCCCAGGCATAAAACTGGGTAAAGCTGAGTGCGGTATTGATATCGAGGTTCGGGAAACGGGACAACAAGGGACGGGCGATACTTTCATCGCACACTGCATAATCAATGTCTTTCCCTGCCACCATAGCCAGAAGCTGCTCGGGACCGTACTGTTCCACTTCTTCGATATAAATCGTGTCTGCCATTTCATTGATAAGGTTATGCAGGCGCAGCAGGGCAGGCGAACCTTGAATGACATACAAGTGTTTATGAGCCAAATCCAGTTGGCTTCGGATATAAGTGCTGTCTTGTTCGTTTTCCGGTTTCCGTTGAACCAGCACTTGTTTGCTCAATGCCAGCGGACGGGTAAAGAGCAGCGTGTCTTTCGATTGGGTGGTGACAAGGGTGCCTGTAGCCAAAAGGTCGTATTTGCCTTCGATGATGCCTTGCAGCCTTTTCTCAAAGCTCATTTCGGGAGTCAGTTCCAGTTTCAGGTGCTTGTCGGATGCAAAGGCATGCAACAGTTCATAGTCGAATCCCTGCAAGGTGTCTTCCTCCACATGGTAACTGATGGAGTTGTATTCGGTGACGGCACGCAAGATGCCCGATTTCATGATTTCGGCATAATCACGTGGCGTATAAGTCGGCTTTTCTTCCTTTTGGGTACTGAAAGCGATGATTCCCACTATGATGATGACAGCTACTATACCGTATCGGATAAGTTTTCGTGTTCGCATAGGCTTTGTCAGTCAAAGAAGTTCCACGAAATACCGATTTTAAACAGACGCGGATTCAGCGGATAGTGGGGAGCCAGGAAATAGCTGTGCTCGCCTTGTCCTTGAATCAGGTTATACATCATCAGGAAGATACGTGTGCGTTTCAGGTGTAGGTTGATATAGCCGTTCAGCAGCGGGTAATTTCCCAGTTTGTATCGGGTATCCTTGTTTTGCAGGTAAAATTGTCCGATAGCAGGGGCATAGTCGGGTGCATAGTAGGAGGTGAAATAACGCACATCGGCTCCCATTTCTACTTTCAGCACTTTCTTTGCCAGTCCGAAGCTGAGGTAGAGGTTGTGGTAGAGCACGAGTTTCGGCAACGGTAGGATGTCCTGATTGCTCGAAGTCTGGTAAGTCACTTCGTTATCTAGGTGCAGGATACCCAGTTTGAAGTCTTGCCGGAGCGATGCGCTGAATACCTGGATGCTGCCCGAATGCTGGGCTACTCCCAGGTTGTTCTTGTACGTAGAAGCGGTAGTGCTGCCTCCTTCGCTGCCTCCTTCCGCTACCGACAGATTGTCCAGATAGGTATAGTTTGTAATGTTTTCCACTCCTGCTTTCAGCCGGGTGCGCCAGCGGTCGATGCTCAATTGTCCTTCGATGCGGGTGCGCATCATTTTCGACAGGTCGTTGTTGTCCCACCAGTAGTGTTTCGAGTGGAAATGACGGTAGTAAAAAGTCGGGTTCTGGTTCTTGACGTATGCAGTGGCTTCCAGGCGTACCGTGTCGTTGAACAGGCGGAAATTCATGTTTCCGTTCCCTTCTACCGAGAATGCTCCGGCATCTTCTCCGATGAGGGCGAATTCGCCGGTTACGTTGTAATGGAACATCTTGCCTTGTTCTTTGATAAGCTGTCCGCCTACCGAGATGACGTTTTCCGTGTAGTCGGTCGGAATGCGCTGTCCGGGTGTGCCCGTGATGGTGTCGGTCAGGGTAAAGCGGCGGAATTCATGGCTGATAAAAGCGGTCAGTCCGGCTTTCGCCCATTTGTTGAAACCTTCACGCAACGAGATGCCGAACAGGTTCTTGACAGAAAGATAGTTAGTCTTGTCCTGTTCCACGTCGGGGAGGAAATTGTTGAGGAAGTATTCCTGGTTCTGTTGCTCGTCTTGCGAGATGTATTTGCGCCGGGCTATGTCCACTTTCAAGGTGTGCATGAAGCTGGTGACCGGAACGAATACGGTTGTTGTGGTTGTATCGTTTTCGTTCGGGTTTTCGCGGTAGAATCCCAAGTTATAGCGGTGGGTCAGGAAAGCGTGGTAACCTGTGTTATGGTTCCAGATGTCTGTCAGGTTGGTCGGGATTTCGCTGTTGGCGTATGTACGTCCTCCTTCAGCCATTTCCAGCGGGGCACTGACATAGCGGTCGTCGGTGATACCGCCGTTCTCCGCCACTTTCAGGTTATCATTGATAAAGCTGAAGTGCATGTTATACTTGTCGCCCAGGTAGTAGGCAAACAGGTTGCCGTTGAACAGGGCGGTCGACTGATGGGCATATTTCCCTCGTCCGTACACATAGTCGATGTTGAAGCCGAATCCCATCCGTTTATTGGCATTCACGGCAAAATAGGCTTTGAAACGTTCCTCTCCGTCGCGGCTGCTGCCTTGCTTGTAATAGGTCAGGTTGACGAAAGGTGACTTGGTATTGGTATACGTCACGTCTTGCGGTCTTACTACCGTATAGTCGTAGGGGTCTAAAAAGAAAAACTGGCTGGCATCTTCCCGGTCGAAGAATACATGGGCGATGCGCGGTGCGCCCAGGTTGCCCAGGTAAGTGTAGTGTCCATAAGGTCCGCCGGTATCGTTGGTGTTTTGGAAGCCGTGCTGCAAGGTGTCGACAGGCACTTCGGTACGATTGCCGAAACGTGCGTCTATTTTCCACGATGTCAGTCCGATAGGGATGGTGCTGGCATCATTGACAGCGGTAGTGTCAATGGGATTCCCGTTCCGGTCGTACCCGTTTCGGTCTACTCCCGAAGCCGAACTGCCGAACTGGTTGGATAACGTATTTTGTGCGGACAATGTGCCGCATATCAGTGTCATGATTGCTATAAAAAGTATCTTCCTCATAATGGGGACAAAGATATAAAAGAAAAACGAAACACTGGCAACTTGAATGCAGATTTACATTTGTTATAAGGACAATGCCTGAAAACGACAGGCAACACGGCACACTGGTTCGTGCGTCCGTATTGCCTGTAGAGGTAAAGGTTGATTCTCCAACTCTTATTTCATTTCCTTGATGATGTCCATGCCGATGTGGATGGCTTGCTCGTTCATCGGAATCAGGTTGTGGTGACGTTCGGGCAGTGTCTTATACAAAGCCTTTACCACACTTTCGATGGATACGATGGGACGGATTTTCAGCAATCCTCCCAAGACAATCATATTGAATGTCTTTGCCATTTTCCGTTCGTTGGCTTCGTCCATCGCATTGATGCGGTACACATGGATATCTTTACGGGTAGGCGGGTTGATGATGCCGTAACCGTCGTAAATCAGCACACCGCCTGGTTTCACTTTGTTTTCGAACTTTGCCAGCGAAGGCTGGTTCAGGATGATGGCGGTATCATATTTGCTCAGAATCGGAGAAGATATCCGTTCGTCGCTCACAATGACTGTTACATTGGCGGTACCTCCGCGTTGTTCGGGGCCGTATGCCGGCATCCAAGTCACTTCCTTGCCTTCCATCAGACCGGAATAGGCAAGTATCTTTCCCATGGACAATACGCCTTGGCCACCGAATCCGGCTATAATGATTTCTTCTGTCATACGTTTCAATTTATAGGTTTATTTCTCTTCTGATGTAGTGTCTTTCAAGTCGCCCAGCGGATAGAACGGGAACATGTGTTCTTCCATCCACTTGTTGGCTGCTTCGGGAGTCATTTTCCAGCCCGAGCTGCAAGTCGATACGATTTCTACCAGGCTTGAGCCTTTGCCTTGCATCGAGTTTTCGAATGCTTTGCGGATGGCTTTCTTGGCTTTGCGGATAGCTGCCACGGTATGGACAGACTGGCGTGTGACGTAGCATGTGCCTTGCAGCGTAGCGGCTATTTCGGTCATCTTCAGCGGATAGCCGTGTATTTCCGGATTACGTCCGTAGGGGCAGGTAGCGGTCTTCATGCCGATAAGGGTGGTAGGAGCCATCTGTCCGCCGGTCATTCCGTAAATGGCGTTGTTGATGAAGATGATGGCGATGTGGTCGCCACGGTTCAGGGCGTGGATGCTTTCGGCTGTACCGATACATGCCAAGTCACCGTCGCCTTGGTAAGTGAATACCAGGCGGTCGGGCCACAAGCGTTTGATGGCTGCGGCGAGGGCAGGCGCACGTCCGTGGGCTGCTTCCTGGCAGTCGATATCCAAATAGTTATACATGAATACGGCACATCCCACGGGGCTGATGCCAATGGCTTTTTCAGTCATCCCCATTTCTTCGATGACTTCTGCTATCAGCTTATGTACGACCCCATGGCTGCATCCGGGACAATAGTGCATCGGGTTGTCGTTCAATAAGCGAGGTTTCTGGTACACCAGGTTCTCGGGCTTTACGATATCTTCTTTTGTCATGGTTTTCCTCCTTGTCGGTTACGTATAGAGAATCGGAGCACGTACTCTACCATCTTGATGATGATGGATGTGGCGCATACATAGAAGAAGATTGTCTGGTCGACATTTGTAAAGAACAGCACAACAGAAGCCACGGCTCCTATCATGAAAACGATGTTCAGTACGGTTCTGATTTGATCTATTTTGTTCATAATCTGTTACTTGTTGGTGATGAGTTTTTCTTTCAACGCTTCGATGACTTCATCCGGGTCGGGAACGATGCCTCCCAGGCGTCCGAAGTGTTCTACCGGGATGCGACATTCTACTGCCAGCTTGACGTCTTCAATCATCTGTCCGCTATTTAGCTCGACAACAAGGATGCCTTTCATCTGCTTGGCTCTGTTTTGCAAGGCTTCGCTTGGGAAGGGCCATAAGGTGATGGGGCGGAACAGACCGACCTTGATGCCTTCTTCACGGGCGTGTTCCATTGATTTTTGGGCGATGCGGGCGCAGGAACCAAAAGCTACAATCAGGTATTCGGCATCTTCACAATTGATTTCTTCGTAACGTGTTTCCTTGGCTGTTATCTCGGCATACTTGGCTTGCAGGTGCAAGTTGCGCTGTTCCATGATGGCGGGGTCGAGTTCCAGCGAAGTGATGATGTTGGGCTTGCGTCCTTTACGGCCTGTGGTAGCCCATGGGCACTGGGCGATGATTTCTTCTTCGGTGCGGCGGGGACGTGGAGCGGGAAGCACTACTTTTTCCATCATCTGTCCGATAACGCCGTCTGCCAGAATCATGGCTGGGTTACGGTATTTGAATGCCAGTTCGAAAGCCAGCCCTACGAAGTCTGCCATTTCCTGTACCGATGCCGGAGCCAGTGCGATGACATGATAGTCGCCGTGTCCGCCTCCTTTAGTAGTCTGGAAATAGTCTGCCTGGCTGGGCTGGATGGTTCCCAGTCCGGGGCCTCCACGCATGACGTTTACTACCAGACAGGGCAGCTCGGCACCTGCGATGTAAGAGATGCCTTCCTGTTTCAGACTGACACCGGGGCTGGAGGAAGAGGTCATGACCATCTTGCCGCTTCCGGCTCCTCCGTATACCATATTAATAGCTGCTACCTCGCTTTCGGCCTGCAACACCACCATTCCGGTAGTTTCCCACGGCTTCAGTTCGGCAAGTGTTTCCAATACTTCTGATTGGGGAGTGATAGGATAGCCGAAGTAACCGTCTACGCCAAACCGGATAGCGGCGCGGGCAATGGCTTCGTTTCCTTTCATTAAAACTACTTCTTCTGCCATATTTCAGTTTTTAAGTTTTTAAGTTTGTAAGTTTTTAAGTTGGTGAGTTTTTTTAGTTCTTAAGTTTTTTAGTTCTTGAGTTTTTAAGTTCTTTAGTTCTTAAGCTTTTGGGTTCTTAATGTAAGTTCTTTATGTTTATGTAAGCTTACAAATTTACAAACTCACAAACTAAAAAACTCACAAACTCAAAAACTTAAAAACTCACCAACTCACACGTTTATGCTTCTTTTGCTCTGTACACGGTCAGACACGCATCGGGACATACGATGGCACACGAAGTGCATCCGTTGCAGGTGTCTTCCAGAACCTGTTGTACATAGTTATATCCTTTTTGATTTACTTTTTTGGTAAGCGCAAGCACGTGCAGCGGACAAGCGACCACGCACAGGTTGCATCCTTTGCAACGTTCTGTATTTACGATTACCACACCTTTCATTTTAGCCATATTGAAATTATCTTATTCTTATTGATTAAACATGTCTTTGTTATAAAATTCCAGGATGTCCATTACCATTTTGCGGGCTTCAGCAGCCGGACTGTCGGGATTGATGGCGATAGCTTCCTGGTAGTTGTTCAGAGCGCCTTGCCAGTTTCCCTGTTTGCGGAAGGCATTTCCGAGCAGGTAATAAATGTAGTCAGCATTATCGGGATTTTGGGTCAGAAGCCGGTTCAATTGGCTGATGGCTGTATCAAGGTCGCCGTCGTCTATCTCTCTCTTTATCTGTTGCAGTCGCTCTGTCATGGTTTTTTAGAATCATTTGTCTTCCCGGCAAAGATAGTCTTTATTTTTTTATTTCTTATTCAAACAGGGAATATTTTTCGAAAAGCGTGTCGGAGTATGCCGGGCTTGTATTATTTTTTAGTCTTTTACATTTATTCCCGTATGAGGTTGACAAGCTTTCTGCAAGCCGTTGCATTTTATGTCCTCCAATTGGAGAACGTACGTTCTTGGTATGGAAAACGTATATCCCCCGATTGGAGGACGTACGTTTTCCGTATGGAGAACATAAAATGCAGGCAGAAAAAAATGAATCACCAACTACCTGAAAAAACATTTGCATTTGCTTTCCCGGGAGAATTCGATTGGGGTGGAAGATTGAAGGGGTATGGGTGCCTGATTGTTGGCTGCAAGGTGGGCTTATCAATAAAATTGGCTATTTATTTTGCAGATGCGTCCGAAAAAGCTAACTTTGCAGGGACTGAAAACTAACTTATTACATCTGAATAAAATGAATAAAATTATTTCGAAAGAACATTTTTCTGAAAAGGTGTTCAAACTGGTGGTGGAAGCGCCGCTTATCGCCAAGTCACGCAAGGCGGGTCATTTCGTCATTGTGCGTGTAGGCGAAAAGGGAGAGCGCATGCCGCTTACCATTGCAGAAGCCGATCCGGTAAAGGGCACAATAACATTAGTAGTACAAGAGGTAGGCTTATCGTCTACCCGTTTGTGTGAACTGAATGAAGGCGATTACATTACCGATGTGGTAGGTCCGCTGGGAAAAGCGACTCATATCGAAAACTTCGGTACAGTGGTTTGCGCTGGTGGCGGTGTGGGCGTTGCGCCTATGCTTCCTATCGTACAGGCGTTGAAAGCAGCCGGCAACCGTGTCATTACGGTGCTTGCCGGACGTACCAAGGAACTGATTATCCTGGAAAAGGAAATGCGTGAGAACTCGGACGAAGTTATCATCATGACCGATGACGGTTCGTACGGGAAGAAAGGTTTGGTGACGGCTGGAGTAGAAGAGGTTATCCAGCGCGAGAAGGTAGACAAGTGTTTCGCCATCGGTCCGGCTGTGATGATGAAGTTTGTCTGCCTGCTTACCAAGAAATATGACATTCCTACCGATGTGTCGTTGAATACCATCATGGTGGACGGTACGGGTATGTGTGGCGCCTGCCGTATCACGGTAGGCGGAAAGACGAAGTTCGTGTGTGTAGACGGACCGGAGTTCGACGGACATCAGGTAGATTTCGACGAGATGTTGAAACGTATGGGTGCGTTTCGGGACATCGAACGGGAAGAAATCCATAAGCTTGACCCCGTAGATCCGAACGCTTGCGAAGCCGTGAAGCCACAGGACGACCGCACGGCCCCTTGGCGTGAAGCGTTGCGCAAGTCGATGAAACCGAAGGAACGTACAGCCATCCCGCGTGTGAAAATGAACGAGCTTGACCCTGAATACCGTTCGCACAGCCGCAAGGAAGAAGTCAACCTCGGTCTGAATGAGGAGCAGGCATTGACCGAAGCCAAGCGTTGCCTGGATTGTGCCAATCCTTCGTGTATGGAAGGTTGCCCGGTGGGCATCAATATACCCGGTTTCATCAAGAACATCGAGCGGGGTGAGTTCCTCGAAGCGGCCCGTGTGCTGAAGAAGACAAGTGCACTGCCTGCTGTGTGCGGTCGTGTATGTCCGCAGGAAAAGCAATGCGAGTCGAAGTGTATCCACCTGAAGATGGGGCACGAAGCCGTAGCCATCGGGTATCTGGAACGGTTTGCTGCCGATTACGAACGCGAAAGTGGTCAGATTTCTACGCCCGAACTGGCTCCGAAGAACGGCATGAAGGTAGCGGTAGTAGGCTCTGGTCCTGCCGGTTTGTCGTTTGCGGGCGATATGGCAAAGATGGGTTACGACGTGACGGTATTCGAAGCCTTGCACGAGATAGGCGGTGTATTGAAGTATGGTATCCCTGAATTCCGTCTGCCGAATAAGATTGTAGACGTAGAGATAGATAATCTGTCGAAGATGGGCGTGCAATTTGTGAAAGACTGCATCATCGGCAAGACCATTTCGGTAGACGACCTGCAGGCGGAAGGATATAAAGGCATCTTTGTCGCTTCGGGTGCCGGTCTGCCCAACTTTATGAATATCCCGGGCGAGAACTCGATTAACATCATGTCGTCGAACGAATACCTGACCCGTGTCAATCTGATGGATGCGGCGAGTGAAGACTCGGATACTCCGATTACTTTCGGCAAGCGTGTGATGGTAGTAGGCGGCGGCAATACGGCGATGGACTCTGTACGTACCGCCCGCCGTCTGGGTGCCGAGCGTGCGATTATCGTTTACCGCCGTTCGGAAGCCGAAATGCCTGCCCGTATCGAGGAAGTCAAACATGCCAAGGAAGAAGGAGTGGAATTCATGACGTTGCATAATCCGATTGAATACATCGCCGACGAACAAGGTCGTGTAAAACAGGTTGTTCTCCAGAAAATGGAACTGGGAGAGCCCGACGCTTCGGGTCGCCGCAGTCCGGTTGCTATTCCGGGAGCGACCGAGACGCTTGATATTGATATGGCTATCGTCAGTGTAGGCGTATCGCCCAATCCGATTGTGCCCAACTCGATACAAGGTTTGGAACTGGGACGCAAGGGCACCATTGCGGTGAACGAGAACATGCAGTCGTCTATCCCGACCATTTATGCGGGTGGTGACATCGTGCGTGGCGGCGCGACGGTTATCTTGGCTATGGGTGACGGACGCCATGCCGCGGCAGCTATGGACAAGCAGTTGCGCGGGGTAGCAGAAGCCTGATACAACTCTTTGGACATTCTGTTCTTGAGGATAAAAAAGACAGAACGGAATGTATGAGAGGCACAAAGACTTTCATCGGTTGGAAAAGATTCCGGTGTCTTTGTGCCTCTTTTAATACCTGATAATACCTTTTGAATAATCATAATAATATGGGAAACAGGAAAATAAGTTCGATTTTAGGTGCTTTATGGATGGGAGCCAGTCTTTCTGCCCAAGAGCTCCCTTTAGTTTATAGCGTTGAAAATACAGGTGCGTCTTATCCGTCTCCGGTATTGCCTTCTCTTGAAGAATTGCCCGAGATAAAACCATTGCCCGATCCTTTTATGTGGTCGGATGGTAACGGGCGGTGTACAGATTTTGCCGACTGGAGTCGTCGGCGTGCCGAAATAGGGAAAGAAATCGCACATTATGAAGTAGGAGATAAACCGAAAATTGACCGTCAGTCTATTGAAGCTGACATGGTGAATGATACGCTTTTTGTCCGGGTTACTGTAGGAGGAGAGACCTTGCAGCTTTCGGCAGGCATCACTTATCCGGAAGGAGAAGGACCTTTCCCTGCTATCATCGGCATCGGGCGTGGAGCAGGAAGTTTGCTAGTTGCCTTGTTCTCGCAACGTAATATTGCACAAATTGCTTTTGATTTTACTCAAGTGATGTCGCATACTCAAAAGCGTGGGCAGGAGCCTATCAACCGTCTGTATCCTGAACAGACTGAAATCGGAGCATACGCGGCATGGCCATGGGGCATCAGCCGGATTATTGATGGATTGGAGATTGTAGGTACGGAAAGTAAAATCGATTTGAAACACTTGGCTGTATCTGGTTGTTCGTTTGCAGGGAAAATGGCGTTGTTTGCCGGAGCTTTTGATGAACGAATAGCTTTAACCATTGCTCAAGAACCGGGAGGAGGAGGGGCAGCCTCTTGGCGTGTATCAGAAACATTAGGTAATGTAGAAACTTTGGGAAGAACCAGCCATGCTTGGTTTATGGAGAGTATGTTCCAATTTAAAGATCAAAACGTGTCCCGCCTTCCTTTCGACCATCATGAACTGTGCGCTATGATTGTACCACGTGCTCTGTTGGTTTTAGGAAATACCGATTACGAATGGCTGGCAGATGAGTCAGGCTATGTGTCGTGTCAGGCAGCTCGAAAAGTGTGGGAACATTTTGGTATTGCCGACCGTATGGGATTTTCTATCATAGGAGGTCATGGGCATTGTCAACTTCCTGAAGAACAATACCCCGAAGTGGAAGCTTTTATTGATAAATTCCTATTAGGTAAGAATACTGATACGAATGTGACGAAAGCACCGATGTTTGAGCAGGTCAATTATCAGCGATGGATAGCCTGGTGGGGAACCGGATGTCCTGTATTCCAAGAATAAGCTTGTTCGTTTTATGTAAATTGAGCATTATTTCCTATCTTTGCAACCTTTTCTAACTGACGTAGGATTACCCTCTTTGAAAATTGTATATATAAATTAGATAACGTACCAAAAAACGAACTGCAGAAAATGAATAAAGACAAACACGCATCGTCTATGATGCGCAAGCTGCCTTCATGGCAAGTTTCGCTGATACCTTTTGTGGTATTGACCTTATCGCTGGTAATTGTAATAAAGATTTTCGGAGCCGATGCACTTTCGGGCGGAAGTCAGGTTTGCTTATTATTAGCCTCTGCCATAACCGCGGCTATATCAATGTTTGCTTATAAAAATTCGTGGGAAATTCTGGAATTTTGTATTCTGGATAATATTCGGTCGGTAGGTACAGCTATCCTAATCTTGTTGCTGATAGGTGCAATTGCCGGTACATGGATGGTGAGTGGCATTGTGCCGGCTATGATTTATTACGGAATGCAGATTATCTATCCGGCTGTTTTCCTGGCTGCAGCCTGTGGCATCTGTGCTTTGGTGTCATTGATGACCGGCAGCTCATGGACTACTATAGCGACGATAGGAGTGGCATTAGTAGGTATCGGCGTAGCTCAAGGTTTTAATCCGGGGTGGACAGCCGGAGCCATTATTTCGGGTGCTTATTTCGGTGATAAAGTTTCACCACTTTCCGATACAACGGTGCTGGCATCTTCTTCATCGGGTACTCCCTTGTTTACGCATATCCGCTATATGATGATTACCACTATTCCTTCGCTGACTATTGCCTTGATTGTATTTCTTGTGGCAAGCTTGATGCACGAGTCGGCTGGCTCTTCACAGACGGCTGAGTTTTCGGCATCCTTGCAGTCGGCTTTCCATATCACTCCTTGGCTAATGATTGTGCCTGTACTGACCGGTGTGTTGATTGTCAAGAAAGTACCTGCTATCCTTACTCTTTTTTGTGCAGCGGTAATGGCAGCAGTTGTCGCACTTATAGCCCAGCCTCAGGCTGTATGGGCAGTTGCGAATCCAGAGGGTGCCATTTCAGCTTATTCTGAATTGTCTTTTTGGGATGCTTGCAAAGGGATAGTTGTTACATTTTATGGCTCTACTGCCATTCAGACAGGCAATGCTGCCATCGATTCATTGATATCCACTCGTGGCATGACCGGGATGCTTAATACGATTTTTCTGATTATCTGTTCGGTTACATTTGGAGGAGTGTTGGCTGGTAGTGGCATGTTGAAAAGCTTGACCGAGCTGTTTGCCCGGCTTGCCCATCGTGCAGTTACGTTGGTCGGTGCTACGGTAGGTACTGGATTTATGTGTAATGTAGTGACTGGGGACCAGTATATTTCTATTTTGTTGACCAGCAGTCTCTATCGCAAGCTCTATGAGCGGAAGGGATATGAAAGCCGTTTGCTTAGCCGTTCGGTAGAAGATTCGGCAACGGTTACATCGGTGCTTATCCCGTGGAATTCTTGTGGAATGACGCAGGCTACCGTTTTGAAGGTTCCTACGTTGGAGTATCTTCCTTATTGCTTCTTCAATATTTTGTCACCATTTATGTCGGTTATTATCGCTGCAATAGGGTATAAGATATTTCGGGTGCATCCGGAAATAAATTCAACAGAAGAAGTTGGAACAAATAAGGAAGAAATTCAGTAGGAGTATTCAATATTTTGTTTATATTGCTGTAATTCAATGCTTTTTGTGACTTTTCTGACTACTCGCGGGAAATGGAATTAAAAAAAGACCGCTTCTCACGAAGCAGTCTTTTAATATCCAATTTGAATTTGTTAGGGTTAGTATAAGCATTTGTAAATGCTAAGTTGCTGCAAAGATACAATATTTTATTGAATTACTTGATAAAAAGCTTCCCAATTAATGTTGAAATCCATCATAGATGGAAATAAAAGGTTGGCGCCTTCCTGTAGTAATACTTCATCGGGTAATGGTCCCGTGTTAACAGCTACAGTGAAGATGCCGGCAGCTACACCTGCTTTTACGCCCAATGGGGCATTTTCCACGACGATAGCTTCGTTGGCTTTTACTCCAGCTTTTTGGAGGCCCATCAAGTAAGGTTCCGGATTGGGCTTTCCGTGTTTTACATCGAAAGCTGTCACCATTAGTTCAGGCTTGAATATATCTGGGTAATTTTTATTCAGCCGTTCCAAGAGCGACTTCTGTCCAGAGCCTGTAACGACAACCGGAACCAATCCTTCTTGTTTTAACTTTTGTAATAGTTCGTATGCACCCGGCATACGTTCAGCTTTAGGCAATGAATTGAAAATCTCGGTTTTTGTCTGATAGATGGTCTTGATTTCCTCTTCAGTCGCTTCTTTGCCACGTTGGCGGGTGCTTACGATATTGATGGTATCTGCGCCCGTACGTCCCTCGTGCAGGTAAGCCTCTTCGGGGCTGAGGTGCATGCCGTAACGCTTCATCGCTTCGTGCCAGGCAGCCGCATGGTTCTTCATCGAGTCGAACAATACACCGTCCATGTCGAACAATACGGCTTTCAGGTCGAGACGGTCGTAGTGATGGCTTTGCAGATACGTTCGGATCGCTTGTTCAAACATAGGCTTACTTGTTCAACCGTGCCTGGATGGCTTTCGATTCAGCCTCGTATCCGGGTTTGTTCAGCAAGGCAAACATGTTCTTTTTGTACGCTTCCACTCCCGGTTGGTTGAACGGGTTCACTTCCAGCAGATAGCCGCTGATGCCGCAGGCTTTTTCGAAGAAGTAAATCAGTTGGCCCAAGTAATATTCGTTCAGCTTCGGAACGCTGACACGCAAGTTGGGCACACCACCGTCTACATGAGCCAGCTGGGTTCCCAGTTCTGCCATCTTGTTTACTTCGTCGATGCGTTTGCCTGCCAGGAAGTTCAAGCCGTCCAGGTTTTCTTCGTCGTTCGGCACATGCAGTTCATGGTTCGGAGTTTCGATAGACACCACGGTTTCGTAGATGGTACGTTCGCCTTCCTGAATCCATTGACCCATCGAGTGGAGGTCGGTCGAGAAGTCTACCGAGCTGGGGTAAATGCCTTTATGGTCTTTGCCTTCCGATTCGCCGTACAATTGTTTCCACCATTCCATGAAATAGTGCAGTTTCGGCTGGAAGTTGACAAGGATTTCGATTTTCTTTCCGTTCTGATACAATTCGTTGCGGGTAGCCGCATAGAGGGCGGACGGATTTTCCATCAGGTTCTCGCCGGCGCATACTTTTTCCATTTCGCGTGCTCCGTTCACCAGTTGTTCGATATCAAATCCGGCTACGGCAATAGGAAGCAGACCTACCGGAGTCAGTACCGAGAAGCGTCCGCCTACGTTGTCGGGGATGATGAATGATTTGTAACCTTCCTTGTCTGCCATGGTACGGGCCGCGCCTTTCTTGGCGTCGGTTACCGCAACGATGACTTTACGTGCCATTTCCTTGCCGCGTTGTCTTTCGCATTGCTCTCTCAAGAGGCGGAAAGCAAGGGCGGTTTCAGTGGTTGTTCCCGATTTAGAGATATTGATGATACCGAATTTCTTGTCTTTCAAGTAATCGGTCAATTCGTACAAATAGTCTTCACCGATGTTATGGCCGGCAAAAAGGATGACCGGTTGTCCTTCTTTCTTTTCACGTAACCATCCGAAGCTGTCCGACAAGGCTTCGATGACGGCGCGGGCACCCAGGTAACTTCCTCCGATACCGGCTACCACTACTACTTCGCAGTTCTCGCGCAGTACCTGTGCCGTAGCTTTCAAGTCATTCAGGTGCTCTTCGGTGATAGAAGAAGGCAGGTGCAGCCAGCCCAGGAAGTCATTTCCCAGTCCCGTACCTTTTTCCAGAGTTTCCATACAAGCTCTTACTTTCGGTTCGTAAGCAGCCAATTTTTCTTTAGAGATGAATTCTAAAGTCTTTTCGATGTTCAATTTGATATTTTCCATAATAGCATATATGTTTATCTGAATGAATCAGTTAACAGTTTGATTTCAATCATGGGTGCGATGCGCTCGTACAGAATGTTGTACACGGCGTCTACAATCGGCATGTTCACGTGCAGGTGCTTGTTCAGCTCCTTGATGCACTTGGTGCCGTAATAGCCTTCGGCAATCATTTCCATCTCGATTTGCGCGCTCTTTACCGAGTATCCTTTCCCAATCATCGTGCCGAACACACGGTTGCGGCTGAAGTTGGAGTAAGCGGTCACCAGCAGGTCGCCCAGGTAGACGGAGTCGTTTGTGCAACGGTCTACCGGATGCACTGTGTCGAGGAAGCGGTTCATCTCCTGCAGGGCGTTCGATACCAGCACTGCCTGAAAATTGTCGCCATACTTGAGTCCGCTGCAGATGCCTGCCGCAATGGCATATACGTTTTTCAGCACCGAGGCATATTCGATGCCCGCCACATCGGTGTTGACCGAAGTCTTGATGTAGGAACCCGTCAGCTGGCGGGCGAACATCTTGGCCTTTTCGATGTCCTTGCACCCTACCGTGAGGTAGGAGAGACGTTCCAGCGCCACTTCTTCGGCATGGCAAGGACCCGCCAGTACGGCTATGTTCTCTTCGGGCACGTCGTACATCTTATGAAAATAATCGGATATGATCATGTTCTCGTCGGGTACGATTCCCTTGATGGCCGTTACGATGAATTTGTCCTTCAGCTTGGTCTTCAGCTTTTTCAGGTGTGCTTTCAGGTAGGGCGAAGGGGTGACGAATATCAGCGTATCCGATTCTCTTACTACTTTGTTTATATCCGATGAAAAGTTAATGCATTTGATGTTGAAGCGTACGCTGGTCAGGTAAGCCGGATTATGCCCCAGCCGCTTGAAATCCTCGATGCGGTCGTCGCGGCGCATATACCAGTTTATCGTTCCGGCTTGGGCTAACACGATCTTGGCGATAGCCGTAGCCCAGCTTCCTCCACCCATGATTGCTATTTTCCCGGGTAATTTCATTGCTATGCTTACTCGATTTTACTAATCCATGTTGCGACCTCGTCTACACTTGGATTGGTCAGTCCTAACTTGTATTTCTTGTTAACGCCGCAGATGTCCATCTGGAGTTTTTGCGGGTTGACTTCCTTCATGTCTGCCACCAGATTATATCCGGCTTTCTGGATGAGCGGCACCCATTCTTCGGGCACACCCAGTTCCATGTATTTCGAGGCGTTATCCTTCGGAGCCACTTTCTCGGGACGCATCTGCGGGAAGAACAATACTTCCTGGATATAAGTCTTGCCTGTCATCAGCATCACCAGGCGGTCGATGCCGATACCGATACCGCTGGTGGGCGGCATGCCGTATTGCAGGGCACGCAGGAAGTCCTGGTCGATAATCATCGCTTCGTCGTCTCCCTTGTCGGCAAGACGCATCTGTTCCTTGAAGCGTTCTTCCTGGTCTATCGGGTCGTTCAGCTCCGAGTAGGCATTGGCCAGCTCTTTTCCGTTCACCATCAGCTCGAAGCGTTCCGTCAGGCCGGGTTTCGAGCGGTGCATCTTGGTGAGCGGCGACATCTCTACGGGATAGTCGGTGATGAACGTAGGCTGGATGAACGTGCCTTCGCAGAACTCTCCGAAGATTTCGTCAATCAGCTTGCCTTTTCCCATGGTGTCGTCGATTTCCATGTTCAGCTTCCGGCATACTTCGCGGATTTGCGCTTCGTCCATGCCGTTCAGGTCATAGCCGGTTTTTTCCTTGATGGCGTCCAGTATCGGCAGACGGCGGTAAGGAGCCTTGAAGCTGATGACCGTACCGTCGATTTCGCGTTCGGGCTTGCCGTTTACGGCGATGCAGACGGTTTCCAACAGCTTTTCGGTGAACGACATCATCCAGTTGTAGTCCTTGTACTGCACGTATAGTTCCATGCAGGTGAACTCCGGATTGTGGTTGCGGTCCATGCCTTCGTTGCGGAAGTTCTTCCCGATTTCGTACACACCTTCAAATCCGCCTACGATAAGCCGTTTCAGGTAAAGCTCTGTAGCGATACGCATATACATATCGGTGTCGAGGGCGTTGAAGTGCGTGATGAATGGTTTGGCGCTTGCTCCGCCTGCGATGGTCTGCAGGGTAGGGGTCTCCACTTCCGTATAGCCGGCTTCATCGAGCACGTGGCGGATGGTGCGTATCACCGTAGCCCGTTGCAGGAAGATGTCTTTCACACCGTCGTTCACAATCAGGTCGACATAACGCTGTCGGTAACGCAATTCGGGATCTTCGAACTTGTCGTATGCCACACCGTCCTTATATTTTACAATAGGAAGGGGACGGAGTGATTTCGCCAGCACGGTCAGCTTTTGCGCGTGGATGGAAATCTCGCCTGTCTGGGTGCGGAACACGAAACCTTCGATTCCGACAAAGTCGCCCAAGTCGAGCAGGCGTTTGAATACCACATTATATAAATCCTTGTTTTCGCCCGGGCAGATATCGTCGCGGGTGATATATACTTGAATACGTCCTTTGGAGTCTTGCAGTTCGATGAAAGATGCTTTACCCATCACGCGGCGCGACATGATACGTCCTGCCACGGATACTTTGCGGGGTTCGGCCTCGTCGTCCTTGAACCCGTCCTTGATGTCGGTTGAAAATGCATTGGTTACATACTCGGCAGCAGGGTACGGTTCGATGCCCATCGCTCTCATCTCATTCAGACTGTTGCGTCTGATAATCTCCTGTTCACTTAGTTCTAATACGTTCATTTGTCAGTACATTAACTCAATTTCGCTACAAAAATAAAAAACTTTTTGCAAACTCTCCCTATATTTCCCGTTCTTTTCTTTTGGAATTGGAATTTTACGGAATAATTTGTGTGAATATGTCAAGATACTGTAGCCGATGGGCTGGAATGGAAAAAGCGTATAGGGCTTTTATTTTTCTGAAGAAAATATTATATCCGATAAATTATTGATTTTCTGATACGAAAAAGAGGATGAACCTCTTTTTAAAAGAAGCTCATCCTCTTCGGAACAGGTATTTTTGTTTCTTGATTGGCTATCTGCTTTGAATGAAATGTAAGATATATTCGTTGGCAAGGCAAGTACTACTTACTTTCATTTCCAGCCTCCACCCAATGCTTTGTAAAGATTTACGATGGTAATCTGCTTGTCGCGTACGGCATTGCTCAATCCGATTTGGGCATCGAGGTATCCACGTTGTGCATCCAGCAGGTCCATGTAGCCGATAACTCCGTTGATGTATTGCAGTTGGGCAAGGTCGAGGGTGCTCTTCGAAGCCTGTTCCAAGCGCAGGCGGGTTTCGTAGATTTCCTTGCTTTTGTTGAAATCGGCTATGGCATTGTAGGCTTCCTTAAAGGCATTGAGCACTACTTTTTCATAGGCTTGGGTGGCACCTTCCAGAGCGGCTTTCTCCGCTTTCAGGCGGGCACGGTTCTTGCCCCAACTGAAAACAGGTTGCAACAGATTGGCGCTAAGCAGATGCCAGGGCGATTTCAGCAATTCGCTGAGCACGTCGCTCTCTCCACCGTAGCTGGCGTTCAGGGTCAGGCTGGGGAAGAGGCTGGTAAAGGCTATGCCTACTTCGGCATTGGCGGCTATCAAGGCTTGTTCTGCCTGCCGTACATCGGGACGGCGTTCGAGCAGGCTGGAAGGCAAGCCTACCGGGAGGCTGACCGGAAGCAAGACATCTTCGGGCAATACCGTACGCTTGATGTGATGTGGATAGTCACCCGTAAGGAAGGCAATATCGTTCTCTTTCAGTGTAATCTGGCGTTCCAGGTCGGGGATTAAGGTCGCGGTACGTGCCAATTCCACTTGTGCCTGGCGGAAAGCGGTTTCCGAGGTCAATCCTCCCTCGTAACGGATGCGGGCCAGATGAAGGCTTTCACGACGTGCATCCACCGTCTGACGCACGATGGCCAGTTCGTTATCGAGAGCTACCAGCTCGAAGTAAGATTGTGCCACTTCCGCTACGAGGCTCATCTTCAACGCACGTTGGTTTTCTATCGAGCCAAGGAAATCTGCCACGCTCTTGTCTTTCGCCCAGCGGAGTTTTCCCCACAGGTCTATTTCCCAGTTGACGGTGCCCTTCAGGTCGAACTCATCGTCTTGTGAATAGTGATTCCCTCCATAATTTTCCCGTTCGCGTTCGGCATAGATACGCAGTCCGATTTGCGGAAGCATATTGCCGATTGCGATACGCTTGTGTGCAGCTAGCTCCTTGATGCGTGCGGCAGCTATCAGCATGTCTTTGTTGTAGGTCAGTGTCTTGCGTATCAATGCCTGCAGGGTGGTGTCGGTGTACACTTCTTCCCAAGGATAATCGCCGATAGACATGGTATCTACACTGAGGCTATCGAGTGTGCCCGGCAAGTTCAGCTCGGGGCGTGTATAGCGTTTCCCTATCTGGCAGCTCCCTAAAAGCAGGGTTGCCAGCAGGAAGGAAAGGATGCGGTATGTCGGTTTCAATTTCATGTTGCACTACATTTATTTAATATGTTTCGTTTTGATTTTGTTTTTCGCCTTGTAAATCATGACGAAGAAGAACGGCACCAGGAATATGCCTACCGTTACGGCCACAATCATACCGAAGAATACACCCGTACCGATGGCTTGGCGGCTGGCAGAGCCCGGACCGCTGGCGATAACCAAAGGCACCATACCCAAGATGAAAGCCAATGAGGTCATCAGGATGGGGCGGAAACGCAGGTGGGCGGCATGCAGGGCAGATTCGATGAGGTCTTTGCCTGCATCTACTTCGTCTTTGGCAAATTCAACAATCAAGATGGCATTCTTGGCGGCAAGTCCCACCAGCATTACCAGACCAATCTGGAAATAGGTATCGTTCTCCAGTCCGCATATAGCTACTCCGGCGTATGCGCCCAGTGCCGCTACCGGCAAGGAAAGCAAGACGGCGATAGGCACGCTCCAGCTTTCGTACAAGGCGGCAAGGAACAGGAACACGAACAGGAATACCAGTGCCAGAATCATGCCTGTCTGTCCGCCTGCCTGCTTCTCTTGGTAGGAGAGGCCGCTCCATTCTACGCCGATGTTGTCGGGCAGGTGGTCTTTAGCCAGTTGTTCAATCAATTCCATGGCTTGTCCCGAACTATAGCCGTGGGCTGCCGTGCCTCGGATAATGGCCGTGTTGAACATGTTGAAACGCTTGATGCTTCCCGGTCCGGTGGTATATTCGGTATTGCCCAGAGCCGTCAGCGGAATCATGTCGCCCGAGCTCCCGCGCACGAAGAACAGGTTGATGTTATCTCGATGTTCCCGATAGGGCGCTTCCGCCTGGATATATACACGGTAAATACGGTTGAACATGTTGAAGTCGTTCACATAAAGCGAACCGGTGTACGCTTTCATGGTGGTGAAGACATCTGCCATCGGGACGCCGGACAATTTCACCTTATCCCGGTCTACGTCGAAATAGAGTTGGGGGATTTCCGCTTGCAAGGACGAGGAAAGCCCGCTCAGCTCTTTGCGTTGCGAGGCATAATACATCAAGGTATCGGCTGCCTGTACCAGATTCTCGTAAGTGGCGTCACCGCGTGCTTCCAGCTGCATCTCGAAACCGCCCGATGTTCCTAGACCGGGAATGACGGGGGGAGTGGAGAGGTAAACTTTACACTCCGGATATTGCTTGAACTCGTTTTGCACATCTGCCATAATCTTTTCGATATTGGTGTCGTCACGCTCTTTCCATTCTTTCAAGATAACGGTCAGGGTAGTGCGCGCCTGGCTGGTGCCTACACGCGGACTGGTACCGGTTACGTTTTGCACATATTCTACGGCAGGTTGTTTCATCAGGTAGTTTACAGCCCGGTTGGTTATCTCGCGTGTCCGTTCCAAGGTGGTGCCTTCGGGCATTTCGAGTTCTACGGTGAAATAGCCTTGGTCTTCCGACGGAAGGAAGCTGGTAGGTATCACCCGGTAGAGCACAAAGATAAATACGATGACCATTCCGAAGCCGGCGGTAACCCGTTTGGGGTGCTTAATCAGTTTGCTGATGCCGCCCACGTATTTATGATTGCCAATGTCCAGCCACTTGTTGATGGCGCGGAACACGCGGTTCTTGGGCTTGTTGGGGTCTTGCGGGCGGAGAATCAACGAACACATCACCGGGCTCAGTGTCAGTGCCACGACGGTAGAGAGCAATACAGATACCGCGATGGTGATACTGAACTGACGGTAGAGCTGGCCCGATATGCCCGAAAGGAAGCTTACGGGAACGAATACGGCTGCCAGTACCAGCGAGGTTGCAATCAAGGCACCGGTAAGCCCGTCCATCGCTTTCTTGGTCGCTTCGTAGGGGCTGAGGTGTTCTTCCTCCATGATACGCTCTACGTTTTCCACCACTACGATGGCATCGTCCACTACCAGACCGATGGCCAATACCAGACCCAGCAAAGTCAGGATATTCAGCGAGAAGCCGAAGATGAGCATGAACCCGAACGTACCGATCAGCGAGATAGGCACGGCGATGGTCGGAATCAAGGTGGCACGCCAGCTCTGCAAAGAGAGGAATACCACAACGATAACGAGGAACAACGCTTCGAACAACGTCTTGTACACTTCGTGGATAGATTCGGAGATGTAAGACGTCATGTCGAAAGGCACTTCGTATTTCATGCCTTCGGGGAAGTTCTTGCTGATTTCATCCATTTCCGCCTTTACGCGCTCTGCTACTTCCATGGCGTTGGCGCCCGGAAGCATGTACACGCCCAGCACGGCGGCATTGCCCCCGTTGATGCCACTCTCGGTGTTATACGATTGTGCTTCGAGGGATACGCGTGCCACGTCGCGCATACGGATGAGCGAGCCGTCGGGATTGGCGCGCAAGACGATTTCTTCGAATTGGGCAGCGCTCGACAAACGGCCCTGTGCCGTGATAGGGATGGTGATATCCAGTCCGGTGACGGGTTGCTGGCCCAGTACACCGGCGGCAGATTCCCGGTTCTGGTCTTTCAGGGCGTTCTGTACGTCTTGCACGGTCAGGCCGAAGTTGGCAAGACGTGCCGGGTCCAGCCAGATTTGCATGGCATAATACCGGCTACCGATGTTTGAGACACGTCCCACACCCGGGATACGGCGCAATAAGTCGAGCACGTTTAGGGTGGCAAAGTTGCTCAGATAGATTTCATCGAACTTCGGGTCGCTCGAAGTCAGGCAGATGGTCATCAGCTGGCTGGCTGCTTGTTTTTCGATTTCGATACCGTTTTGTACCACTTCGGCGGGCAGGCGCGACTCGGCAAGCTTGATGCGGTTCTGTATTTCTACTGCAGCCAGGTCGGGGTCGGCAGAGATATCAAAGGTGACCGTTGCCGAGAAGCCTCCCGAATTGGAGCTGTTCGACTCCATGTAGAGCATGCCCGGCGTACCGTTCAATTCCTGTTCTATCGGGGTAGCGACGGCTTGTGACACGGTCAGTGCGCTTGCACCCGGATAAGAAGCGCTGATTTTCACCACGGGCGGCGTGATTTGCGGATATTGGTCGATGGGCAACATAGTCAGGCCTATGATGCCGATGATGACAATCAATATAGAGATGACGATCGAAAAGACAGGCCGATCGATAAAGAAACTCACTTTCATGGATGGTAGCGTTTAGATAATTGTCGGTTTATTTATCCTCTTTTTTCTCTTCTTCCTCTTTCGGGGCTGTGCCTACGCGCATCTTGACGCCCGGGCTGAGTTTGTGGTAACCTTCCACTACGATGTTCTCGCCGGGAATCAGACCGCGTTCTACCACGGTATTGTTGCCGAATTCAGGTCCTAGCTCGATGAAACGTTTTTCCGCCGTAGAGTCTTTGCGCATTACGTAGATATAGGCGCCTCCCTTTTCGATAATCAATGCTTTTTGCGGAACTACCGTGGCGTTTTCGCGTACGTCAAGCAATAGTTTGACTTTGGTGAATTGTCCCGGAAGCAAGACATGTTCGGGATTGCTCATCTCGGCACGTACTGAGAAGGTTCCGGTCTTGGGGTCGACTTGAGGTTCGGCGAAGTCCACAAGTCCTTTATAAGGATATACGCTGTTGTCGGGGAGCGTGATGGTGACGGTTGATTGCCAGGAGCGGGTAGAGTCTTTTTGCCCGATGATGATGTTGCGTTCCTTGCTTTTCAGGTAGTCGAGTGCCGTCATGCTGAAGTCTACCAGTACGGTGTCGCTTTTTACGATGGTGGCAAGCAATGATTTTCCGGAGGTTCCTACCAGCGTACCGAGGTCGACGTGGCGTTCGCTGATTTGCCCGGCTATCGGCGAGCGCACTACGGTATAGCTCAGTTCCTGCTCTGCCTGGTCCAGGTCGGCTTGGCTCATGCCTACGCTTGCCACCGCGGTTTCGTATGCTGCTGTAGCATTGTCCAGGTCCAGTTGGCTGGCTGCTCGTTGCTCGTAGAGCGGGCGTATGCGGTTCAGGTCGCGTTCGGCTTTGCGTGCCGTAGCTTCGTCTTTTTTCAGTTGGGCACGTGCCTTGTCTACCTTTGCCTGGTATTGGTCTTGGTTGATGATGAACAACACCTGGTTCCGTTTTACTTGTGTTCCTTCTTCGAATAGCATTTGTTCCAGGAAGCCTTCTACGCGTGCGCGTACCTCAACAAATTGCTGGGCACGGATACGTCCCACATATTCACCGTAGATTTCCACATCCTGTTGTTGGGCTGGAGCCACGCTGACAATGGGAGCTTCCGGTTCAACTTTCTTTTCTCGTGTCAGGAACAGGTATATTCCGACAATCACAACGATGCCGATAGCGGCATAGATGGTTTGTTTCTTTTTCAGTTTCAAATCTTTTTTTGTTAAAAAGCGTCTCATACGATTTTAAATTTGTGGATTAGATGCCGTAAAGTCCTGGCAATACTTGTGCCAAAGATACGATAAAATTTTTATAAGTTGAGAATCAGAAGCCTAAATCATGCGCTTAATTTTGTGTTATGGGGAATTTTGAGGGCAGTTGTGGAATTTCTCCACACCTGAATGGCAGGAGCTTGGGATATTTTTCATACCTTTGCGCCCGGAATTAAACTTAGACAAAATGAATTTAGAGGAACATTTAGAAACGACTGTGAAAGCCCACGACCAAATGTTGCATCGTCGGGTAGATCTTTTGCTCCGCACGGGGAAACTTTTAGTGGAAAGTCTGGCGGATACCAACCGGATTATGAGAAACATGAAGCGGACGGCCGCTTATCTGGGCATTCCGGAAGAAAAGTTGCATATCAATGTCAGTTTCACCATGCTGATGGTCAACGTGAGCGACGAGAACTATTCGTTCACCAAGTTCCAGCGCATCAACGGACACGGCGTGAACATGAGTGCCATTTCGGAAGTGAGCAAGCTTTCGTGGCGCGCTATCGAGAACGACTACACCTTGGATCAATATGAGGAGGAATTAGAGAAAATCCGCACCAAGAAGCGGAATTACACTCCCTTGCAGACGGCTATCGGAGCGGGATTCGCTTGCGGCGGATTCTGTGTGCAGTTCGGGTGCGACTGGATGGCTTTCCTGTATGCTTCCATCGCGGCGATTATCGGTATGCGTGTGCGCCAGAAGTGCAACGAGTCGGGGCTGAACGGATATATGGGCATAGCTATCGCGGCTTTCGTGGCGACGATGATTGCATGGGCTTCCACGTTCCTGCCCGAAGAATGGACTTCCACTCCCTGGCATCCGCTTTTGGCATGCGCCTTGTTTATCGTGCCGGGAGTTCCTTTGATTAATTTTGTAGACGATATGCTCGACAACTTTATCCAGGTGGGTATCGTGCGGGCGGTCAATACCCTGTTGATGATGGGAGCCATGGCGTTCGGCATAGCCTTTGCAGTGAAACTCTGTGCCATCGAAAATTTCTTCCCCACCATCAGTATGGTGCCTCACCACGAATATTGGGAGTATGCGCTTGCGGCGGCTATTTCCGCTATGGGCTTCTCTATGATATTCAATATCCAGCGCCGCTTGCTTTGGGTGGTGGCCATTGGCGGCATCCTGGCTGTATGTACGCGCAATTTTGTCAATTTAGGTCCCAGCACCAACAACATCGGGCTGGATATGGGCTTGGTAGTAGGCTCGTTCAGCGGGGCATTGCTGGTGAGCCTGATTGCGGTGAAAGCCGTACATTGGTTCCATGTGCCCAATCACGTGCTGACCATCCCTTCGGTCATTCCGATGATTCCCGGTGTGCTGATGTACCGCATGCTTTTCGGCTTCATCAACATGAACGTGCAGAATCCCGAAGGAGTCACTCCCTTGATGAAAGCCATCGAGAGCGGCGTGAACTCAGGCTTGATTATCCTGTGCATATCCGTTGGGGTAGCTATCCCGAATATCTTTGGCCGTAAGTTCATCGCCTCCTCCAAGAACCGTCATCTGGCGGAAATCTTGAAAGAACGCCGCGCAAGAGGCAAGTTTATCGAATGGTAAATTAAATGAAGAATGAAGAATTAAGAATGAAGAATCAGTTGGTGTTTTCTTTTTGAAACGCAGATTACGCAGATTTTAAATTTTTCATTCTTAATTCTTCATTACAAAATATACCTACAAATGGGGATTGTCCGTTTTCCATGAAATGTCTTACTTTGCAAACAGAAACAATATGGATTCATTTTTTACTATGTGTAAGCCTAAAATTTACAAGCCGACCGATAAGATGAGCGACTTGATTTGCGAGAATTATGCCTTGCTGCAGGTGTTGAGCCGCTTCGGGGTATCGTTGGGCTTCGGCGATAAGTCTGTTCGGGAAGTATGCGACATGAATGGAGTGGATTGCCCCACTTTCCTGATTGTGGTCAATTTCCTGACCGAAGAGAATAACCGGATGCAAGACCATCTGGCGCAGCTTTCCGTGCCCGCGCTGATGGATTATTTGCAGCGTGCCCATTCTTATTTCCTCGATTTCCAGCTTCCCACCATCCGGAAGAAGCTGATAGAGTCCATCGACTTCTCGCTGAGCGACAAGGTGTCTTACCTGATCCTGCAATTCTTCGATGATTATGTGGGCGAGGTGAGGAAGCACATGGAGTATGAAAACGAAAAAGTGTTTACTTATGTGAAAGATTTGTTGCAGGGAAAGAAGCCTGAAGGGTTCAATATCGGAGTGTTCGCCCGTCATCATGATCAGATAAACGTAAAGTTGACCGAATTGAAGAACATTATCATTAAATATTATCCGGCCAATGGCGATAATCAGTTGCTGAATGCGACTTTGTTCGATATTTTTAGTTGCGAAGAAGATTTGGCATCGCACAACCGGGTAGAAGATTACCTGTTCGTCCCTGCCATAATGGAGTTGGAAAAGGGGGTAAAATGAAATCTCAGGAAAATATATTGGTTGCCGTGGCCGAGACCTCAGTCATTGTCCGGACAGGCTTGGTGACCGTGTTGAAACGCTTGCCGGACTTAGACATACAGACCGTGGAGATTACCTCCAAGGAAGGGCTCCAGCATTGCATGGAAGCGCATAGCCCGCAGATGTTGATTGTCAATCCGCAATTCGAAGGCTGGTTCGATGTGGAAGATTTCAGAGAACATTACCAGCAACCCGATATAAAGGTGGTCGCCCTGTTAAGCGCTTTCGTCGATTCGAACCGCCTGAAGGGTTACGATGAAAGCATCAACCTGTTCGAAGACGCGGAATCGCTCGAAAAGAAGATTTCCGTCCTGATGAATTTCTCCGATGAGGAAGATGGCGACCAGGATGCCTTGAGCCAGCGCGAGAAGGAGATTATCTGTTGCGTGGTGCGCGGGATGACCAACAAGGAGATTGCCGAAAAGCTGTATATCTCGGTACATACCGTCATCACCCATCGGCGGAACATTACCCGCAAGTTGCAGATACATTCGGCGGCAGGCCTGACCATCTATGCCATTGTCAACAAGCTGGTCGAGCTGAGCGAGGTGAAGATGAAGCTGTGATATCTCTTTCGTTATTTGGAACGCTTCTAAAATACCTACATGTAGGTATTGCCTGAAAGGCAGGAAGCAGGTATCTTTGCAGCGTTAGTCATATGAAATTACGTAAACCACAAAAGTAAAAGTTAGTTATTAGTTGGGTGCTCCCTGCGAAGTGATTCGCGGGGAGCACGCGCATATATACCCCTCGGTACGTTTCTGCCTTTTGTTCTTTTTTGTCGTTTCAACAGATATTTTTTGCGAATATCGGCAAAGTGTTTTCGTTAATTCGAGAATTAGAAGTAACTTTGCTCGTGAAATAACTTAATGAAAAGAAGAATGAAAGTAGGATTGTTTATTCCCTGTTACATCAATGCCGTCTATCCCGAGGTAGGAGTGGCTTCGTATAAGCTTCTCAAGAGTTTGGGAGTGGATGTCGACTATCCGCTGGATCAGACCTGTTGTGGGCAGCCGATGGCGAATGCAGGGTTTGAAAATGAATCGAAAGAACTGGCTAAACGATTCGATAAGTTGTTCGAGAAATACGACTATATCGTCGGTCCCTCTGCCAGTTGTGTGGTTTTCGTACGCGACCATTATGGCAATCTCTTGGCTGGAGAGCCGCATCGTTGTGCCAGCGAAGGAAAGATTTACGACATCTGCGAGTTTATCCACGACGTGGTGAAGCCCGCCTCCCTGCCTGCCTCTTTCCCGCATAAGGTCAGCATCCAGAACAGTTGCCACGGGGTGCGCCTGATGCACCTGTCTTCGCCCAGCGAGTTGAATATACCTTATTATAATAAGTTGCGCGACCTCTTGTCGCTGGTCAAGGATATCGAGGTGGTAGAGCCCGAGCGTCCCGATGAGTGTTGCGGTTTCGGCGGCATGTTTGCCGTAGAAGAGCACGATGTGTCCGGACGCATGGGGCGCGACAAAGTGCAACGCCACATCGACACGGGAGCTGAATACATCGTAGGGGCAGACAGCTCGTGCCTCATGCACCAAACAGGCATCATCCGGCGCGACCATCTGCCTATCAAGACCATTCATATTGTTCAAATATTAGCTGCAGGATTATGAGTACGAAACATGCGAAAGCTGCCGGAGAGTTTCTGAAGAACCGCGACATGGCAGCATGGCACGACGAGACCTTATGGATGGTGCGTGCCAAACGGGATAAAATGAGTCGGGAAGTGCCCGAGTGGGAGCAGCTCCGTGATGCCGCCTGCGCCCTGAAGATGTATAGCAACAGCCACCTCGACCAGTTGTTGCAGGAGTTCGAAAAAAACGCGATAGCCAATGGCGCATACGTCTACTGGGCAAAGGATGCCGACGAATATTGCAAAATCATCTACAATATCCTCGAAGGACATAAGGTGAAGCATTTCATCAAGAGCAAGTCGATGCTGGCGGAAGAGTGCGGGCTGAACGAGTTTCTGGAAGAGAAAGGCATCGAGGTAGTGGAAAGCGACTTGGGCGAACGCATCCTTCAGCTCATGCACAAGCGTCCGAGCCACATCGTGATGCCTGCCATCCATATCAAGAAAGAAGAGATAGGCGAGCTTTTCGTGCGCGAGATGGGTACTGAGCCTGGAAACAATGACCAGACTTACCTGACCCATGCCGCCCGCAAGAACCTGCGCCAGAAGTTCATCCATGCCGAAGCCGCCATGACGGGTGCCAACTTTGCCGTGGCGTCTACGGGCGAGTGCGTCGTATGCACTAACGAGGGCAATGCCGATATGGGCACCTCCCAGCCCAAGCTTCAGATTACGGCTTTCGGCTTGGAGAAGATTGTGCCTGACCGCGAGTCGCTGGGCGTGTTCACCCGTCTGCTGGCACGTTCAGGCACGGGGCAGCCCATCACTTCCTACACCTCGCATTACCGCAAGCCGCGCAAGGGAGGCGAGCTGCACATCATCATTGTCGACAATGGGCGGAGCCAGATTCTTGCTGATCAGGAACACGTGAAGACGCTGAATTGCCTGCGTTGCGGTGCCTGTATGAATACCTGTCCCGTCTACCGCCGTTCGGGAGGCTATTCGTACACTTACTTTATCCCGGGTCCCATCGGCATCAACCTGGGCATGCTGAAAGCCCCCTTGCATTATTACGACAATGTGTCGGCATGTTCGTTGTGCTATTCGTGCCAGAATGTATGCCCTGCCAAGGTCGACTTGGCAGACCAGATATACCGTTGGCGCCAGCGTCTGGACGGGCTGGGTGTAGCCAGCAAGGAAAAGAAACTGATGTCGGGCGGCATGAAGTTCCTTATGGAGCGTCCTGCCCTGTTCAACATGGCATTGAAGAACGCCCACCTTCTCAATTCTTTCCCCCGCTGGACCCTCTACAATGGCTTGAACGATTGGGGTAAGGAACACGAAATGCCCGAGTTCCCCAAAGAGAGCTTCAACGAGAAATGGAAGAAAATGATTAAATAAAATCGAACGCAGAGACGCGGAGACGCAAAGTTTTTTATTTTTGAGAAAGCAAAGCACACAGAGAATAATTTATTTAATCCGTATAATCTGTGGTGAAAAAAATAATCCGCGGAAATCTGCGTGAATCTGCGTTTTAAATAAAAATTGAGCACAGAAACACAAAGACACAGAGAAATAATTTAATCAATAATGAAAAAAATCTGTGTAATCTGTGGTGAAAAAACATGAAAAAATGAGCAGTAGAGAAGATATATTACAGAATATACGCCGTAACACAAGAGCACGTTACGAGCGTCCCGATTTGACATCCCTCGAAGAGGAAGCATTGACTTATGCCGACCCCATCGACCAGTTCTGCAAGATTATGGTGCAGATGGGAGGCAAGGCCGTAGTGTTAGGTGAAGAAGACGATTTGAACGAAGTCATCCGAAACCTGTATCCCAAAGCCAAGCGCATCGCTTCGGTGGTAAAAGAAGTAAAGGCAGGCGGTAAACTCCAGCTTGTCACCTGTGCGACGTTCCATCCCGACGAGGTGGACAACCCGGGAGACCTGAACGGAACCGACCTGGCGATTGTCGACGGAAGAGTCGGCGTATGCGAGAACGGCGCGGTATGGTTGCAGCAAGACATGGAGCAGCGCGCCATTTATTTCATCTCCGAAGCCTTGGTTATCTTGCTTGACCGCAAGAACCTGGTCAACAACATGCACGAGGCATACAAGCGAATTGACACCGGCGAGTACGGTTATGGCGTATTCATGTCGGGCCCTTCGAAAACCGCCGACATCGAGCAGGCTTTGGTGATAGGCGCTCACGGTCCGCGAAGCGTAACCGTAATCCTTTTGTGATGTTTTTTACCACAGAATTACACAAATTAGATAATTTATTTCTTTGTGTATTTTTTAACAAATACAGAAACACAAAGACACAGAGATATTAAATAACGAGCGGTTTTCATTATTAATTCTCTGTGTCTCCGTATTTCTGTGTTCAATCAAAAATTTAGGTGCTAATAGACTAGGCGACTAAAGAACTAAGTTCTGAATACATCTGCAAAACTATCCAAAACCTAGTCCCTAGTCACCTAGTTCCCTAGTTCCCTAGTTTCCTAGTTACCTAAAAAATCAATTGTTTTCTTCTTCTTCTTTTTCTCTTTCTTCCTCTTCGGCGGCAGCGCGGAGCATGGACTTGTGGTGCTTTAGCACTTCAGCATCGATGTAGAACACCGTTTCTTCGGCAAGATTGTTGATGTGGTCGCCCGCACGTTCCAGCTTGCGGAAGATGCTGGCAATCTCCAGGCAGAGCTTGATGTCTTCGGGATGCTCGTTGGCATAGGCAGCCAGTGTGTCGATGGCATTCTTGTTGAGGATGTCGAGGGTTTCATCTTTGTCGAAGATGGATTTGGCGAGACCAATGTCCTGCTTCTGCAGGGCATCATACGTGGTGCTGAGCATGTGCAACACCATGTCGAACATATCCTCCAGCTGGAGCTCGGCAAACAAGGCTTTGTTTTCGGGTTTCAGTTCGGTGCGGATGACAAAGCGCGCGATGCTGTCGGCATAGTCGCCGATACGTTCCAGGTTGGTGTTGATTTTCAGCATAGCCAGTGCGAAGCGCAGGTCGACGGCTACGGGATTGTAGAGGGCGATGAAGTCCTCGATGTCGCTATCGATGCGCAGTTCGAACGCGTTGACACGTTTTTCGCGCAGGATGACCTTGTCCGCCAGTTCCATGTCGACGTTTAATACAGACTTGTAGGCATTGTTCAGTTGCTGGTAAACCAGTTGCCACATATCGTTTACTTCTGTCTTGATGTTGAGAAGCTCGTTTTCTACAAATTTTACCATAAATCAGAATTAAATAAACAATTAACAATTAAACAATTTAAAGAGCTTTCCGGATCGGGGTTTATCCGAAACGTCCCGTGATGTAGTTTTGGGTGGCTTCCTTGTCGGGGCTGGTGAAGATTTTCTTCGTTTCGCCGTATTCCACCATTTCGCCCATGTAGAAGAAAGCGGTCTTGTTGCTCACGCGGGCAGCCTGCTGCATGCTGTGGGTGACGATGACCACGGTGGTCTGTGCGCTCAGTTCGCAAATCAGCTCTTCGATTTTGGCTGTAGAGATGGGGTCGAGGGCAGATGCAGGTTCGTCCATTAGCAGTACCGAGGGTTCCACCGCCATGGCGCGCGCGATGCAGAGGCGTTGCTGCTGTCCTCCCGAGAGGTCGTAGGCGGAAGCCTTCAGTTTGTCTTTCACTTCGTTCCACAGGGCGGCTCCTTTCAGGGCTGTCTCCACCCGTTCGGTGATGAAGTCTTTGTCCTTGATGCCGTTTACGCGCAAGCCGTATGCCACGTTCTCGAAGATGCTTTTCGGGAAGGGGTTGGGGCGCTGGAAGACCATACCCACGTTTTTACGCAGGATGTCTACGTTGACCGACGGGTCGTAGATGTTTCGTCCGTCGATGTTTATCTCTCCCGTCAGGCGGGTGCCCGGAATCAAATCGTTCATACGGTTGAACAGGCGCAGGAAAGTGGACTTGCCACATCCGGAGGGGCCGATGAAAGCTACCACTTCGTTGTTCGGAATCGTGATATTGATGTTCTTCAGCGCATGGAAGTCGCCGTAATAGAAATCTACGTTTTTAGCTTCAATCTTATTCATACAGATGACGATAATGTGTTATTTGGATTTTAATTTGTTTTCGAAATATTTACGGATATAATTGGCAAGCAGGTTCATAATCAGTACGATGACGATGAGTACGAACGCCGTGCCGTATGCGATGGGGGTCTGTGCCTCGATGTCGGTGCCGCTGGTGGCGATGACATACAGGTGGTAGGGCAATGCCATACACTGGTCGAAGATGCTCGAAGGCAATTTCGGCAGGAAGTAGGCGGCACAGGTGAAGAGGATAGGAGCCGTTTCGCCCGATACGCGTCCCAGCGAAAGAATCAGACCGGTGATGACACGGGGCATGGCCATGGGCAAGAGTACTTTCCAAATGGTTTGCGCCTTGGTAGCTCCCAGCGCCAGGCTTCCTTCGCGGTAGCTGTTGGGGATGTCCTTGAAGGCTTCCTCGGTGGTGCGGATGACAATAGGGAGAGCCAGCAGTCCCAGGGTAAGCGAACCCGCGATGATGCTGTCGCCGAAGTCGAGGTAGTTGACGAAGAACGCCATACCGAACAGACCGAACACGATGGACGGGATGCCGGCAAGGTTATTGGTCATGGTGCGGATGAAGTTCACCAGTTTGCCTTTCGGTGCGTATTCGTTCATGTAGATGCCGCTCATCACGCCCACGGGGAACGAGAAGAGGGCGCTGCCTATCATCAGGTAGAAGGTACCCACGATGGCGGGCCAGATGCCTCCCTTGGTCATACCATCGGTAGGAGCCTGGGTAAGGAAGTCCCAGTTGATGACGCTGATGCCTTTCACGATGATGAATCCCAAAATGTAGAAGAGCACCGCGGCGATGAAGTAACTAAGTATGCGGAAGCAGGTGAACACGCCTTTCTGGATGCCCTTTTTATGCTTCATGTACGAAGGATCGATTTCTACTGCCATAACTTATTTTTTGAATTTATTGCGTGAAGATACGATTTCTACGCAAGAGTTGATGAATAATGTGATGAAAAAGAGGATGACACCCAGCAAAAAGAGTGACTGGTAGTGCGCGCCTCCTGCGGGAGCCTCGCCCAGCTCGGCGGCGATAGTGGCGGGGATGGTGCGCAAAGGCTCGAGAATGCTGTGCGGCATGACGGCTGCGTTACCTGTTACCATCAGCACTGCCATGGTCTCGCCGATGGCGCGTCCGATGCCCAGCACGATGCCCGATGTGATGCCCGAGATGGAGAAAGGAATCACTACCTTATAGATGGTCTGCCACTGGGTGGCTCCCAGCGCCAGGCTGGCTTCGCGCATGCTTCGCGGGCAACTGCGCATGGCGTCTTCGCCCACGGTGATGATGGTAGGCAACGCCATGATGGCAAGCACCAGGCTGCCAGCCAGTCCCGATTCGCCTACGGGGAGGTTGAACGTTTGCTGCAGGAAAGGCACGATGACTGCCAGTCCGAAGAAGCCGTATACCACCGATGGGATGCCGTTCAGCAATTCGATAATCGGTTTCAGGAACTTACGGGTCTTTTCGTTTGCCACTTCCGCCATATAGATGGAGATGGCAAGTCCGAAAGGCAAGGCGATGAGGATGGCGAAGAAGCTCACCCACAATGTGCCGCTAATCAGCGGAAGGATACCGAAAATGGGGGAGGGGGTCGCCGTAGGGAACCATTCGTTGCCCAGGAGGACATCTTTTACGGGGATGTTCTGGTTCTCGATGTAATGGATGTCTTTTTCTTTCTCTATCAGCACATCGGGTACGTAAGCGATGATGCCTGGTGTCTTGTGCACCTGTTCGGCGATTTTGGCTCCGGCGTATTGGTATTCGGCTCCCAGCTCTTCCTCGGTATAGTGCTTGTCGAGGTCTTCGAGGCGGAACACGGTGATGGGCATGTCTTTGCCGCCCACCTCTTTCCAGTTGGTGATTTCTTCGTCGAAGATGTTCTTAATCTGTTGTGCGCTGAGTTTTTTCACATTGTTCTCCTTGTTCAGCGCCAATACGTATCCGTCTTCCACGATGGGATTGTTGAAGAGGCCTACCGCTTCCTTGAACAAGAAGCCGATAATCAGCAGGATGACCACGCTGGTGGTGAATCCGCTCACGGTAAGCACATACCGTGCGATGCTGTCGATTAGTTTTTTCATATCTTTTTACCTGTTTTGTGGATTAACGTGGAATGAAACCTAACTCTAAGGTCTTTTTCTGCCCTTCGGGCGAGGTGGTGAAGTTGAGGAAAGGCATCACGTTGCCTTCGTTAGCCTTGTCGTAGTAATAGTAAAGCGGGCGCACGATGGGGTATTCTTTCCGCATGGCGCTTTCTACCGAGGGGTAGACATAGTTCTTGCCTTGGTCGTACGACACGGCAACTGCTTTCACGTAAGGGTTCAGGTAAGCCAGTCCGACATAACCGATGGCACCTTTGGTCTGGCGCACCGACTGGATGATGGCTCCTGTGGCAGGCATGGAAAGCACGCTGCTCATGTAGTTCTTGTTGTGCAGGACGCTTTCTTTGAAAAACTCGTAGGTACCCGAAGAGGTTTCGCGCGAGTAAACCACGATGCGTGCGTCCTCGCCGCCCACTTCCTTCCAGTTGGTGATTTTGCCGCGGAAAATGTCTTCCAGCTGCTCGCGGGTGAGTTGTTTTACCGGGTTCTGAGGATTGACGATGACGGCTAACGCATCATACGCCACGATATATTCGCAAGGTTCATGCTTCGCCTGTTTCATCTTCATCTTCTCGCTGAACTTGATTTTTCGGGATGCCATGGCCAGGTCGGTCGTGCCGTCGAGCAATGCCGAGATTCCTACGCCGCTACCGCCCCCGGTGACGGTGACTGTAGCCGAAGGGTTCTTCTTCATGTACATTTCCGACAATTCCTGGCTTAAAGGAAGCACGGTGTCGCTTCCCTTGATGCGTTGCGCCATCAACATGCCTGGGAGGCACGCGCAACACGCAAATAAGAAAAAAGAAACATATTTCCTCATAACGCTGTTAATATTTTCATGTCTAAAATTTAACGGCGTAAAGGTACTATGATTTTTCCGGACGGGGTGTTACAAACCTGTTACATAGTTGCGTCATTCAAGTGAATGTTAATTTTTTATGTCATTCCGCGGTAAACCGGTAGGCGGTATGGCTCCGGAACGTATCTCCGGGATAGAGCGCGGTAGAGGGGAACTGGGGATTGTTCGGACTGTCCTGAAAATGGCAGGTCTCGAAACAGATGGCAGCACGGAAAGGATAGCGGATGTCGTTCTTGCCTTTTACCGTCCCTTTCAGTCCGTTGCCCGAGTAGATATGGATGGCAGGTTCGGTGGTATAGATTTCCATCTTCCGTCCGCTCGCCTTGTCGTATATCCAGGCGGCGGGGCGGGTATCGTCGCCCGGGTGGTTCAGTGCCCAGGCATGGTCGTATCCGTTCACCACATTCAGTTGTCCGTAATTGTCATTGATGCGGTCGGCAAGCCTGCGGGGTTCTCGGAAGTCGAGCGGAGTAGGCGCTACGGGCCATAGTTCGCCCGTCACACATTTGTTGCGGTCGTAGGCGCTGAAGTAATCGGCGTCCACCCACAGGGTCTGGTCTTCTACGCTTTGGTCCAGCTTGCCTGAGATATTGAAGAAAGAGTGATTACAGAGGTTGATGACGGTAGGCTTGTCGGTGGTGGCCTCGTAACAGATATCCAGCGCGTTGTCTTCGGTCAGGGTATAGGTGACCTTCACGTCCAGGTTTCCGGGAAATCCGTTTTCTCCGTCGGGCGAGAGGTAGCGCAGGGTAATGGAAGAGGGAGACGTGCTGACCACTTCCCAGGTGCGTGCCCCGAAATTCGGGTCGCCTCCATGCGCCGTGTGTCCCAAGGTATGATTGGCTTGCAGGTGATAGGTCTGCCCGTCTTGCGTATAGCGCGCGTTAAGGATGCGTCCGATGTATCTGCCTACCGTCGCCCCATAGTTTTGCGCCTGGCTGGTGTAATCGTGGATGTTGGAAAAACCGCACACCACGTCCTCCAGCTTCCCGTTGCGGTCGGGCACCATCAGCGACACCACCCGTGCGCCGTAATTGGTGATGCAGGCTTCCATGCCGTTCCGGTTGGTTAGCTGATACAGGTAGGTTTTTTCTCCTTCCACGCGTTGTCGGAAATCTTTTGAACTCAGCCCCGATGCGCTGGTAAACCGGTGGCTGGTGCATGCGGATGTAGTGAGTGTCAGCCCGATGACGAGCAGAGACAGGTATGCGAGTTTCATAAGCGGTCTGTTATTTTTAATGTGTTCCGAGGGCAAAGATAGGCTTTTTCGGGATAATTCGTGGAAGTAAAAATCACTATTTTTAGGTATTTCTTATTTCGCAGGTATGCCTTTACTTTGTATCGTCAAATCAAAAATGAAAATAGAAATGAAAAAAACAGGAGTATTTTATGGTTCTACAACCGGCACCACCGAATCGGTAGCCGGCCAGATAGCAGAAAAATTAGGTATCGCATCAGCCGATGTGCACGATGTAAGCAAGATGACCGCCGACATGGTGAATGCTTACGAAGCTTTGATACTGGGAACTTCTACATGGGGTGACGGAGAATTGCAGGACGACTGGTACGACGGCATCAAGGTATTGAAAGGCATGGACCTGAAAGGGAAGACCATCGCTTTGTTCGGTTGCGGCGATTCGGAATCGTATGGCGACACATTCTGCGACGGTATGGGCGTGCTTTACGAAGACCTGAAGGATAGCGGATGCCGCTTTGTGGGTGCTGTTTCGGATAGCGACTATACGTATAGTTCTTCCATCTCGGTGATAGACGGTAAGTTTGTAGGCTTGGCTATCGACGACGTGAACGAAAGCGACAAGACTGAAGAGCGTGTCGCCGCATGGACCGATATGCTGAAAGCTGACTTGGCATAAGTTCTTTTTTTATTAAGTATGGATAGCAGGATGGTCGATGACGGGTACAGAGGCGTGTCGTTTCTTGCCCGTTGTCGATTGTCCGCTCTCCGAATACCTGCGGACTTACCGCATTATCCTTCCCTATATATGATTAACCCTCAATAGCCAACTGAATTATGGAATTGAATCCTGCCGACATCAAAGTTTTTCTGAACCATATCTACGAGTTCAAGAAAGGAGTGCGTCGTATGGTGCTTTATACGACCAATAAGAGATACGAAGACTTTGCCGTGAAACGCTTGACGAGCCAGCATATCAAGTTTATTGTACAGCCGGTGGATGATGAGCGCATCAACTTGTTTTTCGGTTGTGACGAATGCATTGACGCTATCCGTCTGTTAGTCGACCGTCCGCTGAACCGGTTGACGCCGGAGGAGGATTTCATTTTGGGAGCCATGCTGGGTTATGATATCTGTGTGCAATGTAAGCGGTATTGCGACCGCAAGTCGCGCCATCTGGCTTCGTAATACTAAAAACAAGGTACAAAGACACAGAGAAACATGATAGGACTCTGAGTCTTCGTACCTTTATTAATTAATAAGGACATTCTTTCTTTCAATCGAATGACCCGTAGCGTGTAGGAAGCAGTTTCCGGTCGCCCAATGTATTGTCTACACGTGCTACATTGATCCAGAATTTGTTTTCGCGTACGCTTGCTATCGGATAAACGGCTTTTTCGCGTGTGTATGTATGTTGCCATTGACCGGATACTATTTCATATTCCGGATGTGGAGCATTGACTAGTACATTGTCCTCTTTTGAAGCATTGCCGTTTTTGATTTCCTCAATTTCATTCCAAATAGATAACATGCTTTCTACAAAGTTATCCAGTTCGCTGAGGCTTTCGCTTTCAGTAGGCTCAATCATCAATGTTCCGTGAACAGGGAAGGAGAGGGTTGGAGCATGATAGCCATAGTCCATCAGTCGTTTGGCAATATCGTTCTCGCTGATTCCGCTTTCCTCGTGGATGTTTCGGCATTCAAGAATCATTTCATGACCCACAAAGCCGTTTGTGCCTCGATATACTGTACCATACGTGTCGTTCAGGCAAGCCGCCAGATAGTTGGCATTTAGAATAGCGATTTTGGTAGCCCGCTCTAATCCTTCGGCACCCATCATCGAAATGTAGCCATAAGTAATAGGTAAGATGCCGGCACTTCCGTAAGGAGCAGAGGCGACTTCGTTCGTATCATCACCAAACAAGCTATGCCCTGGCAAGAATGGAATCAAGTGTTCGGATACACATACCGGACCTACTCCCGGACCACCTCCACCGTGCGGGCTGGCAAAGGTCTTGTGTAAGTTCAGGTGGCATAAATCGGCACCGATAGTTCCCGGATTGGTCAGTCCCACTTGTGCATTCATGTTTGCTCCATCCATATATACTTGTGCGCCGCAGGCATGGATGATGTCGCATATCTCGACGATATCGCTCTCGAATATGCCATGTGTCGACGGGTATGTAATCATCAATGCCGCAAGTTGGTCTTTATGTGCTTCTGCTTTTTCGCGCAGGTCGTTTACGTCTACGTTCCCATGCTGGTCGCAGGCACAAGTCAAAGTCTGGTATCCTGCTTGTACTGCCGATGCCAGATTGGTGCCATGGGCGGATGCCGGAATTAAAATCAGGTTGCGATGTCCTTGTCCGATACTTTCCAGATAGCTTCGGATGATGCGTAAGCCTGTATATTCTCCGGCTGCACCCGAGTTGGGCTGGAAGGTAATGCCGGAGAAACCTGTAATGGCAAGCAGTTGTTTCGAGAGATTTTCTATCAGTTCGCGATAACCTTGTGCTTGGTCCTCTGGCACCAGCGGATGGATGTTCATCCAGAAAGCATTACTTAACGGTAACATTTCTGCAGCCGCATTCAGTTTCATGGTGCATGAGCCCAGCGAAATCATCGAATGGGCGAGTGATATATCTTTCCGTTCCAACCGTTTGATGTAGCGCATCATTTCGGTTTCGGTATGATAGCGGTTGAATACTTCATGGGTGAGGAAAGCCGATTGGCGACGAAGTTCAGGCTTGATAGAGCAAGTTTCGGCGATGTCGTTCACTTCGTGTACGGTCTCTTCGGCCGCTATACCGAATATGAGAAACAACAGGTTGGCATCAGCCAGTGTAGTGGCTTCGTTGATGCTGATACCTACGTCTCCATTGTCGAAATAGCGCAGGTTCACTTCTTTGCTCAAGGCAATGGTCGATAGTTTCTCCTGGGATACGTTTTTAGGTAATTGCAGGCGGAGCGTGTCGAAAAACATTTCGTTGCGCTCTATATAGCCCAATTGGGTCAGCTGGGTATTCAGCCAGTTGGCAATGCTATGAATGCGTGCCGCAATCGTCTTGATACCTTCCGGTCCGTGCCATGCGGCATAAAAGCCAGCCATCGTAGCTAATAATGCCTGTGCGGTACAGATGTTCGAGGTAGCCCGTTCGCGTTTGATGTGTTGTTCACGGGTTTGCAATGCCATACGGTAGCAGATGTGCCCGTATTTATCCTTTGAAAGTCCGATGATACGTCCCGGCATATTGCGTTTGTATTCATCGAGTGTGGCGAAGTAAGCCGCTGATGGACCTCCATAAAACATCGGGATACCCAGACGCTGGGTGCTTCCGAATACGATATCGGCACCCCATTCGCCAGGAGGCACCAGCAATGCCAAGCTAAGGATATCGGCATCTACGGCTACTTTGCATCCTGCTTCATGTGCACGAGTTGTAAATTCACGGTAATCTTCGATGTTGCCGCTATTATTCGGATATTGCACAATGCAGCCGAATAAGTCGGGTGTAAAGTCCAGATTCTTGAAACTGCTCACTTTCACGTTAATCCCCTGTGGAAGGGCGCGTGTGCGGATGACTGCCAATACCTGGGGAAAAACCTCACTGTCTACAAAGAGTGTGTTGGCACCAGCCTTTTGTTGGGCACGGCTTCGTAAAGCGTGCATCATTGTGGCAGCTTCTGCGGCGGCGGTTGCTTCGTCCAATAACGAGCAATTCGCAAGCGGCATGGCGGTCAGGTCGCTTATTACGGTCTGGAAATTGATAAGCGCTTCCAAGCGTCCTTGCGAGATTTCGGTCTGATAAGGAGTGTAAGAAGTATACCATACAGGATTTTCGAACACGTTACGCTGGATGACGGCAGGCGTGATTGTATCATACCACCCTGTACCGATGTATGATTTATAGATTTTGTTGTGCGAAGCCATTTGCGTAATATGTTCCGCAAATTCACGTTCGGTCATGGCAGGGGGCAGGTCAAGCGGTTTTTTCAGTCGGATTTGCTTCGGAATGGTTTTATCAATGAGTTCATCTAATGTCCCGACTCCGATTTTCTCTAACATCTTAGGCAAATCAGAATCTGCTATGCCAATGTGGCGATTGGCAAAAACATCTGTTTTCATAGTTATAATTTTTAGTTAAATGATGTCTCGCCACAACTGGCTTGAGGTTAAAAAAGCCAGTTGTGGCGGGCGTTGGATTTATTTAAAGTAAGGGTTATCCATTTTTTCTCGTCCGATGCTGGTCGGTTCTCCATGTCCGGGATAAACGGCGGTGTCATCCGGCAAGGTGAAAAGACAGGTTGCGATGTTGTCCAGCAATTCGCCGTAATCGCCTCCCGGAAGGTCGGCACGTCCGACGCTCCCGGCAAACAAGACATCACCGCTGAACATGCATTTATCTTTTGCGTCGTAATATACCATACCGCCTGGTGAGTGCCCTGGTATGTGAATGGCTTCCAGCACCGTATTCCCGAATGTTATCTGGTCGCCATCGGCGATGTATTTGCCTAAAGCTACAGGCATTTCGTTGGGCTTGAAACCGAATGCATTACACATGGCAGGCATCCTTTCAAGCAAGAATTCGTCTGCTTGACATGCTTCGGCTTTCAATCCGAATTCGCGCAGCAGGAACGGATTGCCGAATATATGGTCCAGATGCAGATGTGTGTCGAGCAAGTGCTTCACCGACAAATGGTTATCGGTGATATATTGTTTCAACCGTTGTTGCTCTTCGGGGTAATAACATCCTGCATCGATGATGACGGCTTCTCCCGTTTCGTCAGAAAGCACATAGCAGTTGACGGGGAACATATTAAATTCAAAACATTTTATATTCATTGCTTTCAGGTGCCTTTCCTATTTTTTGTTTATACTGACGTATATTACTTTCTTTGTGTCGAAATACTCTTCTTTAAAAAAACTGTTCAGTTCGGTCACCATGGCTTGGTTTTTTACGGGCTGGATTTCGTGTTGCAGCTCGCCTCCCTTCAAGCAAATCAGTCCGTTGGGCAAAGAGTTATGCTGTTCCTTTTTAATATTCTTGCGCACTATTTTCAGCAGGTCGCCCAAGGGCATTACGGCGCGGCTCACCACAAAATCGAACAGGCCTTTTTCTTCTTCCCCCCGGCACTGACGGGTGGTTACGTTCTTCAGTCCGATGGCATTGGCTACTTCTGTTGCCACTTTTATTTTTTTCCCGATGCTATCTATCAGATGAAATGATACTTCCGGAAAAAGTATGGCTAGCGGGATACCCGGAAATCCGCCTCCGGTTCCTAAGTCCATCACCTCTGTCCCAGGACGGAACGAGATGATTTTCGCTATACCCAGCGAGTGGAGCACATGGTGTTCGTACAGGTTCCCGATGTCTTTTCTGGAAATAACATTGATTTTGCTGTTCCAGTCAGTGTACAAATCACCCAGTGCGGCGAATTGCTCTTTTTGTATATCGGTCAGGTTGGGAAAATAGTTCAATAGGATGTCCATAATCAAGAAGTTAGTATTTCATGTAAGATTGAATATCGTCGTAATTTACCGTCAGCTGGAAATCGCCTGCCGAATAAGGAGCAATTTCATAGCGGTTATAATAAAAGGTAACGCCGTCCTTTCCCAGCAGGAAGTTGGAAGGGATATATAAGTAAGTGTCCAGTAAGATTCCCTGTTCCTGTAGTCCGTCCAGTGAGGTGATGGTATCGGTATTCAGTCGTTTGTTCGCTTCTTTTATCAGCTCGTTCATGATAAGCTTGCAGATATTGGCTGTATCTTTCGAGTTGAATACATCAGCCTCTTTCAATATCTTGCCCGATTTCGGGTCGATGTTCAGGCATGTGATTTGCGTGTTCGGATGTGCGCCACCCGTGTACCGGTAATTGGTTAAGGTGTAGTTCCATACGCCTTTCCTGCCTTGTGTCATTTCGGTATTCAGCTGGTATTCATAATTGTACCATGCCGGGATATCGTCTCCCTTCATTCCGTTGTGCAAGTCAGCCTCGAAGAGTTCCTTCACGTCGGTTTTATAGTTGCTGATATAATTGTCGGTGAGGGTGGGCAGCACGGCTTCGGGCGGAAGGGTTGCATAAGGTTTGCCGAAAAGGGTATTTTGAATGGTCGTGTTGATTTTCAGAGAAACCGAATCGGTTTCTGCCGTAGGTTTCAGGTAGGTGAAATCCAGGTTGATTTTGCATGACGGAGCTTTCTCTCCTTCTTGCAGATAGACGATGGTGTCGGCACTGACGGTGCAGATTTGGGGCAATTCATCAGCACTTTTTTGCTCTTGGCAACTCGGTAATGTGCAACAACCCGTTGCACTGAGTATCAACGATAAGAATAAATTTGTTTTATGCTCCATAATCATTTGTTTTTAAGGTGGGTTCTATCAATTCCATTTTTTATTTCTTGCATAAGGCAGCAGAACCCTTT